>JAYTXU010000023.1:0-38937 GCA_043742785.1 Candidatus Omnitrophota bacterium
GTAATTTGTAGGCTGTATCTTTGTTGGGGGTCAAAGGACTACGCGTCTCTTCCATAACCACACGCATCAAATCCCCCTGGTCACCAAATGCTTGTAGAAAATCTGCTGTAATACCGCCTGATGTCACCTTACCTAAAACACACGCCCCTGCTCCATCACCAAAAAGAACACAGGTATTTCTATCTTTCCAATCAATTAAACTAGTAATACGTTCAGAGGCAATGACCAAAGCATTTCTAACCATACCCGTTTGAATGTACTGTTTAGCAGTAGTCAATGCATACAAATACCCAGAACATGCAGCCGACACGTCAAAGGCTATTGCCTTCTTAGCACCAATTTCTTTTTGCACCTTACAAGCCATAGAAGGAAAATTACTATCAGGACTGATAGTAGCCACAATAATTAAATCAATTTTCTCTGCAGAAATTTTTGCATCTTTGAGAGCTTCAAGAGCCGCTTTAGAAGCAAGATCGCTGGTTTTTTCCAAAGAAGAAGCAATGCGTCTTTCTTGAATACCAGTACGAGAACGAATCCACTCATCCGTTGTATCGACTATCTTTTCTAAATCAAAATTGGTTAGCTTTTTGGAAGGAAGATAAATACCTAAACCCAGAATCCCTACCTTGGTCATAAAACCTCTTTAATCTTTACTAAAATATTATGCTCAATCTCACGTTTAGCTTGACGAATAGCGTTCTTTACAGCCTTAGGAGAAGATCGGCCATGACCGATCAGCACTAAACCATTAACCCCCAGCAAAGGCGCGCCACCATATTCAGAATAATCGATAGACTTCTTAGCCTTACTTAAAGTATTTTTTAATAAAAATGCACCAAGAATAGAAATAGGATTTTTCATAATCTCTCTCTTCATGAGAGCCCCCACCGATTCCATCAATCCTTCAGAAACTTTCAACGCCACATTCCCTACATAACCATCACAAACAATACAATCAGCCTTGCCACTATAAATTTCATTCGCTTCAATATTTCCAATAAAGGAGGGTTCATTTTCTTCCAATAATTTATATGCTTCCTTTACCAAATCTGTTCCCTTTCCTTCTTCAGAACCAATATTCAGCAAAGCAACCTTAGGATCAGGCCGACCAATCACTTCACGCACATAAACCTTCGCCATCTTAGCATATTGAAGAAGGTGTTCAGGTTTGGCAGCTGTGTTAGCCCCCATATCAATCATCAAATTAAACTCTTTTAAAGAAGGAATCACAACACCAATACCAGCACGATCAACTCCAGGAATCATTCCTAAAACAACGGTAGAAGCTGCAACTACAGCACCTGTATTTCCAGCGCTAACAAAAGCATCATAACCAGGCTTTTTAAGTAGACCTATGCCAATTGTAATCGATGAATTTTTTTTCTGACGAATAGAAACTACGGCGTGATCATCCATAGCCACCACTTCTGGGGCATGAATAATTTCAATTAAATCCTTAGGATAAGAATGTTTCTTTAATTCTGCTTCAACTTGATCTTGAATCCCCACCAAAGCAATGGAAACATTGAATTCCTTAATAGCCTCAATCACTCCAGCAACAATATTCTCTGGAGCGTGATCTCCACCCATTGCATCGACGACAATTTTCATAAATGAACACCTGAATTAGTAGAAAAAAATCGATATGTTAATATGAGATCCTTTCGCTCGCTGGCTAGGGATGACCTCGATATTACTTCGAGGTCACTTCTACAATTTGTGCGCCCTTATAAAAACCGCAAAAAGGACAAATACGATGAGAAAGACCAGGCTTTGCACATTGCGGACACTTACGCAATGAAGCAACGGTGACCTTCCAATGAGTGCGGCGTGTACGGCCACGTGTTTTAGAATGTTGACGTTTTGGTAATGGCATGATGATTCTCCTTTATTAGTACGGGCCGAGCATGCTCGCCCCCTACATTATTTATTTTTACATTTGCATTGTTCTAAATTTAAATTCGTCCCACAACCAGGACAAATCCCTTTACAATCATTCTTACACAAAATCCGCGAAGGATTAGCCAAAATCATTTCCTGACGTATTTCTTCGCCTAAATCCACATACTCCAATTCTGAAGTTACTTCGAAATAAAAATAATATTCAATCTCTTGGATCTCGTGAAACTCTTCTAAACAACGCGAACATAAATAACCAAAATCAGCACTCACACGGGTACGCGCAATAACCTGACCATCAATTCTCTCCAACTTGGCTTTAATCGTAACAGGAGAACGTAAATCTATTTCTTCATCAGATAAACCTATACTCTCTTTTGGAACTGTTTGAGCAATATCCAATCCCTTAGAGTTAATATCTTTAAGAGGAAACTTAATCATTTGCAAAGTCGTTTTCTTAATTGTTCTTCTACTACCTTTGGTACAAAAGAAGATATGTCTGCTTTTAAACTAGCCACTTCTTTTAGAATGCTCGACGATACAAAAGACACATGCTCAGAAGGCATTAAAAACACCGTTTCAATATCTTCTGCTAAACGACGATTCGTTAATGCGATCTGAAATTCGTAATCAAAATCTGAGGTCATACGTAAACCACGAATTAAAACATTAATCTTTTTTATCCTGGCATAATCAACAACCAGGGAATCAAAAGTTTCAACCTCGACGCCTTTAATTGTCTTAGTTACCTTCTTTAACATATCCACACGTTGGCTAATTGTAAAAAGAGCATCCTTACTAGCATTATTAGCTACAGCCACAATAACTCTATCAAAAACCCGCACTGCCCTTTGAATCACATCCAAATGACCATTGGTAACAGGATCAAAACTACCCGGATAAATAGCCGCTTTTGTTTGCGCCATTATTCACTAACCTTTTGTAATATTGTTAAATGCGATGAACCGTATTTACGCTCAGTCACAATTGAGAAATTTTCAGGTATTTCCAGAAAATCAGTCTGATCATACTGGGCTACAACGTAACAAAGAGGGTGTAATATATCATTTGACCCTAATAGTTTCAAGGTTTTTTTAGCAAGTTTAAGCCCGTATGGAGGGTCAAAAAAGACGATATTAAAACGGTTTCCTTCCATTGAAAGCCTCTTAATCTGAGCCATGGCATCCCCTTGAACAATCCTATACTCTCCCCCTAGATCAATTCCTAACAATTCACAATTCTCACGAATAACTTTTACATTCTTAGAATCATGCTCAACCATAATCGCCCTTGCCACTCCTCTTGAGATAGCCTCCATACTCATAGCCCCACTTCCCGCATAAAGCTCTAAAAATGACATCCCTTCCAAATCATGGCCTAAAATATCAAAAAGAGCCGCCCTAAAAACATTCTGAGTAGGCCTTATGCCTGCAGGCATGTAAAAATTACGATTTTTATATTTTCCAGCTAATATTTTCATCCTTACCCCGCTGATATCCTATCCAAATATTGAGGATAACGTTTCTTAATGACTGATTTAATCGATCTATGTTCCACATTTAGTAAAGCTGAATCAACCTTAATCAAATTGCCTGCTTCAAGACGGGCTTTTTGCAATAAATCCATTTGAGTAATAGGATTTGCCACTCTTAGTTCATTAATCCCATGCTGATGACGGCCGAAATAATGACCTGGTCCGCGAATTTCTAAGTCGTATTCTGCAATTTTAAAACCATCCGTTGTTTTAAGAATAGCTTCTAATCTAGCCTTCCCCTCTTCTGTTGTTGGATTTCCTAAAAGAATACAAACAGCATCCTTCTGACTACGACCAATTCTTCCTCTTAATTGATGCAATTGACTTAAACCAAAACGCTCTGCATGTTCAATAAGCATAACATTAGCGTTAGGGACATCAATACCAACTTCTAGTATAGTTGTCGCCACTAAGATATCAATTTCATGACGTTTAAATTTTTGCATCGTTTCTTCAACTTCAACCTTATCCATCTGTCCATGAACCAAGGCTAAACGAAATCCTTTAAATTCAAATTGCACAAAATGATCAAAACTCTCCGTTGCTGCCTTTAAATCTAATTTCTCACTTTCTTCAACCAAGGGATAGATAATATAAGCTTGTGTACCCTTTAAAACCCACTGACGTACACGCTCATAAACCCCTTCTGCCTTCTCTACCGTAAAATGATAGGTTGAAACCTTTCCTCTACCCGGCGGAAGCTCAGAAATTGTTGAAACATCCAAATCTCCATAAAGAGTTAAACACAGCGTCCTAGGAATCGGTGTAGCTGTCATAATTAAGACATCCGGATTAGTTCCTTTAGAAGAAAGCAACGCTCGTTGATTAACACCAAATTTATGTTGCTCATCAATCACTACAAAACTAAGATTTGCAAAATCAACAGTTCCCTCTAAAAGAGCATGAGTTCCTATTATAATATCAATCTCCCCTGATTTTAACTGCTGACAAAGAAGATCCTTTTGCTTTTTCTTCATACGGCTAGTCAACAATCCTAAACGAATATTCGAAAAAGAACTATTAACAAACAAACTCTTAAATTTTTGATAATGCTGAGTCGCTAGGATCTCTGTAGGAGCCATAATAGCCGCCTGAGAGCCATTTCGTACAGCAACAATACAGCCAAAAAATGCCACTATGGTCTTACCGCAACCCACATCTCCCTGCAATAGCCTAAGCATGGGACGAGGCTTTTTCATATCTAACGCAATCTCATTGAGCGCTTTACCTTGATCTGTAGTTAAACTAAAAGAAAAACTCTTCCTATAATCTTCAATAAGCAAAGGATCAATCGTATGAGCACAACCCTTTTTCTCAATAATACTAAGTCTGCGCAAGATCACACAAATTTGAAATAAAAAGAATTCCTCAAAAGCAACCCGACTGTTTGCCTGCAGCTCTTCCTCTATCGTTCTCGGAAAGTGAATATGCTTAATGCTATTGGCTATATTCTCAAGCTTGTGACGACGGCGAATCTCTAAAGGAATAATATCCTTTAAATCTCCTGCATAAGTTTCAAGCAGACTATCCATTGTTTTACGTAAATAACGCTGAGTAATTCCTTTCGTCAAAGAATAGATAGGTACAATTCGTCCCATATTGAGTGTTCTATCCTCAGGAGCAATCAATTCAAAATCAGGATTCAACATTTGTAATCGATTCTTAAAGATCTCTACTCTCCCGTATAAAACAATTTCCTGCCCCTCCTTAAAATATTTATCTAAATAAGGCTGATTAAACCACACACAAGAAATACGTCCGCTCTTATCACCAACAGCAATCTCAAAAGCACGAGTCTTAGAATAAAAATTGCGCTTCCCCACCTTGAGCACCAAACCTGCTACTGTTTGTTTTTCTCCCACCTTAATCATGGCTACAGGAATTAAAGAAGATCTGTCCTCATAACGATAAGGAAATAAATACAAAAAATCCTCGACAGTATAAACACCTAAATTAGCTAATAATTTAGCTTTAGCAGGACCTACACCTTTAATAAATTGAATGGGAAGATCGGAAAGACTTTTCATTAAGTATAGAAAATCCTAATCTAAAACAAGGTAGGTATAAAGCAATAAGGATCAAGCATTCCAATAATGCATTTGCAAGATTTTGCCAAGTTTCTCAGCTGCTTGTAAATGAACATCCGACTGAACATCTCCAGCGAGCTTTGCAACATACGCGTCTACTTGTGCATCACTCATCGACTTGTTACGTATTTGAGCCAACTCACCAGAATCCAAAAAATAGCCCCCACAACCATAACACTCATCAACACAAACCTCCTGAGATCTTTCATACTTATGAGAATGCATAGGCATATTGCATTTAGGACACTTAATGGGGCCTCGATTACCATCATTAACACGTGGATAATTTAAAGCAGCTTTAAGAGCTTCTCCAACACCTTCATTGTTTTGATCCAACCTTTGTAGAGCAAAATGATCAAACCAAATTCCCTTACATCCATTCTCACAAACATTAACCTTCTGTCCAAAATCTTCTACAATCATTTCTTTTGAGCAAACTGAACAATTCATCTTGCGCTCCTTTTATTTTGGAAAATCAAATTTTATATTTACATCCTGACGATCTTCTTCAGTAATCTTAAATAAATCTCTTACCAAGAGATTAAGAATTCTAGCAACAAAGAGATCAGGAATTTCATTAATCCTAATATTATAACTATTGACAGTATCATTATAAAACTCGCGTCTATCCGCAATCTGATTCTCTAAATAACTAACACGACTCTGAAGTTGTGTAAAGTTTTGATTAGCTTTTAAATCAGGATAATTTTCAGCTACAGCAAATAAAGTTTTTAAGGATTTTGCTAAATCCCCTTCAGCCAAAGCTGCCTGTCCTACCCCTTGCGCTTGAATACAAGCTGTACGTGCTAAAGTAATCTTCTCAAGAGTCTCTCGTTCATACTTCATATACCCTTCACAAACACTGATTAACTTTGGAATTTCATCATGACGTTGCTTTAACAAAACATCAATATTTGCCCAAGCTTTATCAATATTACGTGAAACAACGATAAGACCATTATAAATAGTGACAAAATAAGATATGCAACCAAAAGCAATAAAGATTATAGCCACAAGTACAACAATCCCCATTTTAGCCTCCCTAGATTAAAACCTTGCCCAAAGACCTAATCGAAATAATAAATAAGCCAACGTTGACAAACTTAAAGCCGCCCCACCCCAAATACCTGCGAAAGCACTCCATGAAAAATTATTAATAATCTGTGTTTGACTTTCATCTGAAATAATAAAAACCTGACTTTCATCTCCCTTTGCTACTATACATTCTGAATTCTTTAAATCAGATCTAGAATCAACCTTTATCTCTTCTTCTAACATTCTACCTTCAGTACTAGCAACAGCTTTAGACCAATCATCATCACTAATATATCCCTCTTTTTTCAATAAAGGGGTAGCTTCTTTTTGACTTGCTAGTTTTAAATCATCAATCCGATTGGATATTTGATCAAAATGAATATCAATATGTCCGTCATTTTTCCTAGCAGTTCCCAAAACAAATACAGGTTTATCAGGTGTAATATACCACTCTCTAAAACGCATAGTATAGTTCCCAAAGAAACTCTTATATTCTATACCATGCTGTCCCATAAAATTTCCTAAATTTTCTGGGACCCCTTTGCCTAATCCTGTTTGATATTCAAAATCAAGAGGCATAATAAATTCCGCCTTCTGAGGGAAAACCACAATCGTGCCAGTTCCATCATCTAGTACAAATGGACAATAGGAACTATCCCCTTGAGAAACAGTAACCCAGTGGCTTGACTTACCACTACTGATATATTTTTCTATCGTATAACGAAAATACACACATTCCGTATTTGTCAAAGGAGAACTGATTGGTTTTATTTTTTGAGCTTTGCCCGTAAGCTCAACTAAGCCCATCGCAAGCCCACGGATGGTAGTTGTTGGAATATCTTGAATCAACCTTTTCTTTTGAAGAACTTTGAAACCTTTTAAAAAAGAATAAATACCAAAACCACAGCCCAAAATAGCGTAGCCAACATCCCTATTATCACTCATATGAAATTTCCAAAAAACTTAAAAACGCATCGTCTTTAAACGCTTGGCAAGTTCTTTGCGGTAACCTTCTTCAAATACTTTCTGAAAATCATAACCATCTTTAAACGTTTCATAACGGTCCTCTTGATCTCTAGAAATAATCTTATATTTTTCTAAATTGTAAACGATATTACCAAAATCTTCCGTTCTTTTCACACCCCAATAATCCAGCACAGGAATGGTCATTGGGCCAAATTTCTTGAGTAATAAAGCTTTAATTCCTTCTAAGAACTCAACTCCATTGATATGTCTTTTTTCTGTAAATTTTCTCTGAGTATAACTTAAAGCTTCCATGACAAATTCATAAGAATCAGGGCTATAACGAGGATCTTCTTTGTGGATTTGAGAAACGATGGTGTAAAACTCTTCATTCATTAGATTTATACTATCATCTTGGACTTAGATTACAAAAACTTTTTAAAGAATTTTAACACCAAATAAACACCTATGCCATAATACCTATATGAAAAACTGGCTTTGGAAACTTTATGCAATTTACCTAACAAGTATTGTTTTTGTATCCCTGGGAGATCTTCTCCATAAAGATTCACCCTTTCGAACCTATTACACTATTTTAATAGCTATCAATGATCACTATATTCTTTTTCTAATATTAAATATTCTAAGCCTATTTATAAATCTGCTAGCCCCCCTGGTTGTTCTTTTATATGCATGCAATATTAAGAAGTGGTTGAGATTCTGGCAGGCATTACTATTTGTAAGATTACTTCTAGATTTAACTGGACACAATTACGATCTTCAATTTATCAAATCCTCCTTTTATCAAAGCTTTACCTATGGCCTTGCTTGTATAGGAGTTTTTACCATCCCGATTCTACCTTCTTACCTAGCTCACTATGCTTATGTATTTAAGAAAACAGATTCAAACCTTCAACTATCAACGATTAAGCATTAAAATGTTAATTATTAATTGATTCTTATTTAATTTATAACTCACCGACACCAATCCAGTATATCCCGCCTCCAGATAGCTTATCTTTACTTGATCAACAATTTTCTGAATTTGCTCTTGAGATAAATATTTGTTTCTATTTTTTTTAATAATTCCATTAAGGAAGTCTTTATCCTTTAAAACAAATCCTGAAAAAACAATGCGCTTAATTAAAACAGAGTTTGGCTCAACAATTTCTTTCGGTTTACGCGCCTTCCATGCCAACGCAGTTTCAGATACTAAGAAACTTGGGACAGATATCAGCAATAAAACAAAAAATATCTTTTTCATTTTTTAATCTCCCTATTTTGAATTAATTACAATAACCGGATTATGAGACATATCTAGCCATTTTAATAACTTTAAAACATTCTTTTCTGATAGAGCAACACACCCTGAGGTTGACTTGTCAAAACTACGCCATATATGTAAAAAAATAGCACTTCCCAATCCCGCCACCACAGGAGCTGTATTGTATTCAATCACTAATCCTGCTTTATAAAGATCATCTTCTCTTTTCATACGTTCAAAAGATCTTGCCCCATCCAAATCTTTAATATTACACCATCGATTATAATTCTTTGAATGAACATCATCAATCCAAACATCATCGATTCCCGATTGACGGTAACTAAGCTTTGTATCAACCGTAGGAGCATAGCCAAAAGCTGTCTTAATTAGGAATACCCCTAATGGAGTTCTTCCATCACCCTCTCTCTTTTCACCATTTGCTGCAATACCACTTCTTCCAACAACAGCCATCATCTGGGGAAAAACCACCTGCCATTTTTGACCCAACTTTTGCCAAGCCATTACTCTTGCTTTAAAAACAGAACCCTCAGTCGGCTCAACAATTAACACTTGAGTCGAGGGGCTCAAAGTAGAATCATTAAGAATTACTGGTGACTCAATATTCTTATTTAAAAATGGTATGCCAGTACATGCTATTGAGGAGAAAATAATGTTAAGAAATATGAAGACAAAGAATATAAACCTCAAAACTGTAATGATCCTCCCTGTGGACTTAATGCCACCCCCCCAACTAATCCATCTGAATAATCAATTTTATCCTTATTAAGGCTTTCTTTTAAATGCTGCTTTTCTATGAGTTTTTTCATTTGTCCTTCTGTTAGAAATTTACTTAATTTATGATTCATTTCTTCCTTCAGCTTACGCATAGCTATCTTCTGTTGAGATTTACTGACAGTTGCCTCACCATCAAAATTACCTATCAAATCTAAACGTTTTTGCATATTTTCTTTAACAATAGGCTTTAAGGCTTCAAACTGCTCTTCTGTTAATGAAAGCTCTCTTTTCATTTTATTAACAATATCATAAAAACTCTGTTGCCCCTCCCTAGTGCCCGCATAAGCAAGTATTGAAAGAAACAAATACCCAAAAAAAACAAATCCAACTAATAGTTTTCTCATACAATCTTCCCTCTTTTAATATCTAGAAACCACTCTTGATATATAAATCTTCCACCTGCGTCCTAGCCCATGGTGTTCTTCTTAAAAAAACCAAGCTTGATTTAATGCTAGGATTAATAATAAAACAATTGATATTAATCCTGTTACCCAATTCTGCCCAGCCGTATTTTTCATACAAACGGGTAACAATCATCTCTAGAGTGACACTATGTAAAGGATCTTTGGACATCATACACTCTCTATTTAATAAAAAACTGTTCAATTAATTTCTTATGATCACCTTGAACCTCTACAACACCAGAACCTTCTGAGAAATAAAAAGTACCGCCGCTGCCTGTTCTTATCTTCAATTGCTTTGCCAAATCCTTTAAATAAGTTTCATTACAAGGTAAATTTTCAATCAAGGTCACAGATTTCCCCTTACGTCCAGATTTATCTAAACGCACCTTAGGTAAAACTTTAATAATCTTTGCTTTTACAGGTTCTAATGAGGGGCAATCACAAACCTTAATTTGCTTCTTACACCTAGGACACAATGAATTCCCCGCATTATCTTTGGAATAAACAAAATCTGGAATGTTAATCATAGAGTAATACTACCAAAGATTAACATTTTTTCGAAATTAATAATCAACAAAAAGGACCCTGTTCTATTAAGAAACAAGGCCCTTTTTATACAAACCAACCTATTTATTTTACAATCTTTACTGATTTTGCTTCATTAACACCTTCGGCGGTTGTTTTATAAATAACTCCTACCTTGCTGCTTGCAACAATTTTATCTAATGTAGTCGCCTTAGCATCTACATCATACAAAGTTGTTGTTGCCTTAACCAAAACAGCAACATCCTTACCAGTGATATCGGTAACAATAATTTCACTTTTTGTCCCCTTAATAGCATCCGGCAAAGAAACAGCTTTAACCAATCCTGCTAAAACTTTGTCAACCCCCATAACTGGAACAGCTAAGGCCGCAGCAGGAGCAGTTACTTTAGCTGCAGCTGCCATTGATGATTGATCAGCCAAAGCTAATGAGGTCATTGCTGTTAAAACTGATACTGCAAAAAATATATTCTTCATGAAGCTAATCCTTTCTTACTACTTTGTAATAGGTGTGACAGGTGTAACAACTTTTACTTCCTTGACTTTCTTAGCAGCCTTATGAGCCATGCCTTTTTTATGCTTCTTTACAACAGTCTTTTCAACCTTTACATCATTAGTTAGTGAATTAACCATAACATCATTGGCAGCCATAGAAAAACCGCTGACAGCAACTGTTAAAGCTAAAGCCATAAATAAAACAGATAATTTTTTCATAGTCCCCTCCTTTCTTCGTTTAATAAGTATCTATAAATAGAATTAAACTAAGGTTAGAAAAAGATTAAAGATTTCTAATAGGAAGAATCACAGAAAAAACAGATCCTTGAGGATCATTAGGGCGGACTGTAATATCTCCACCGTGAGCCAACGCAACAGATTTTGAAATGCTTAACCCTAGCCCAAATCCAAAACTACTACGGGATTTATCAACACGATAAAATCGATCAAAAATACGAGGAATTTCCTTTTGAGATATTCCAACGCCAGTATCTACTATATCTACTTTCAAGCCCCCCCCCTCCTGAAAAACATTGATAGAAATCTTTCCTTCTTGTGGAGTGTATTTGATAGCATTGTCCAATAAATTTAAAAAAAGTCGTTTTAACTGTTCTCTATCCGCATTAACTGAATAAATACATTCATCATTAAAATCTAATTTTATTGTTTTTTTCTCAGCTAAAAAACGCAAATCATTAATTACATTATTAATAAGATCATTTAAATGTATCGGCATGATTTCCAAAGCAACAGTCTTGGTATCAAAGCGGGCTAAAACCAACAAATCATTAACAATACGAGTTAAGCGGTCAATTTCTTCTAAACTACTCTGCAAAGTTGTTTCATATTCTTTTGCTGAACGAATTTTCTTTAAAGTAACCTCTAATTCTCCCTTAAGAATAGATAATGGTGTTTTTAGTTCATGTGAAATATCTTCCATAAATTGTCTCTGCGATCGAAAAGCTTCATCTAAACGGATAATCATGTCATTGAAAGTAATAGCTAATGCTTGGATTTCATCCTTAGATTGTGGAATATTAATACGTAAATTTAAATTCTCAGCTGTGATTTGATGAATAGTATCAATCATTTCATTTACAGGTTTTAAAGTCAGCTTAACTAAAAATATACCTGATAAGCCTGTCAGAAGAACTGTTGCTGGTAAAAGTAAAGATAAAAGCAGGCTTAGATTATTAAGCGCCAAATACATTCTTTCTAAGGGGCTTGCTACTTGAACAATATAAGAAACTTTATTATTTTCAATAACAGGAATAGTAAAAATTCTTAAAACATTAGACTTAAAAGCGATTGATTCAACACGTATATCTTCGAAATGACTACTTCCTCTTTGAAAATCTTTTAAGAACTGCGGATTTAAACCAACTACGGGAATATTTTTAGAAGCCGCAATCAACTTGCCGTTAACATCAAAAATACGAACTATAAAATCTACAAAAAAAGGATCAGTATCTTTATCGCCCACCCAACGCTGAGCAATCTTAGTAAAATTAATATTATCCTGCTTGGAAAAATGTTCCCTGGCAAAACCTTTATTTGATTCTAACCGCTCTGTTTCCCAATACGTATCAATTGATTCTACAATTCCATTGGCACGAGAACGCAGTAAATCATTCATATCTCCAGATAATTTATATTTAAAATTGTGATACAAAGCTATGCCGAAAACCATCAAGGTTAATGACAAAATTAACATGTACCACAAAACAACCTTAAATCTAACGGATTTAATAAACATGCTATTTCTTTAAGATATACCCTCTACCCCTAACGGTAGCGATCATCTTATGTTCAAAACCATGATCAATTTTATTTCGTAGATAATTGATATAAACATCGATAACATTAGTAAAAGTATCAAAATTAATATCCCATACATGTTCCGAAATCATAGTCCTGGTAACAAGAACCCCTTCATTTCTCATTAAATATTCTAAAAGAGCATATTCCTTTACTGTTAAATTAATTTCTTTTCCTGAACGAAGAACTTTATGAGTCAATAAATCCATTATTAAATCACCCACCTTTATTTGGGTGGAAACCCCGGCATCTGTTTTACGCAGTAAAACACGGACTCTGGCTAGAAATTCCTCGAAAGCAAAAGGTTTAAGCAAATAATCATCCGCGCCTGAATCGAGACCTATTACTTTATCTTTAATAGTATCCTTAGCTGTCAGCATTAGAATAGGAGTAGAATTATTTTCAGAACGAAGTTTACGGCAGATCGTCAAACCATCCATTTGAGGAAGCATTAAATCCAAAACAATAAGATCATAATCATTGGTTCCTGCTAAGAAATATCCTTCCTTCCCATCAAAGGATACATCCACACTATAGCCTTCTTCTTTAAGGCCGCGCTTAATGAATTTGGCAATCTTTTCTTCATCTTCCACAACTAAAATACGCATATGTTTTATAACCTTAGAATAAAAAACCATCCTAAAAAGAATGGTTTTCTTATTAAACATAATGAACACGCAGCAGAACTTCTAGATCGTCAACGCCTTCTTTAATACTTGCTCTAAAAGATCAATAGCTAAATCCATTTCATTCTCAGTAATATATAAAGATGGCGCTAAGGTTAATACATTTTTATAATAACCACCTCCATTAAGCACCAATCCCATTTTCTTACCTGCAACCATAAGATTACCTTCGAGTCCAATATTAATCATATCTTCAGCTAATTTACGGTTAGGGGCAAATCCATCTTTTTGACAAAGTTCAACACGTAAAGCTAATCCCAAACCATTCACATTTCCAATTTGAGGATATTTGCTTTGAAACATCTTTAAACCATTTAAGAAATACTCACCCTTTTGAGGTACAGAAACGCCAAAATTTTCCTCTTCAATGAGATTCATAACAGCCAGCCCTGCAGCTGTCCCTAAAGGATTAGACGAATAGGTGCAATGGGTTGAACCAGGAGGAAAAACCTCTGGAGAGATTAAACCTTCACGAGCCCAAATACCAGATAAAGGATTTAATCCGTTAGTAAACGCTTTGGCAAAAACAATAATATCTGGAGTAACTCCAAAATGTTCAATAGCCCACATCTTACCGGTTCTAAAGAATCCCATTTGAACTTCATCATCAACAAAAAGGATTTTATACTTATCCAAGGTTGCTTTAAGGCCTTTAAAATAATCCAAAGGCGGGACAATATACCCACCCGTTGCCTGAACCGGCTCCACAAAGAAACCACCGTATTCACAGTTATTATTCTTCGTATTAACAACACCGCAATATTCTGTTTCAAATAATCTGTTGAATTCATTTAAACAATACTCAGAACAGCTTTCTTTTCCTTTATGACGAAACTCATATGGAAAAGGAATAAAATTAGCTCGATCAGAAAAATGGCCATAATGTTCACGATAACGATAACTAGATGTAATCGCCGTTGCTCCAAAAGTACGACCGTGATAACCACCTTGAAAAGCAAACATCAGATTTTTATGGGTATGGTTACGTACAATCTTTATAGCATCCTCATTAGCAGCTGCCCCTCCGACATTAAAATGCACCCGGCCTTTAACACCAAAAGTCTTTTCAATATTCTGAGCAATCTTAGTAGCTAATAAGATTTTTTCTTCATGCAAATACTGAGACGGCACTTGTGGCAAGGTATCCAGCTGCTGCTTAAAAGCATCGTTTAAACGCTTATTCTTATAACCAAAATTACAAACAGAATGCCACATGTTCAGATCTAAATAAGGAGTTTTGTTCCCATCATAAAGATAGCTGCCATCCGCATTACGAAAAATATTCAGCTTATGCGCATAATGCACCGTATCGCCCCAAGAACAATATTGAGCCTCTAGTTTCAATAATTCTTCATCCGTTAACTTAAAAGAAGAACTAGCGATTGGCATCATCTGTGCCATAAACAGCCTCCTTGAAATGATTATAAACTTCCCCTAAATTCTTGTAAGGAATATATTCCTTACCCTCTTTTTTCATATGATCTAAAAGAGTATCCTTAGCAAAAACAATATCCGAAACTCCTGCCGGACAAAAATCAGAACGGCCATCTCCAATATAAACAATTAATTTATTCACATGCTGATCACGCGTTAAATGAATCTTCTTACAATGAGCACAGGATGGGCAAAAAGGATTATCATAGGGAAATGAAGGTATTAAATGATCTTTATAATAACGTAAAGTATTAGCATAAACCTTAACGCCCTTAATCGCGTGATGACCTAAGATCTCCTCGATAATCGGTGTAAAATTATCACTTAATATGACAGGTTGAATACCTTCCTTACTTAAAAAAGACAAAACCTTATACGTGCTATCATCAAGCTGAACCTTACTTAAATATTGGATCAATTGCTTTTTGGTTATTCTTACCCCGCTCAATTGACCTTCTAAACATTCCTTAGTACCGATTTGACCCTTTTCCCATAACTTTTGCAATGATTTCCAATCATCAGAAATAGAGAATTTTTTAATAATGTTATCAAGAACATCGGTAACGGTCATAGTATTGTCAAAATCAAAAAATACCCTGCAGTTAGCCATAATAAGAGGCGTTTTACTTTTAGAAAGATGACTTATTTGAGCTAGGCGATTTTTAAACATTGGCCACCTTACAAGAACGATTAAAAAATTCTGTTATCTTTTGTGCCACCATTCCCCTCTCTTGATCCGCGGTTATAATGTGATACGAATCTTCCAAAAGAACAAATTCTTTCTGAGCCGATTGTACTCGGTCATAAATAAATTGAGAGTTGCGGACACTTGCCATATCATCCTCTTTGGCATGAATCACCTGTACAGGAGCTATCACATTAGATAATCTTTTATTCAAATGAACAACCAATTTCTCTAATTGATGAAGAAGACTTACTGGAAAATAAGGATACCCAAATTGCGCCACACTATCCATATTATCTAATTTAGCTTTGGCATAAAATTCATGAATAAGCTTCTGAATGGCTTTATTCTTAACACCATAGGGATACTCTTCTTTAAAATAGCATAAATATTTCAACTTCGTCACATAAGCAAAAGGTAAGAAGCAGCGATACCAAGGGCAATTCCATCCATCGTAAAATAATGTTGGTGCTAAACAACTTACCCCCGAAATGCCCTCTTTGAATTCATCAGCTAATAATAAAGATAACAAAGCTCCCATAGACAAACCGCTTGTGTAAACCTCGGAATGAGTTTTACTGATCTCAAGATAATTTTCACGAACAGTAGTATAAAATTCCTGCCACTTGCTTCTCTTTAAAACATTTATAGGTCTGCCATGATTAGCTAAACGAGGACAGCTGACTGTATAGCCGCCCTGGCGATTTAAATAATTAGCAATAAATCTCATTTCATGAGGAGTACCTGTCAGCCCATGAATTAAAAGAACAGCCTTACCGTTAGTTCCAGGCAGTAGATAACCATTATCAGGAGTTTTGAAATTCCGTTGGGATGGTTTAAAAAACTTACTCAATTGTAATGAAAACTTAACAGCCATAATATTATGCTGTTGCCCCTTTTTCTTTAGCCAGATAATCTACAATATCTTTGACCATCTTTGCTCCATAAATAGCTTGATCTGGGATCTTAAGAGAAAACTTTTCTTCCAATTCAAAAGCCGTTTCAATAGAACCAAAAGAATCCATCCCTAAATCTTCCACTAACAAAGATTCTGACTTTACTTTCTCAACAGACAAACCTAACTGTTTGGCAAGAATTTCTTTAACCTGAGTATCAACTTCTGAATAAGTAATCATAATTTCTACCCCTTTAATTTTTGAAAAATTAAACATGCATTGCAATTACCGAACCCAAAAGAATTAGACAACACAGTATTAACCTTTGATTCTCTTCCCTGATTGGGCACATAATCTAAATCACAATCTGGATCAGGAGTACTTAAATTAATCGTCGGCGGAATAAATTGATCTTCAATACTTAAAACACTGACAACCGCTTCAATCCCGCCAGCGGCGCCAATGGAATGCCCGATCATAGATTTTGTCGACGATACTGGAATTTGATAAGCTGCTGCACCAAAAACCTCTTTAATCGCCTTAGTTTCCGCACTGTCATTAGCTGAGGTAGATGTAGCATGCGCATTGATATAATCAACACCCTTCCCCTCTAATCCAGCATCTTTAAGAGCTGCCTTCATAACACGCGTAGCATCCTTACCTGTAGAATCTGGCATGACAATATGATGAGCGCCGGAATTAGCGGCATAACCAACCACTTCCGCATAAATATGAGCACCTCTGTTTTGAGCATGATCTAATTCTTCTAGAATTAACATCCCAGCACCCTCACTCATGACAAAGCCATCTCTATTCTTATCAAAAGGCCGTGAAGCCTCTTGAGGAATATCGTTGCGTTTAGACAAAACCCGTAATGCGCAATAAGCACCAAAAGAACCTTGTGTGATAGGAGCCTCAGCACCACCGGTTACACAGACATCCACATCACCATATTGTACCTTACGAAATGCTTCACCAACAGCATGGGTTCCTGATGCGCAGGCTGTACTAATCACCATGTTAGGACCTACAAGACCAAAATAAATCGCAATATGACTAGAGACCGCATTTGGAGTGACCTTGGGCACAGCTAATGGATTAAGACGATGTGATCCCCTGTCAAAACAGGCCATCATCTGTTCTTCATGAAACATAACACCGCCTAAACCTGAACCAATAATCACGCCGACCTTATCTTTATCTTCACTGGTAAAATCAATCTTACTATCATCCACCGCCATCTTAGCCGCCGAAAGTCCAAGATGAACAAAACGATCCGTCTTCTTAACAAGATCCCCTGGCATATATTGCGCCGGGTCAAAATTTCTCACCTGTCCGGCAATTTTTGTATCTAAATGCGTCATATCAAAAGTATCGATCATACTAATACCTGATTTGCCTTGCTTATTCGCACGCCAAAACTCATCCTTGCCAATACCATTAGAAGCAATAACCCCCACACCTGTAACAACAACCCGCCGCTTGTTCATTCCTCATCCTTAAACTATGCTTCCATTAATAAAGGCCGACTCAAATAAGCAAAAATTTGAACCAAATTATCTCATTAAGACTAAAAATTGTAAACATTTCTTTCATCTAGCTATTATAAACATAATAATAAAGCCATCCTTTCAAAGGATGGCTTTTGCTAAATAATACCGTTACAAAAAAACAATATCTCCTTAACTGGAAGATGTCTTTAAAAACCCTCCCTTTTCTAATATAGTATAAATTTTCTTATAATCTTTGGTTAAATTTTCTAAA
This sequence comes from Candidatus Omnitrophota bacterium, assembly GCA_043742785.1. Classification (GTDB taxonomy): domain Bacteria; phylum Omnitrophota; class Gorgyraeia; order Zapsychrales; family Fredricksoniimonadaceae; genus JACQCF01. The sequence continues at coordinate 18,303 of JAYTXU010000023.1, forward strand.
TCGATTGCCTTTGGAAGCACGTCGTGTTTTAAACAAAATTCCCAGTGAGTAATTTCTATGTCTAAAAATTCAATCAATTTCTCAGGACACACATCACATCTCCCTTCACAAAAACCATCAAAAGAACAAGATTGGTCAGAAGAAAATTTAAATAGTATTTTCTCTCTCACTTCTTTAATCAAATACTCCATCATTATTTTAATATCTACTTGCATAAGCCTAAACACCCCTCTGAAATTGCAGCCATAAATTCTGGATATCATTAGAAGTGTATTGCTTTGCCTTTAATAACTGCTGATCAATGATTGTAGATAGAGGCACAAAAGATTGAAGCACGTGATGCTGTGAAGGTCCTATGAACTCTTGGATTTCTTTTAAATCATTTTTAGAACAATGAGCCTTAACCAAGGTGGTTCGAAAATGATGAGGCAAACCGCTATTAATAATTACGTTAATGCTGGACTTAATACACTCAGCGTCTACTTTTACGCCAATGGCTTTTTCATAATGATTAAAAGATGTTTTAATATCCATGGCAATAAAATTAACTAAATTCAATTCAATGATTGAAGCTAGAATATCCGGATTACTGCCGTTGGTATCCAGCTTAACTGAGTAATGCATCGCTTTTAACTTAACCAAAAAGTCCAACAATCCCTTCTGAATAGTTGGTTCACCACCCGTCACCACTACACCCTGTAGCTTTCCTTTTCGTGATTCTAGAAATTCTAAAACAATAGATTCTTCAACTGGAACTTGAAATTGTTGAGGGCAAACTAATTGAGGATTGTAACAATAACCGCAATGAAAATTACAGCCCTGCGTAAAGACAATAGCTGCCATCTTTCCAGGATAGTCGATCAAAGAGAATTGTTGGAATCCGCCTATGCGCATAAATGATATGTTTTACGTTCTTTAAACTCTTCTTTTTTCCCTTTATTCCATTGTTTAACAGGACGCAAATATCCCACAACACGTGAATACACTTCACATTCACTTTCGCAAGAAGAACACAAAGGATGTTCACCAGGCAAATAACCGCAACTGGGGCAAACACTGAACGTCGGAGTAATGGTAAAATATGGCAGTCGATATTGCTGACAAATTGTACGCACTAAATGCTTAAGCGCCTGTGCATCACTGATATTCTCGCCAACAAATCCATGCAACACAGTTCCTCCAGTATAAAGCGTCTGCAGATCGTCCTGATGATCCAAAGCCTCAAAAATATCCTCGGTGTATTGCACAGGTAAATGAGAAGAATTGGAATAAAATGGTTCGTGACCTTGGATGTATTCTTCTTCATTAGCACAAATAATACTAGGAAAAATAGCCTTGTCTAATTTAGCCAAACTGTAAGAAGTTCCTTCCGCAGGTGTAGCCTCCAGATTATAAATATTGCCCGTCTCTTGCTGAAACTCAAGCAATTGACTGCGCATAAACTCTAAAACACGCACAGAAAACTCCTTACCTTGAACAGTGGCTATGTTTTGACCTAACAAATTCAAACAAGCTTCGTTCATTCCTAAAAGACCAATAGTAGAGAAATGATTTTTCCAATACTGATCAAAACGTTCTTTAATATTGCGTAAATAAAACTTGATGTATGGATACAGATTTTCTTCCGTAAACTTTTCTAAAACCTTTCGTTTAATTTCCAGACTTTCTTTAGCCAAAATCATTTGTTTCTCAAGCTTGATAAAAAATTCTTTTTCATCCTGAGCCATGTATCCAAGTCGCGGTAAATTAATAGTGACCACACCAATAGAACCAGTTAATGGTGAAGCTCCAAATAATCCTCCTCCGCGACTTCTTAGCTCTCTATTATCTAAACGAAGACGGCAACACATACTCCTTGCATCTTCCGGATTCATATCAGAATTAATGAAATTAGAAAAATATGGAATTCCGTATTTTGCAGTCATCTTCCACAGTAAATCTAAATTGGAGTTATCCCAATTAAAATCTTTGGTCATATTATAGGTTGGTATTGGAAAAGTAAACACTCTACCCTTTGCATCACCAGCCAGCATCACTTCAAGAAAAGCTTTGTTAAACATATCTAATTCTTCTTGAAAATCACCATAAGACTCTTTTTGAGGTACTCCACCGATAATGACTCCTTGATTGGCATAATAACTGGGCACGGTCAAATCCATCGTGATATTGGTAAAAGGTGTCTGAAAACCAACACGAGTCGGTACATTGATGTTAAAAACAAACTCCTGTAAGGCTTGCCTGACCTCTTGATACGTCAAGTCATCGTAACGAATAAACGGGGCCAATAATGTATCGAAGTTGGAAAAAGCCTGCGCCCCTGCGGCTTCGCCCTGTAAGGTGTAGAAAAAATTAACAATTTGCCCTAAAGCGCTACGCAAATGTTTGGGAGGCTTGCTTTCCATTTTTCCAGCCACTCCTCTAAAGCCCTGTGTCAACAAATCTTGCAAATCCCAACCAACACAATAGACGCTTAAAAGTCCAAGATCATGTATATGGAAATCCCCGCTTTGATGGGCTTCCTTAATAACCACAGGATAAATACGATTAAGCCAATATAATTTGCTAACCTCCGCTGAGATGTAGTGATTGAGCCCCTGCAAAGAATAAGCCATATTGCTGTTTTCATTAACCTTCCAGTCATTTTGGTTAAGATATTGATCTACTAGGTCGGTATTAAACTTTGAGGCAATAGCGCGCATTTCAGCATGTTGCTGACGATAAAGAATATATGCTTTAGCTGTTTTACGGTAAGGGGAAGAAATAAGAATATCTTCAACAATATCTTGAATACCTTCCACCGTTGGATCATTGGAGAACATCTGATGAACAATGTTAACAACTCTGACCGCTAATTTTTGGGCCATTTCTTGGTCAAATTCACCTGTTGCCCGACCAGCTTTAGTTATAGCATTAGCAATCTTCTGTGGATTAAAATCTTCTCTTTTGTTGTTTCGTTTAATTACTGTGGTAAATATTTCTGTAGCCATGTTTACTCCTCCAATTAAATATTAAAATACATTAGAAAATAACGAGAAATCCTCATCAAATTATTTACTATAAAATATTTGTTAAGCAAAATTATAGAATCTCTTTAAAAACAACTACATATTGGCTATAGAAGAAGAAAGGCTACTACATAGTGTATATATCTTAAAACACAATCCATGTTACACATATACACACAAATACGGAGAAAATTACGTAGACCTACGCAGATGATCACTTTTCGAAGCTGAAGAAATAATCTCTTCCCTAGTGTTAAGCTCACGCTGAACTATCCTGGTTGAATAACGAAGAATTCCCAAAAGCAAACGCAATTGTTCCGTCTTGAGCTTTTTGAGATCAGAATCTTTTAATTCTAAAAAATGTTTAAGTTCTTCAATGTTGACCATGACCTCTCCTAAAAATTGAATGTCAATTGCGTATATAAAAAATCAGCATCATCATTAGCTCCCGTTTGAGCTAAATATTTACCCGCTAAAAAATGTGAATACCCTACAACAACTGTTGCATACGGACATATTTTATAACTTGACCATAAATCCAATTCATTACCAACGTAAGTATTTAAATCTAAAACTGATGCGCTTGGTGTGCGTGTCGCAGAACGAGCAGCTGAATAAAAAGAATCTTTAGGTGTATCCAAATAAATAAAATGACTATCTAAAGATAATTTTAATTGATCAGTTGGATTAACACTTACCCCCAAACGATAATTATTGAGATTCTGTAAACCTACTAAATCCATATATCCATAATAAGCATGATTCGCTGGATAAAGATTATCGAAGGTGTGCCTTGTCCCATCACTTGGGTCAGTGTCTCCGCTGGCATAATCATATTCTGCAGATAGACGAGGTTTCCATGGTGCGCTTAAGGTGTAACCTAAAATGGCAATTCCCATCAAAGTACTAACTTTCTGATCGTTAAAATCACCCCATTGCCCAGCTAATTCTAATTCATAATCAAAATCTTTGAGCTCTTTTCCAACTATTCGTCCACCTGCCGTATATTCATCAAGTTCTCCACTACCTGATGGACCAAAATTTTTATTTACATTTGTTTTTCGACTAAATAAATATTGTTCAACAGTTAATTTTTTATCAACCGTCCAACTTGAATAATATCCACCTAATGTATCTTTCGTTGAACGATCATAAAGATCATTGCCTTCTCGCGGACTTTTATTAGCCGTACTATTCCCCCAAAAAAGATCTAATTTGATACTTGGATCATTCCATGTCAAATTAATACGTCCAGCATCAAAGGTCTGACCGATATTAGACCAATCTGGGTCACCGACTAAACGACCAGAACCAAAATTCAATGATTGTCGTCCAAAAATTAACTTAGAATGTGGCAGCAATCCCTCAACAGATAACAGATCATTAAGTGAAAGATACAGTTGACGAAAATCTAAAAAATGTACAGCATTTGATTCAGCATAATATTTCATATCTTCCACTCGAGAATCCTGAACTTGCCCAAACATTTCTACTTGTTTAATTGGCATGTAATCAAGACTTAACCGTGTGCGTATTAAAGAGTAAGTATCTTTATCGATTGCTGAATCTTTAAAATCGAAGTTATCTTTCGATTCCATGCGATAACGCACCTGAGTATCCATTTTCAAATTTGACGGCAAATGTTTATTAATCAAATCCCCTGCTTGCGCAAAGCTTAATGAAAAAAAGATAATTAAAAATAAACCTAATCCACCTAATTTTTTAAAGTTCATACAACCTCCTGTAAATTATTTTTCTGTTGGCAGAATTGCTTCAATAGCTTCACCTTGCATAAAGCTACCTTCACGCAAGACTTTTGCATAGATACCGCAACGACCTGCGATATCTTCTTTAAGACGAGGATTAATGCCATCAAGAACATAACAAGGTTTGCGCACCTTAGTTAATTCTAATACAACGCCATTAGAAAACCTTAGAATAGTTCCCAATGGCAATGCATTAACATTTAAATTCTGAACTGTTAAATTCTCACCCGTAGCCCCCGGAGACAAACTATAACCTTCTGATATTAACTCTTCTAACTTTTCAATATCCTGAAGACAGACAGCCTGAAAAGATGTACGATGTTTTTCATGGTTGTGCCCATCCCCTTCCAAGCCCTCTACTCCTACACAAATCCGTGATTGAGGCAGCTTAGGAATTCCTCCTGATGAAACATTAATGGATATAACTTTTCCTTGTGACATCAATTAGCACTGAATCCCTGAGTTTTTACGATCGTAATAATACCAATTTAAGAAAAGACAAATTACATAGTAGATTGTAAAACCATAAACGGCATACTCAGCATGTCCTGCTTTGATTTGCTGGCCAAATATAATTGGAATAATAAATGCGCCATAAGCAGCGATGGCAGAAGTCCAACCAAGAACTGGCCCTGCGAGTTCTTTGGGAAAAATATAAGAAATACTTCGGAATGTTGAACCATTACCAAGCCCGGTTGCAATAAATAAAACCATAAACAAAATAAAGAACGGCCACCAATACATTTCTGGTGAATCTGCAGCTTTAGCTTTAACAATAAAGAATGCAACGCCTAGAGCTGTGCACACTTGAATGATTGTGCTCCATTTCGTTACTTTTGATCCACTATTAATTTTATCAGACAACCATCCACCAATCGGACGAATAAGAGCCCCAACCAAAGGACCTAAAAATGCCCATACCATCGGATTTGGCGCATGTGGATTAACATTCCCCCCTGGCAAATATCCAAAAACATCCTGAATAAGTTTAGGAAATGAGGCTGAATATCCAATAAAAGAACCAAAGGTCATGACATAAAGAATGGTCATGATCCAAGTATGTTTATTATTAAAAATAGAAAACTGACGATCTAAATTTCCCTTAATTTGTCCTGGAGAAAGAAACTTCATTAACAATAACGTTAAAACAATCGTCACTGGTAACACAACCCACATATTCCATTTTAATTGGGTAAGAAGATACGCTCCAACAGCTGCCGCAACCAAACCAAAAATTGTTAACAAAATAATCTTGGAAAATTCTCCTGCGTAATTACCCAATTGGGGAGTTGCTACTTTTAAATTATTCATTCCAAAAAAAGCAGCTACAGCTGATACCAAAAGAAATGGCACCCATACCCACCCTGCATTTTGAATAAATACCAAGGTGCCAATTGCTTTTGTTCCATCTACTTCAACAAGGGGTAAGCCTGCCCCTGCAAAAGCTCCAAAGAAACCTGCAGCAATAACAACAGGTATTAAAAACTGCATCACACTTACTCCCAAATTACCTAACCCCGCATTTAAACCCAACGCTGTTCCTTGCATGCGTTTTGGATAAAAAAATGAAATATTAGACATAGATGAAGCAAAGTTGCCGCCTCCAAAACCAGATAATACGGCAATGATGGCAAACATATGATAAGGGGTATCTGTATGTTGTAATGCCATCCCAGCTCCTATGGCAGGCAATAGCAATAAGATGGTTGCAAAGAAAACCACATTTCTTCCGCCACCTATCGCAATCAAGAATGAATTTGGAATTCTTAAAGTAGCACCAGAAAGACCTGCAATAGCAGGAAGGGTCCATAATAATTCGTTAAATATTTTTAAATCCTCTGGACTTTGATGAGGCATTCCTAACGTGAATCCCAATTTTTTCATCTGAACAATAATCATCCCCCACATAATCCAGATGGAAAATGATTGCAATAGGGCTGGGATTGAAATCCAGAGATTTCTAGCTGCCATAGACTTGCCTTCTTCTTCCCAAAATTTTAAATTTTCAACATCCCAATTAAGTATATTAATTTTTGACATGCACCTCTCTCCTTTAATGTTCCATGCTCGTTATTGAATCTGGGTAAGACTTTTTCATCATTGTTACAATAACCCTGTGCATCCACCAAAGACAAATGACTGATAAAACAAACATAAACATCCAACAGCTTGTCCATAATCCTGTACCTTTAAGTAAATATCCAAATATAATAGGACAGACAAACCCACCCAATCCACCTATTACCCCAACCATTCCTCCCACCACACCGACTTCTTCTGGAAAATAATCAGGAATATGCTTATAAACAGCTGCTTTTCCAATTCCCCAAATAATCCCTAAAACAAAAACTAAGAATGTAAATACCCACACATTAGCCTGAAAATAAATAGAAGTGATCCCCTTGGCTAGAAGTTGTTTTCTCTCAATCTTTTGCCCCACCTGCACCACCGCTTCTTGCCAGACATTCTTAATTGGAAAGAAAAGAAGTTTGTCAGCAAAATTTTCTTTTCGAATTTGTTTTTCAATGACAGGATAAACTTTCCCATCAATCACAATCAATTTTGAATTTACTTCCGTTACAATCCCAGACTTTGTAGCCATCACTCCCTCTCCAGGTGAATAAATCTCCATCTTAGGGATAATTAATAAAAAAGAAATAAAGGTCGAGGTACCTAAAACCCAATACATAACTTTTCTGGCACCCAATTGATCGGACATCCATCCACCCAAAGCACGGATTAATCCAGAAGGAAAACTAAAACAAGAAGCTAAGAGACCGGCAGTCACTAACGATAAATAATACGCACTTACATAATAAGGAACCAACCACTGAGCAAAAGCAACAAAACAACCAAACACAAGAAAATAATAAAATCCGAATCTCCATACACGAACACTTTTAAGAGGTATAAGCATTTGCAACCAAGACTTACCACTACACAAAGGTTTTTTATTAATTGAAAAAATAAAAAATACTGTGCCCATTAAGAAAAGCATGGCAGCATAACATTTAGGCAAGATTCGCCACCCCTCGAGATTGGCTCCATTTTGAGTAAAAATATTTAAAAGCTTTGGTGCAAATAATGTTGTTAAAGCAGCACCTGCATTCCCAGCACCAAAAATACCAAGAGCCGTACCCTGATTCTTCTTTGGATACCACACGGAAGAAAAAGCAATTCCAATTGAAAAACCTGCACCAACCAATCCAAAGCCAAAACTACATAGTGCAAAACCCATAAAACTATGGATGGTAGATAATAAATACATGGGAATTGAACACAGCAATAGTAAGCTTCCAAAAATAGGCTTTCCACCAAACTTATCTGTCAACATTCCAGCTGGAAGTCTAAAAATTGATCCTGTTAAAACAGGAATACCTAAAAGCCAGCCTATCTTAACTGGACCCCAGTTAAAAATTTGATTAGATGATAAAAAAGTAACAAGCACTCCATTAATCATCCAAGCGGCAAAACATACAGTAAAGGCGAGGGTGTTTAAAAAAAGAGCTCTGTGTGATTGAGATGTTGCCTGATCTTGCATAAACTTATTTTTTTATCCTTTAAATTGAGTATTTTTGTAATACGTCTTCGTGCGCCCCTCATCCATCCCCTTCATAAAAGACATGCCTGTTGTCCAAGCTGTTAATGCGCAAACCAGGAAAGCTATAAAACTTAAAATAACCCCAGGAATCAGTCGATAACTATTACCCTGAAAGAAAGCTTCCCAAGAACTAGATAATATCCAAATTTGAAAGAAAATAGCTCCTAGGCTCAATAATAAACATACAAACTCTACTGAATTTCTATTTTCCTGACGGACATCACGAAATTTCATATCAGCCCCTTAGTTAAGCAATCTTTCCACTTTTAACACCAACGTAATATACTCCATCTGCCTTAAGCTCAATGGCTAATTGAGGTAACGGTCTTTCAGGCGGGCCATAAAGCACATGTCCATCAGCCACATCAAATGCACCATTATGGCAAGGACACATAAGTTTATTTTCTTCTTTTTTCCACAACACAGGACATTGCAAGTGAGTACATTTTTGACCATAGGCCACATATTGATTTTCACTTAAACGAACTAAAATCCCTGGTTCTTTTTTCCCTGGAATATTAAACGTTTTTGATTCCCCCACAACAACCTCATTAAGTCCAAATATCTTAACGACAGATCCCGTCTTACTTTCTTCTTCAAATAATAATTTAAGAAGTACTCCAACGGTACCTGTTAAAAGACCTAAAGACACTAAGCCCAGAAACCGAATAAAATCACGTCGAGATACGCTTTTTTCTTGACCTGATTCAATAGAAAAATCTTCAGTCCATTTTGGAAGAATCTTAAACTTATCCTTCAATCGTTTTTGTATGGGATCACTCATTACATTATCCTTATTTAATTAAAGTACCCATGGATCACCTTCATCCAAATGAGTCTGACTCATAAAATCTGTTACATCCATTTGGGTTGGAGTATCAGCCGTATCCATCATGATATAAACCTTGGTTGTGATTTTCTGCTTACCAAACACAAATTCATTATTCGCTTTATTTTTTCTCATCTCTTCAATCTCGGATTTTGGCCCAAAAAACAAAGCCTGAGAAGGACAGACGGTGGCGCACATCGGCTTAAGGCCAATCGACGTACGGTCATAGCACATATCGCATTTAAGCATTTGTGCTTGAGGTTTAAATACTTTTGGGACACCAAAAGGACAAGCTATTTGACAATTCGAACAACCAATACAACGAGGCTTTTGTGATGATTGTACGATGCCGTCATCTGTACGCTTAATGGCATCCGCTGGACAAACAGAAGCACAGGCCGGATCATCGCAATGCATACAAACAGTTGGTCCAGTTTTCAAGGTATTATATCGATCCAGGGTATCCAAATGAATCATGGGCACTCCTCGATGAGTCGCACACTCTGAACAAGCCGCTTCGCAAGCTTTGCATCCAATGCATCGCTGGGGATCTATAAAAAAATCATTCTCTTCAAGAAATGCTTGAGCCATTTATCCTCTTTTTATCAACTATGGTGTTGCCTTCTCGATACGAACAGCGCTCATTTTAAACTCTGGTATTTTAGAAATTGGATCTAAAGCGCGTTGAGTTAACCGATTAATTGATTTCTTATCCGGCCAGTGATAAGGAACAAAAATAGTATCTGGACGAATCGTCTTGACAATTTTGGCGTTTAATAAAATATTCCCTCGTCGTGAAGTTATCTTTACTAAATCGCCCTCAACAATTCCATATTTTTCTGCTAAACGAGGATGAATTTCTACATACGGTTCAGGACATTGATCTGTTAAAAAACCTATACGACGAGTTTGGGTACCTGAGAGAAAATGATAAATCACACGGCCTGTTGTCAGATAAATAGGATATTCTTCATTGATAAGATCCGCCGATAAACGATATTCAACAGGATTAAAATGAGCCTTTCCATCAGGAAAATAAAATTTCCCTCCTTCAAATAAACGCGGTGTTCCTGGATGTCCTATTTCCGGACATGGCCAAAAAACACCCATATTCTTTTCAATGTTTTCATAAGTAATGCCAAAATAATCTGCTGTTCCTCCATGGGATGCCACGCGCATCTCATTAAAAATATCTTCTGATTTCTTAAAATTAAAATACTTTTCCTTCTCTAAACGTTTAGCGATTTCTTGCATGATATGCCAATCAATTTTTGCCTCTCCTGGCGGATTAACCGCTGCCCGAATACGAATGACTCGGCCTTCAGCGGTCGTTGCTGTCCCCTCATCTTCTTCATGCAAGGATCCTGGAAGAACAATGTTGGCATAACGAGCTGATTCACTTAAAAAAAAGTCAATAGCTACGTAAAAATCTAATTTCTCTAACGCTTCCTTAGTAAATTGTGAATCAGGAAGACTTACGGCAAAATTAAAACAAATACTTATCAAGCCTTTAATTTTTCCAGCATGAATTTCATTCATAATCTCTTGAGCAGAAAGACCTTTACCAGGCATATCTTTCTCATCAATGCCCCAAACGCCAGCGATATATTTACGATGTTCTGGATTAGTAATATCCCGATTCCCTGGAAGCTGGTCACATTTATGTCCCTGCTCACGCCCACCTTGTCCATTACCCTGCCCGGTGATTGTTCCATAACCACAACCAACTCTTCCAATGCGTCCAGAAGCTAAAACTAAATTGATGTAAGAAAGGACATTATCAACTCCCTTGGTATGATGCTCGATGCCACGCGCGTGTAATAAGAAGCTACGTTTAGCTTGTCCCCACAATTGGGCCGCTTTTTCAACATTGGCAGCAGGAACTCCTGTAATCTTCTCACATTCATCCAAATTATATTTTGCTACTGTATTTTTAACTTCTTCAAAATTAATGGTATGTTCATTGATAAAATTTTGATCAATGTCCCCAGCCTTAATCATCAAATTAAGCATGGTATTTGTTAACCAAACATCTGTTCCAGGCCTGACAGGCAAATATAGATCTGCTGTACGTGCAATAGGCGTCATACGTGGATCAATAACAATTAATTTAGCCCCACGTCTATCACGAGCCTTCCAGATATAATCCGTCGTAATAGGTGAACACTCAGAAATATTGGTTCCAGCACATAGAATCAAATCAGTTTCTAAAATATCTGCCCAGGAATTAGCTGCTCTATCTATCCCAAAAGCTTTTTTATTTCCCGCACCTGCAGAAACCATACACAAACGGCCATTGTAATCTATATTAGCAGTCTGCAATGCAACCCTGGCGAATTTACCATTCAAATATGACTTCTCATTAGATAATGAAACACCTGAAAGCATGGCAAAAGCATCTTTACCATGTTCTTTTTGAATTTTTTGAATAGCATCAACAATTTTGGTATAGGCATCCTCCCAACTCATCCTCTCATACCCGACACCTTGATGATTTTCCATCGGATATAAAAGCCGATCTGGATGGCTACCCTGCATATAACGTTTAACTCCTTTAGGACAAAGCTTGCCTTGATTAAAAGGAAAGGCTTCCCAAGGATCAAATCCAATAACCTGATTATCCTTAACCTTTAATATAATGCCGCAACCTTGACCACAAAAACAACAATGTGTTTTAACTTTAGCATCGGGTTCTTGAACAGTAGCTTCCCATCCACCTGGAGGCTCATATTTCAAATGTGGTCCAAATTTTACTGCAATTTCTTCTTCACTTAAGGGCAACTTAGCCATAATAAACTCCGTAATTTAAATTTGTTCAATGTCAAATTTACCTTTTAATTTATTATGCTGAGTCAGCATTAACATATGACGACGGCACAACGGGCATAAATCTTGCATCGATGGTTCATTCTTATCCACTTGAAACTGAAAACCTAAATCAAATAAAATACGCTTAACATCTTCTTGTTGCATAGCGCTTGTAAAAGAAGATTTACAACGAATACATAAAGCTGGTTTACCATGTTCTTTTTCTTCAATATAAAGAGCTGCTCCCATTTGAGAAGCTCTTTGAAAAATATGAAAAAATTTTCCAAAAGGCAGATAGATTAAAAGCATTACCACTGTCCAACAATGAATGGTTGTCAGCACTCGATAATGGGCTCCTCCTAAAAAATGATTACTAAATGTTAGAAATAAACCTGTTGCGGCTACAGAAAATAAAATCAATAGCGGTAAAAGATCATGGGCAAATGTTTGAATAGCCATTTCCCCTGGGTGCAAGAATCGACGGGTAAAGGCCATCACCGTACCGATAATAACTAACACTGAACAAAAATTAAGGGAATTAAAAAAAAGAAAGCCAACGATACCGTCAGGATTGAATACTTGTACAGGAAATCCAAAAACCACCAATTGATATAAATTACCATGTCCTATCGGATTTTCAAAATGCAGCCAACCAAATACCAAAGGAAATGTAACCGCAAAGGCAAGCAAACATCCCCATGCTAAACAAAAATGCATCAGCCAGCGATAAGGGCTACGTCGGCCAATGAATTTTTGCAAAACCAACTGCTCAATAAATGTCTTAAAAACTAAAATGAAATATTTAAAAAACTTTCGACTAAAAACAAACTGCATACTTCTCTTTAATAGAATTTCAGTAGGCGGACGACTGACCCAAACGTTATAACGATAAATGATGGCAAAAACAGCAAAAATTGTTGCATATAAATAGGGCGTTAATGCGGCATCAAAATACAGCAGTCTTCGAGAGCCTAGAAGCACTAGGCCCACTAGGATTAAGCTTCCAATAATCCCTTTTAAAAGGGCTTTTTTATCTAATCTCATTAACATAGATGTTCTCTAAATGTTACCCTCCCCCATTATGACAATCTGAACAATTCGTAGATTTCCATGAATCATCATTATCAAAAGGATGTTTGAATTCCATCCCATCAGGGTCTTTTTGTACTTGATTACCACTACCCTGTTGAGTAATTGTATGACAGAGTGTGCAATCACGCGAAATTACTTCTCCGGATTTAGCTTTGTGTTCATCATCATGGCAACGGAAGCATCCCAAGGAGATCATATGCCCATTGTTATCCGGATAAGCCTCCCAACGGGATTTCATTTCCGGAAAGAAATTCTTCTGGTAAATCAAAATAATCGATTGAATTGCCTTCTCTAATTCTGATTGATGTTCTTGATAGAATTGTGATTGTTTCTTACTGTAATAATCCATTAAACTTGCACGGATCTTTTCTACAGCCTCACTTGATGATTTATATTCCTTTGAAAGCACTTCAACAGCCTTCACCTTAATCATAGGAATAACTGAGCTAATAGAACCCTCTGTAATTGCACGATTAATCAATTGATCAGGCGCTTCAAAACGATGGGTGGGACGATTATGACAATCTATACAATCCATTCTCCTGATCTTATTGGCTGGTGGCGCCAGCTCCTTATAAGGAGAATCCTTAGTTGTAAATATCTTTACACCACCTGCTTTATTAATCGTTTTAATCCAGGTAATTTTTTGGCGCTTCTTATCTTCGGAAACATAATAAATTTCATCCCCGTAATACATATGAGCATGAATACCTGATTCTCCTACCTGACCGCCAGTACGCATAAGCATCTTAACAATCCATGGCGGAGACTGACTTGGATCATCCGCATAATATGTTTTTTTAAGTTCAATACTACTAAACGATTTCCCAGGCCAATGACATTCTGTACACGTTTCTTTAGCAGGACGCAAGGTTTCAACAGGAGCTGGAACAGGTTTTGCGTAGGTGCCATCAAAAGCCTTTACTAACATTCTGACCCCAGCCATTTTATAATGTACATACCACCCTGGCCCTGACCCCACGTGACAATCAACGCATTTAACATTAGCATGAGGCGATTGACTATGAGTAACATATTCAGGTTGCATGATTTGATGACAGGTTGTTCCACAGAACTCTTCTGATTCTGTGTAATTAAAAGCTTTGTAAGAACCTATAACCGTCATAACAAGCACTGCAATAGTTCCTACCATGAAGATAATAAAAGCATTTTGATGAGTTGCTAAGGAAAGGTCGATATAAATGGCTTTAGGTTTACCCTCTTCTAGTCCTTGTTGAACACGTTTGTGCTTACGTTGTGCTCCTATTGGAATTAAAAGAAGCCCTAAAATTAAAAACGGAGGTAATAGAATATAGGTAAGAATTCCAAGGTAGGTACTTTGATTTTTGGAAAAGAAATCAAGGCCAAAAAGAACCACTTCAATAATTAAAATTAACAGAGCAAGTACAGCTCCCGTATAAGTTATATTATTATAAAAATACTTAGAAAACCTGTGCTTACCCCGTTTTTCGTTATCCATATATTACCAATTAAACTTTACATCAACCATCATAACATGGGCCGTGTAATTACCCGTTTCTACAGATTGATAGGATCTGAATCCATAATAACCATAGTGCGGCTCAATGGTAATATTCTTCTTAGGTGACCAACGTATACCAATGACGGCATCATACCACTCATCATCCACACCATATAAAAACGCTCCTGTTGTGGGGGCGTAATTATTATTCGCATTCTTTGCCCTAGAATAATCAAGGGTATTAAAAATACTGAAATTATCCTTTGGCGCATAACTGGTTGTCAATGCCCAACTGTACACATTTCCTGTAAATGGAGCCACATATAAAGAAGTGCTTTGTGATGAAGGAGTAGATCCCTTCAATAATTCTAATGAATACGATAAATTAAACATCAACGCATCTGTGGGTATTAACGTTAAATCATAAGTAAGGTTACGTTGATACCCTTGTGATTTCAACCAATCCTGATTAACAACCTGAGTATGGAAATCATTGCTAGCAACCTTATATTTAAATGAATTCTCAAGCCACTTAATCGGCTTCCATGAAAGTTTGGCCGCAATCTCATCGGTCACCGTTTGAAGCTTATTTAAAAACGACTCTGCTGGAACATTAGCAGGTGCTGTAGAAATCGTATTATTATGGAGAGTGTTATACTTAGCTTCCGAAGCATGATGCTTATATTCACTGGTTATATTAGCCCATCGAGTAGGAACAAAACGAGCTCCTATCGTTTCAATAAACTCAGGCTTATTAGTAATGTTTTCATAATTAATAAGTGAATCTGCTGTTCCTACTGGCGTTCTTTCTTCGGAAAGCCAATTACGCTCCTGTCGCATTTCAATTTCTGAATAAAGACTGGTTTTAGGAAGACCGTTAAAATGCAGCCCAACGCTTTCTCCTGTACGAATCGTTTTATTTTCAGATACAGCATTGTCAGTCCCAACAATAGTAAGTCCACCGCCATAAAGATCATACTTTGAAAAACTATTACGTGAAATAATTTCTGCCTTAGCCTTAGAATCAAAACTCAATACATCTGAAAGACTAGACATTAGCTGTGCCGTCCAAGTATTTTTATCTTCATTATTCAAAGCAAAGCCATCTCTATTTTTTGAATTACTAAAAGCTCCCGTCCAAACCCCTGCTCCTGTATATTCTCTTATAGTTTCAATCTCAGTACTCCTAGAATGAGCAAACAAATATCCAACTGAAACATAGGTTTGGTCATTCAGCGACCAACGAGAAGCTTGAATATTTGTTGTTAACAACTTTGTCTGCGGATCTTGAATTTGACGTCTAATTTTTGCGTTAGCATCAGGATTACCTGATGTCACTGTGTCTAATTGCTTTTCTTCTCGAAAATTATGCGCATTAAAAAACTCATAACTTTGAGAACTCTTGATAGTGATATTTCCTGGCGTTTCTACCTTACCGCGCAAGGTTAAAGTATCCGTCGTCTCATCTAAAGTAGCATAAGAAGGGGCTGTTTTTTTGTTAACAGCTGCGCCATAGGTTGAATTATCAACGACAGATGCCCATGTTAAACGACTTTTAGAACCATCTTTCGTGTCACGCTCCCAACCAAAACTTAAATTAGGATCATCCTCACTGCCCAATCCTGTTTCCAATAAAAAATGTCCAATATCAAGACTTAGATCACCATTGACTTTATTAATAGCTAATGTGTTATACGGATAATACCCCCCCACACTTTGATACCATTTACGGAAAGTACCGTAATCCATCTTAATATATCCAAAATTATCCTTACCTATCGTCAAGGTTGCGCCCAAATCATTGTCTCCGGTAATCGCATGACCTTCAAAGGAGACGTGCGCATCCTTCCCTAATTTACGCTCAATACCTATTTCCTTAACGCCACCAGTAAAGCCATCATTCATCCAATTAAGCGCACGAAATTTAGCCGCATCTCCTTTCACAGTAACAAAACGAGCAGGCTGAATAATAAAAGTATCCGCAGCTATGGCCAATTGCCAATTACTCGTACTAACTAGGAACATCACAACTGTTATAAAATTGATCACCTTCAATGCGGGGCGTTTCATTGTATCTCCTTTTTTAATAACGGAAATGGGCATCAAAATTAGATCCATGTACCGCTGTGTGACATCCACCACTAAAACAAGTTCCTTGAGTCAAACGGCCAGCCTGATGACTACTGTTTCCTATATAAGAAAAATTAGTCTGCGTATGACAACGTAAGCACAAATTTGCATCACGGACCTTTAACATCTTTTCATTAATAGAACCATGAACTTTATGGCAAGTGGAGCAACCATCACGAAGAGCTTCATGTTCATACACAAAAGGTCCTCGTTGATCCTTATGACACTTAAAGCAGGTTTCATTCATATCTTTCATGGACGTCCCGCTCCATGGCAAGATTTCTTCTCCGTGAGCATTGTGACAATCATTACAACTCATTTTTCCCTCTAAAACAGGATGATGATGAGGAAGGCTAAATTCCATCTTCTGCTCTTTATGACAAGTAAAACAAATTTCAGGATTCTTCTTAGGATTGATAATATTGTCTTTTCCACCGGAAGCTTCCGCATGAATACTGCCTGGTCCATGACACATTTCACAACCCTGTGCCGCTCCATCAGATTTATCATTGCTGATACGAGAATGGGTGGAGAGCTTAAATTCTCTGTACTGTTTCTCATGACAAGTAGCACAAGTCTCAGTTCCTACATAGACATCCTTCTTCAATATCTCCTGAACTTTCTGATCAGAAGCGAAAGAGGTTGTCGCATAAAATGGGCTAAAACATAACATCATTAATAAAATAAAAGATCCCCAAATTTTAACTTTCATGCGATCCCCCTGAGGTTATAGTTACATTTGTTATTTCTTAAAATCTTCAATCTTTCCAATCTTTATATATGTCTCTGCAGTTGGTTTTTGTTCTCCTACCACTTTAATAGCAGCTTTACCATATGCATTAGCTTCATGAGCTCCATCATCCTTCTTTGGTTTTTCATCCATATGGCAATTGATACATTTAGGTTTTGCACCAGGATAAGCTTCTTTATAAGCTTTAATCTGTGCCAAATCAGCTCTAGCAATAGGCATCCCTAAAAATAAAACCAATCCAACGATTGAAATGATCATAGTTTTCATTAAAGACTTCATGCTTCCCCCTTATGTTTAAACTTGTGATATCTGTTTTGTTAACAAAACCTTTTCCATTGCCTGATAGAACTCATCAATTTTCTTTACAATCATACCCTCGACAATACCAACAGCTGATAAACGTTTTTGAATGTTATCTTCAACAACCTTATCTAAATCATCCACGGTCACCAAAGAAACGTCCTCAACATAGCTAATCTCGGGATCTATATTGCGCGGCATCGATATATCAATACACACCAATCTACGTCCCTTGCGGTGTTCCATGATTTTACAAACAAGGTCTCTACCAATCAAATAATGAGGCGCTCCTGATGAACAAATACAAACATCCGCTTGCTGTAAAATATCTTTCATTTCCCAAAATCCTACGGCAATTGCATTGGTTTCTTGAGCTATTTCTTGGGCTTTTTCATGGGTCCGGTTCATAATATAGGCTGATCGAACCCCCTTATTGGTCAGTTGGTTGATAGCTAAACGCCCCATTTTTCCGCAACCAAGAACTAAAACTACTTTATTTTCCAACGACCCTAAAATATCTTGAGCCATATTGACTGCTGCCCAGCTGATCGAAGAACCTCCGAAATCAATTTGGGTTTCGTTGCGTGCTTTCTTTCCTGTTTGCAAAACAAGATTAGAAAGAATATTAAAAGTTTTGTTCATCATCCCCTTGCTAGTAGAAAATTCAAAGGCCTCCTTAACCTGTCCCAAGATTTGTTTTTCTCCGATGATTAAAGAATCCAAACCAGTGGTCACTCGCAATAGATGATTCACAGCGTCCTTACCTGTAAAGATGTAAAAATGATTGTATAGATATGCCTTCCATTGGATTTTTTTAACTTTGAATATGGCATCAATTAAGATTTGGGCATCGTTCTCAATGGCATGAGCATAGATCTCTACGCGGTTGCAAGTTGACAAAACAAATGCCTCCACAATACGAGGATCGTTTTTTAGATCACTTAAAAGCAGCTCGCGCTCAATCGGCTGTAGATAAAACTTTTCCCTAATATCTATCGATGAAGTTTTATGATTAATCCCTACTGCTAAAATATTCATCTATGTCTCCTTAAGACATAACAATTAAAATACATAATTTAATTATTACATTTTACAAAAATAAATAAATAAGCTAATACTCACGTAAACTACGTAGTAACACGGACTATATAATACTTAAACATGTAGAAGGCGATTAACGGCAGGAATAAGACGAGTATCTAAATCACTTTTATCAATAAAATCTGAAACGATTTCCTTGTTACAAAGATCTTTCACACCTCCCATGGCAAACATGGTCAAAATAATGATACCGCAGGAAGCCGCTTGGCGTTTGATAATGGCAGCTGCTTCTAGGCCATTCATTCCAATGCCTAAATGAATATCCATAATGACCACTTCCGGCTGTTTGCGAATAGCAATGTCCACACCCTGTTCGCCTGTCATGGCTAACAAAATATCTGCTTTAATTCCTTTTGTAAGGATGAAATCTTTCACCGCTTCTCGAAAATCCTTGTGATCTTCAACGATCAGTATGCTAGACATAATCTCCTTAAGAACATTAAAAAACAATCTTCTAACTTCAGCATAATATCTTAGAAAAATAAAAAGAAGAATTCGATAAACTACGTAGGAAGGTACGTACTAACACCTAAAAAATACTAGACAACACCTTTGGAGAGGGCATATTTGACAAGACCGACAGCTGTTTTAATGCCAAGTTTATGGATTAAACGACTACGATGGGTTTCAACGGTACGAATACTGATTTTCAATGATGAGGCAATATTTTTATTAGCTGCCCCTTTCGCTATAAAAATCAAAATCTGCTTCTCACGATTGGTTAGAATCTCCAAGGAAGGAGTATCGCTTTCTTCAATAGAACGCACATACTGTTCAGTAATGTAATCCGAAATCGATGGTGAAACAAAACTTTTCCCCTTCATAATAATCTTGATAGCCATAACCAGCTGTTCAAAAGCACAATCTTTTAAAATAAATCCGCAAGCGCCATTAGCCATAGCTCGTTTAAAATGCTCAATATCTTTTTGCATGGTTAACACAAGAACTTTTAACTTAGGGTATTTTTGCCGAAGCTCCTTAAGGGTTTCAAGCCCATCCATATTAGGCATAGATAAATCTAAAACCACACAATCAATCTTCGTACTTTTCAACTTCTGTAACAAGATTTCTCCATCCGCTGCTTCAGCGACCACTTTAAAATCTGAATTCTTCTCCAACAGACCTCTTAAGCCGGAACGAAACATTTCATGATCATCAGTCAGCATGACACGAATTGCGCTCATATTTTTTCTCCTATCACAGGAATAGTAACGAGAATCGTAGTTCCCTTTTTAATCACAGAGCGCACCTGAATACTGCCTCCTAAAAGAGTGACTCTCTCCTTCATAGTGACTAGCCCAAGGCCTAAAGATTTATCAGTTACAGTAAAACCCTTACCATTATCCACAATGCAAATATTCAGCTGATCTTTGAATAAACGAATCTCAATCTTAATCATGCTGGCATTGGCATGTTTGAAGATATTGGTTACAGCTTCTTGAATAATACGAAATACATTAATTGTTTCCGCTTTAAATTTCAAACGATCAATTTGATCATGGCGCAACTGCACCTTAATCGACTTGTATCGATTAATTTCATTAAACATTAATTTCAATGCTGTTGTTAATCCTAAAGAATCCAAGGTGGAAGGCCTTAAACGCATGGCCAAGTTGCGTGATTTTTCAATAATACTATTTAAATAAGAAATAATCTTTTCATGTTTCTTACGATCTTTGGAAGAACTATCTGAAGTTGGCATCCACACGGATTGAATAAGCATCTTAAGAGTGGCTAGAGACTGCCCCAAGTCATCGTGAATATCCCGC
>JAYTXU010000024.1:0-52118 GCA_043742785.1 Candidatus Omnitrophota bacterium
CTTTTTTCTTGAATAAAAGCCAGCTGATAATAAAAAGAGAAATACTGACAATAATAATAAAGAAATCAGTCAAACCAAGAGGAAGATATTTTAAGAACCAAAAAGCAATCACCCAGAAAGACATTGAAAGGCCTGTAACATAAACAACAGCCTCTAACAGGTCTCCCTTCTTGAGAAAGAGAAGAAAAAGAGCTCCAGGCAGGAGAAAGATAAAAACAGTTTTACTAAGACATCCTAATAATATTATAAGAATAAAAATATAAATCATAATCAGCTTCTAAGGTAGAGTTTCATATACTCATTATCTTTTCATCAAGGTCAAAGCTTCAAGAAGCTGATCAGCCTGAATATTGTCTGTAAAAGTATAGTTTTGCAAATTGATCGACAACCCTTTATTTTTAAATTCAAGAAACCATTGTGCAATAGAAAATCTCTCTGTTAACTCTCTGTATAGATTCTTATCCCAAAGAAAAGAGAACTCCTTTCTAACAAGCATAAATTGAGCACACCGCGTAATCTCTCTTCTAACTTGAAAATGAAGCGGTCTGCGCCACATGGCATGCTGGCTAACTTTTGACTGAAGATCATAATCTTTATAAAGAACTGCATAGGCCTTATTTTTCATTCCTGTCAAGTTTTTGACTACATAATTCATAATAATATCTTCACCATTGCCGCAAGTATATTTTCGAATATCATCAAACGCAGATACAGCCTTAAAATAAGGTTTTATGTATTTACAATTCAAAATCATGGCGCGCGTAAGAACAATATCTACAGAGCCATAAACTTCTGCCCTCTCATAACCGTTAAAAGAACTCCTTCCTAAGATGCCATGAATAATCGAAGATTGTTTTAAATACCGTTGGAACAAGAATAAGAGGCTAATTTTAGGCATTATAAGATCATCATCTTGTATAAGAATATGATCTCTATTACAAAGAAGGCATGCGGCAAATCTGGAATCAAGCCCATGGTCAAAAGAGCAATTAACAACCTTTACATTCGGCAAATGATCAAAATTAATTCTTACTTCTCTATTATTATTCCAAACAATAATATCTTCAATAAACCCATACGTAGCATATTTCTCAACAATTGTTTCTAGACACTGTGTTCGCTTCCAATTTAAAATAACCATGCTCAATTTCTGGGAAAAAGACTTATGTCTAAAACATAAAAAAAACGCTTGCGTGAGAAATGTTAAATAATATCTCACTTTTAAGAAGCTGTTTAGCATAAGTTTATTTTTCAACCTTTTTCAAAGTTCTATAAATTAATTCTGCTGTTCTACGCCATGAATACTGTCTTATACGTTCAAGCCCCTTATCCTTGAGAATTTTAGTAAGAACATCATTGTTAAACAGACTTTTCATCTTGTCTGCTATATCTAAGATATCTTCAGGGTCAATAAAAAGTGCGGCGTCCCCTGCAATTTCCGACATTGCAGGACGATTAGATACTATAACAGGGCATCCGCAAGCCATAGCTTCTAAAGGAGGCATTCCAAAACCTTCATAAAAAGACGGATAAACAAGAAAAGCAGCGCATGAATAAAATATTGGAAGATCTTCATCAGGAACATAGCCGGTAAATACCACTCTATCCTTAAGCCCAAGATGATTCAATAAAGAAACAATAGCCGTCATCTTCCATCCATCCATTCCAACAAGAACCAGCCGATGAGGGGCGCTTGTTTCTTCAAGGAATATTTTGTAAGCACGTAACAGCCCCTCCAGATTCTTTCTTGGTTCAATGGTTGCAACAGACAGGATATACGGAGTACAAATACCATAACGTTCCCCTAGTTCCTCTAAGGCTTTATTTACATCAACAACAGGAATAAAATGCTCATCAGCTGCATTTTCTGTGAGTACAATATTGCGTTTAAATGGAAAAAATTTATACAAATCCCTCCTAGTCGATTCCGACACTGCAAAGAGTTGCTCTGCATGATGGATGCTACGGTCAGCAAAAAACCGATAAATACACAATGTATACTCATTCATGGTCTCAGGATAATACTTCCAGACAAGATCATGAACAGTCACAACTTTTCTTATTGGCAAAAAAAAAGGACTGATGGGGTGAGGTGACCAAAAAATATCGACCTTGTCTTTCATAGCCCAAAGCCCAAAATAGGCTGTCTTCAAAATATCTTTATAAAGCTTCGGCTTAGATATTGGGCCAAGAATGATAGGCTTCGGCATATCTGTGCGGAGAGTCCAACGAGGATTGTTATAAGGCCAATTAATTTCTTTATCAGCATACAAAAAGATCTTATCTTCAATTCCCATTTGCTCCCATTGACAGAGAATATTAAATAAATGATTTGCTACTCCTGCTCGTTGATTTATAAATAATCGTGCGTCTATTCCAATGCGCATGCTTTAAGAAATCCCCATTATATCTTCTTTAACAAACCAAGACGTAACGCAATACCTTCAATATATTCCAGCCATGGAAAAAGTGTTTCATAAAAAGGTCGGATGTTAAGAACTCCTTGAAAGGAGTAAATTAATGTTTTCAGAATTTCATAAGGCAACCCCACTATAATATAAAGAATAAGCGAGTTAATTCTCAGATTACCGTAAATAACTGAATGATGAAGATCTTGCAAATGACGTTTTCCCATCCCATACCTTATATACTGACGCCAAAATTGAATCATACGAGTTCTGTGCTTATGTAAAATCACAGCATTTCTATTAAGAATGATTTTACCAAGATGTTCAGATAAGATTCTATAAGCCAAATCTTGATCACCTCCAGAAACAAAATCACCATTAAATCGGCCTACTGCTTGCAACACTTCTCTTTTATACATCACATTACATGTAAATGGAATTACATCGTCATGGATGGAAGAGATTGCTTGGGGAGAGAAAATTCTTCCAGAAGATTGATAAAGTTCAATGATACTTTTTGGTTTATACGCTTTGGTCTCTCCAGCAACACCCACAATAGAATGGTTTCTTTGCGAAGCAATCACCATTTGTTCAAGCCAATCCGATTGTGCTATACAATCGGAATCTGTAAAAGCAATCCATTCTCCATTTGAATATTCAATACCAGTATTTCTAGACGCATAAGAGCTTTGTCTCTTTTTTTCTTCATAAATACTTACATTAGAGAATTTTCTAACAATAGCTATAGATTGATCAGTGGAGTTATTATCAACGATAATAATTTCATAAAGATCAGCAGGATAGGTTTGTGATTTCAAAGCTTTTAAACATTCAAAGATGGTATCTTCAGCGTTATAGACAGGAATAACAACAGAAACAAACGAAAATTGATTTAAATTTCCCATATTCATGCCATATTCGATTTTCCAAATGAATCCTGTAGAAAAATAAACAACTCCTATCCTCCATGATGTAAATGATAATTACGAATCATTTTAACACAGGAAAAGTCTCCTTTTAATTCTGAATTTAAAAAAAATTCTTTTGACCCCCTCCTTTAGGTGTAATTGAAAATGTAAAATAATACGTAAGAAAATAACATAAATTCTCTTTTGAGGCGAAAGCAATTGAAAAAATGGTTCAAAAACTCTCATTTCTCGTTTTGCAGCTTCGCCAGTATGAAAATCATGAAATGTTTTTGTTCCGGCAATAAAGCGAAAATTTCCCCAAATTTCGTCAATATATTTTACATGCGCAAACTGGACAGCTTTTAAAATAAAATCTAAGTCCATAGCATATTCATCATCCGTACGATAAAGGCCGATCACTTTGTGCAATGATTTGTGATAAAAATACGCTGATGGATTTATGGGATGGGGATTGAAATAGTTTCCAGCCAATAAATCCAAAATCTTTAATCGTTTTGGTTTATTGAGACCAACAATCTCTTCTTTGTCTGCGCGAATATTACAATTACCCACTAGGAAAGCGGGTTCGGGTAAATGATGAAAAAGTTCTAAGATGTGGTTAAGAACATCAGGTTCATAATAATCATCATCATTTAGAAAACCAATAATTTTACCCTGAGCTAAAGTAATCCCTGTATTCATTGCGGCAGATTGACTTAATCCTGGGATGACAAGTAGACGAATGTGAGGATTTTTAGGTAAAAATTCTTGAACAATTTTAATTGTCTTATCGGTTGAACCACCATCTATAACGAGATGCTCCAGACATGAACATTTCTGGGAAATAACGATATTCAAGCAGGAATGGATAAAATCTTCACCGTTTAAAACAACAGTAATGATAGAAAGTTCTGGTCTAATCAACGAGGAGTGACTTGACATAAATTAATAGCATCTTCCCATTGTTTCCCAAAATTCTCTATGGTCATCCCTTTAACCTGCTCATATCCTTGTACGATAAGTCTCTCCCTCAATGTTTTATCCCGCCAAACCTGTAAAACCTTATTCGCTATATCCTCACAATTCATTGGATCAAATAATAATCCTGCATCACCAACCTGCTGGGGCAAGGCACAAACATTGGAAGAAATAACTGGGACACCTAGCCCAAAAGCTTCCCCAATAGGAAGACTGATAGACTCAAACAAAGAAGGCATGACCAAGGCTGTGGCAAGCTTATAAAGACAAAGAATGTCTTCTTGTGAGACATACCCAAGGCAGGCTACTTGTTTTTCTAAATGGCTCGTTTTGATTTGCTGTATAACCCTCTCAAAATAATCTTCGGAATCTTTTTGTTTTGCCCCTACAAAAATCACAAATATTTCTTCATGATAGTGCTCCTTTAATAACTGCACAGCTTCAAGAAGCTTAATATGATTCTTGTGACGCCAAAATTGGGCAGGATAAAAAAGAAATTTTTCTGGCAATTGGTATTTCTCCCTCACGGCTTTAATTTTTGCTACATCTATTAACCTATTATGTCCAAAAAAAGGAGGCGGTTTGATAATCTGAATCTTCTTTGATGGAATTCCTAAAAATCTTTGAATGTCGTTCTTTACAAAATTTGATTCGCACATAACCATGTTGGCATACTGAGAAGCTATCCGATAATCCTGTTCACGATTAGAGAGTTCTGTGGAAGTAAAAAATTCAGGATAATATTTATGCTGCAAATCAGAAATCAAAATGCAATACGGTGTTCTGTTCAAATAAGGGACAATGTGTACGACTGGACTAATGATCATGTCCAGATGAAGATTTCTTATTTTCTTAAAAGAAGAAGAAGCATTGATCAATTTTCTTAAATAAGGCAATCGAAAGCAGATCTTAGCCTTTTGCTTAGTCCAAAAACTAGAAGACCAGTCATCTTCAAAATCGACTACAGAATAATTACCTCCTTTTAAAAATGGCATAACAAAATCCCGGCATTTTAAAATATAAAACGTATGCCCATCATTTTCAATCAACGCCTGGATAAGAGTTTGGGCATATTGATAAACCCCACCACTTTGTGGCGTTGAGACTGCGAGGATTCCAATTCTCATTCCCATTCTCCTGCTAAAAAATCATCTGGATTAATTATATTCGCGTCAAGCGCAGAGATCTCTGCCACAAAAATTGCTGCTTTGGACAACCGGCAAAATGAAGGAAGAAAGATTTCGAAAAAGCTGATTTCATCGCCTGCTTCAATTCGAAATGATCCCTCAAGCGTCGTAAAAATCTTCTCCCTCCACTCGTAGCCTCAGCTAAACCCATCATACGAAAAAATAAACCAGAATGAAACGCCGCCAAATAATGGTGAAACAAATAATTAAAACGCCCATCGATGAAACAATATTGTCTAGAATTGATGATTTCATAAGAAAGAGCTCGCATTTCATAGCTATACTTCCACATAGCACCTTCACGAGCTTCATAACCGTAGTAGACTTTTTCTAATAAATTCTTATGATGCTTAGGAGACAAGATCAAGACTCCCGTTTGCATAACCTCGCTTAAGTCTGTGCTTATTCCGTAATTTTTATAGTAGTCTTGCCCTGTCCGATCCTCAATGAATGACATCTGAAGCCGTTTCCATAATTCTAAATACTGGCGGTGGAGAGAAGCGAGCAATCCATCTCGACAAAAAAATAAAGCGTTAATTCCTCCGATCTTTTCAAGAGGAACCTGTTCGGCTATATCGGGAGCACCTTTATAATTAATGAGAATATCAGCGTCCATCCATACAACTCGCTCGTATTTCTTGCATACCTCGTCTGTTAAAATTAAACATTTCTGCCACGCAGGAGATCTTTTTTGAGCCCTTTCGGACACATCAAGCGCAGACGAATGACAAATTAAATCATAACCGTATTTATTGGTATATTTCTGCCAGTTAGCCTCACAATAAGTTTGCCAACGCTGCCGAGAAACTTCACCAATAGCAATTGTAATAATAACTTTTCTTCTCATACTCTCTCGCACTTGTAAAACAACTTTTTGGATCACTTCCTTAAATCTTTAAACATAAAATCCCATACCCTTCTTAATTTCCTAGAAGTTTTTCCTATCATTGATGGATTATTATTACGAAATACAGAATCCTCTCTAAAATCGTCAACCCGTTTATTTCGAATCATAAAAGAAGGATGTTTCAGTGGGAACAATATTGGTTCTGTCTTCATATTTGCAACTGATTTCCAATCCTTAGTATGGGTGGCTGTTGGTCCAAACCCAATATTGGAAATCAAATTCACGTTCGGGACAATATTCAGCCCCCCCTGTAAATAACAAGCAAATGACCATTGATAACTCCAAGCATCTATTTTTCCTTGATAAACTTGGTTAAGGAATCCAGTCCAGAACTCAACTTTTTTCTTATCATTACAAAAACTATAGAGCCATCCCTCATCACGAATTTCAGGCCAGTGAGAAATATTGATGTCATAATATTGCCACGCGCGGCGCCACGTAGCCCATCCATTATTATGTGTTGCTCTAGAAAAATAATAGCTATAATTAGTCGGATTTAAATCATATTGCCAATTATCACCAGAAATCATTGTGATACGTTGATCATAACGATACTTGAGTAATAATTCCTTGCAATATTTAAAAAAAGTAGGATCTGGGAAACAGTCGTCTTCCAAAATTATTCCTTCCTCAACGTTCTCAAGAAACCAATTGATCGCTGTGCTCACAGCCCGTTTGCATCCGAGATTTGAGTCTCGCAACAAGGTCTTTACCTCACAATCCCAGTCAATTCTATCTATAACTTCCCTTGCCTCCCGACAGAGCTCTGCTTCGCCGATCCTATCTGCCCGAGGGCCATCAGCAGCTACAAACAATCTTTTCGGTTGGATAGATCGAATTCTCTCAAAAACCTGCTGCGTGCAATCGGGGCGATTAAAAATAAGAAACAATATTGGCGTATCAAAATTTGTATCATTCATGAAATACTGTCCTCTAGTTTAAAAACCTCTTCCTTAAAAAACTTTCAATACATATCTCACTCAATAATCAATAACGATGAAAACTTAAAGAATATAAAAAATAATTCTTAACCTTTTGTTTCATATCTAAACCTAGCTCTGAATCTTCTTGCAGGATTACCTTTGATACAAGAATTCTCAGAAAATGAAGTAAAAACAACAGACATAGGAGCAACAGCAGAATTTTTCTTAATCGAAACCCCTGGTAATATTGTCGAGTAAACTCCAACTCCAATATTCTCACCTAACACCACTGCTCCTTGACGACAAACTGTATCTGTATGTAACGGCGTCATATAAACAATCCGACTTGGATCAGCCGTATCTTGCGGCATAACTGTGACTGTAAAAATCTTCACTCCATTAGCAATCCCACAATTCTTTCCAATATGAATACCACCATGAGCTTGCAATGTACAAAAAGGTGAAATATGAACATTGTCTTCCAAAATCAATTCTCCCTCACAATAGATAAAATCTTTATTTAGACGTTTTTTACAAATTGTCCTTTCAGGAAGACTAACCGGACCGGCCATAATTAAAGCATACCGGTCAATCCAAACATTATCGCCAACACTAATCCACTCGGGATTTAGAATAATCACCCCCTCATCAATCTTCAAATCTTTCCCACAGCGTTTAAATTTATTTTTGTAATACCAATACCGAATCTTCCGCCCTGACTCACCTGGGAGGTAAATGATAAAAAGTTTTAAGAAATCACTTATTGTTGTTTTTAATTGCCTGATCATATTTCATTTCATTATTAATTTTTAATCATAAAACATAAAGATCAACTTCTGATTTACCTTGATAATAGATACCGACATACATCCCGAATAAATGATCAGCTGTTTACCAGAATTACTCTTTTGATAAAGTGCGCTGAAAATGCAATAAGACAATTTCTCCATGCGAAACCTTAGAATATAAAGAAAATCCATTTAATTTAATTTCAGGAACTAAATTATTTAGATAAAGAATAAAAATAGAATGAATATTGTTAGTAAGAATGCCTTTCTTTAGTAAAAATTCTGAGGAGCAAACCTTCTCTGATACCCCAAAAAACTTGTTTGTGTCGACTCTATAATAAAGACTAGTTTTATCAAATTTATAATAAGACCCGCTTGTGTCAACTTTAAAATAATACTTTATATCGGGGGCCGATAAAAAAAATAAAACAATATCATTTGCCCTAAGATTTTGATTTAATTCCTTTACCGTACTACGCCAATCTGATTTAGGGCATCCTAAATCATACTTAAAATATAAATACGTACTGCTCAATGCAATAACAAACATTACCAACACCATCATTCTCTTAATTGAGCCATGCAAATTATTAATCTGGCTGCTGACGAGCAAAATGATAGGGATCTGAATAAACCCTATATGTCTCTCTCTAAGATCTATACGAAAAAAAAAGTAGTCAAATATAAAATAAATAAATACCGAAATTATTATCCACATAAAAAGACAATAATAATTCGTAGGGAAAGAAAGTCCTATCTTTCTATTTTTATAAAAGATAGTCAACACATTGATAAAAAATAATGCAATCAAAAAAACATATAAAAAGCAATTAACCCCTCCCAAACCAGGAACATCACTGCCTATGATAAATACAAAGGCCCTTAAGAAAAACGTAAAATAATCAAATGCAGCACCTGGCAGCCTAGAATTAAACCCTAAATGTTCAGAGCATAAAAAATATATCACCCACAGAATACAAAAAATAACAATGATCAATTGGCCAAAAAACCATTTTCTCCACCTTGTTTTTTCCCCAATTAACAAAAAAACGATACTTTGTATCACCAAAAATAAAAAGCCTGTGTACATTGTGTAACAAGATAATATTGAGGTAATGATATAAAATATATAAGAATTCTTCTTTTGATCTTTAAGAAAACGATAGAAAAACAAAAATGATACCGCTGCAAGAAACCAGAATAGCCCATACATCTTGGCATCTTGAGCAAAGTTAATAGCAAACGGTGAAAACGCTAATAATGCAGCAGAAATAAGGCCAGCACCTTTACTAAAAAATTCTTTACCAAGTTTATAAATAACAATGATGGTCAAACTAGAGAAAATTGCAGAAGGAAACCTTAACGCCCATTCACTAATACCAAAAACAAATGTCCATAAATGTAGAAGAATATAATGAAGTGGTGGGAATTCCGAATGTCGAAGAAGGCATATCGTTTCTAAAAATGATCTCTTAATTCTTATTGTGGTCATTACTTCGTTACCACATAAGCTTAGATCTCCAAGATGATAAAGCCTCACAAGGAAACCTATCATAAAAAGAACTAAAATAACCAAAAATTCTATCGATGCCTTCGATTTTAATTTATAAAGAATTTTATTCATTCTCTGCTGCTAATTTGGTTAACAGTAAATAATTTACTCTAATCGTCTGTTCTTACGATCAATCAATATCAAATTTCTTACATAAACGATTAACCCCATACATTGACCTAATATAAAAATAGGGTCTTTTCTATAAATTGCATATACCAAAAGAAAGATGCCTCCCCCAATACTAAAATACCAGAATATATGAGGGATAACGCTATCTCTCCTTTTTTCACTTTCCAGCCATTGAAAAAGAAATCTCATAAAAAGAAGGATCTGGCCCAATAAACCTATCCCAATCCATATCATTTCAATATTTATCTTCATATTTCCCTTTGGCAAATAAGCTCTTTTCCAATTCAATTTATTGTTTCTATTACCTTATAATGAATTAAACGATTTCTCACCCACCACATACCAAATAAATCGATAGCCGAATTTAAAATTCTATTCCAAATCCCATAGTGACTATTCCCGAAAAAACGCGGATTATTTTTTACTGGTATTTCTGTTACCGTAAACCCTTCCATCTTAAACAAAGTAGGCAAAAAACGGTGAGCACCGCGAAAAAATTTTATATTGGAAATACAAGCACGCCTAAATGCACGGTAGGTACAACCTGAGTCGCTAATATTGTCACTTAAAACCTTATTTCTTACCCAATTAGCAAAACGTGATGAAACAAAACAAATGAACGAATCTCCTTTATGGCGCGTAACCACTCGCGACCCACACACACAATCATAAGATTTTAATTCTTCCATAAACATAGGTAGGTCACTCAAATCATTTTGTAAATCAGCATCGAGCGTAACAATGTAATGTCCACGGGAAAGCTGAATACCCGCCCAACTAGCAGCAGATTCACCACATTTAGACTTAAACTTTTGTACGCGTATACGAAAATTAGCCTGTGCAATCTCCCTAAGAATCACCCATGAATTATCTGTGCTACAATCATCTGTGATAATTACTTCATAGGAAATATTTATTGAAGCCATTATGAGACTAATCGCATCAATCAAAGCACGCAAATTACCTTCTTCATTATGACAGGGGATAACCAAACTAAGTTCAGGGCCATATTCAGTCATTATTTTTTATAAAATTCGACAATACAATCGCATACGTAATCGACTTCCTCTAATGATATCTCACCGTGTATAGGTAAAGATAGAATTTCTTTTACAACTTTTTCTGTAACTAATAATTTCTTCTGATCATACAACTTAAGCATTGCAGGTTGCTGATGAATAGCTATAGGATAATGGATACCTGTATTAATGTTATGTTGTTGAAGAAATTTTCTAAGTTCTTCCCTTTCTGGGACACGCACAACATACATATGATAAATAGCAAAAACCCAAGAACGTTCAAGAGGGATTTCTATAATATCTTTGAGCCGTTCGTTGTATCGAAGAGCAGCTTTTCGTCGTCTCTCATTTAATCTTCCCAATTGACGTAAACCAACACGACCAATAGCAGCTTGAATTTCGTTAAAACGTAGATTATAACCTACCATCTCATGTGTATATTTATCTTTGCGTCCATGATTTCGCAACATTCGAACCTTTTCTGCAATAACATCATCATTAGTACAAATACAACCACCATCACCAAGCACAGTAAGATTCTTGGATGGGAAGAATGAAAATACACTCGCCATGCCCATTGAGCCGACCCGTCTACCTTTATACTTTGCGCCTTGAGCCTGGGCACAGTCCTCTATAACCCATAGATGGTATTTCTGAGCTATTTGAGCAATACGATCTAAATCTGCTGGATGACCATACAAATGCACAGGCAAAATTCCAACAGTACGCTGCGTAATAGCCACCTCTAATTGGTCTACATCTAAACAATAAGAATCATCAATATCAATAAATACAGGTTTTGCACCAAAATGAAGCATTGGTTCGATGGAGGCAAAAGCTGTATGCGATGGCACTAAAATTTCATCACCTCTTTTTAAGCCCATCACCTGATGCAGCATAAAAGTAGCCATTGTACAAGACGAGCATAATACGGCATGCTTTACGCCAGTGAAAACAGCCAATTCCTGTTCAAATGCTACACACTCTTTATCTAAAATATAACGACCAGAATCCACAACACGCAAAATAGACTGACGCACTTCATCATCGACAAAACATTGAGATAAAGTAATTTCTTTATGTGTTTTCTTATTATCATAAACGTTCTTTAATTCGATACTCCTACCGCTTTTTGCAGATTCTAATGCAGCTTCTAATACTCGTACCGATTCATATCCTTCACGCCCATTAGCCAATGGTGGCATACGTGTTTGCACTGAATCGAGAAATGCTTTTAACTCTGTTAGCAACGGTTCTTCAGTTGAGAACTTTAATTGACTCATAATACCTTGCAAAGAATTAAAATTGCCACCTTCTTCTACACGCTTATTATCATAGAGCTTTATTTCATGCGGTAGAATATTATAATCACAAAAAGCACTTAGTTTTGTCCCTACAATAAAAACCTCTCTATGTTTTCCTGGAATATGATAACCTGCTTCCACTTTAGCCCATGTCGAGCCAATATCACTTTCATAATCCATCGTAATAAATAATTCATCTTCCATTCCTCGACCAATAAAATCTCTTATCTGTGCAGTTACTCGAACAGGTGGTTGTGCCATAAAATAATTAAACAAATCGACGAAATGAATTGCATCAGCAAATGCTACTCCCGTGTCATTGCGCGGGTTTTTGAAACCACTGAAGTTGCCTCGTAGAATATTGATGTGACCAAATTTCCCTTCGTGGATAGCCTTATGCAGCCATTGAGAAGCAGAATCATATCGAAAGATATGTCCAACCTGTAAGATACACAAATTTTTATCAGCAAGTTTCGTTAAAGTCATCGCCTCGCTTGAAAACAAAGAGATAGGCTTATCGACAAACACGTCTTTAGCTAATTTCAACAACTCTTCGCATAGGACAAAATGTGTCTGTGCTGGCGTCACGACTACTGCAGCATCTATCTCTGCTATAAACGTTTGAAGATTTACGGACAAATGAGAATCAGGAATACCTAAATCAAGACATTTCTTTAACATTCTCTCATCGAGATCTACCACAAACAGCTCTACCGGCAATGAACGAAGTACACGCAAATGATTGTTACCCCATCTCCCTGCCCCCAATAAAAGAATTTTCATAACGATAATTCCCAATCACATTTGGGCCAGCACAAAGGAGTAATAACGCCTGGGATTAACGTCGGTAAATTTTTTATTGCCGTAATATAGCCATAATCACCCTGCGTGAAAGGAGTAGTAAACGTCTCATCAAAGATACCAATCGATATACGATACCTACCCGTGGTCAGTTGTAATGGCTTAAACCAGACACGAAAAATTCCTGACAAAGGAAGCTCTTCAGGTAAGGCCTGTTCACCAAGACGTATACAAGTACCTGAACAAACCACATCCTTTTCATTGCGAAAAAAAACCCAAATAAACCCCCTCATAATCCCAATCGTAGAATTGTTTTTGTAAGAGAAACACAAGGCCATATCTTCATCGGCAGAAAATTGACTTCGTCTTTCCGCCTTGATAGACTCAGCCCATACTGAAGTTATTTCTACATCTTCTCTCGTATAATTGTTGAATTTTTTAACAAGTAGAAGATCCTCTTTTTTATCCACCAACATCGACCAACCTTCACCGCGGGATTTCCTTTGCATAAGAAGGTCATAATCAGCAATTACCTTAGCAGACTCTCCTTGGGAGACAATTTGACCCTGATCGAGTAACAACGCTTTATTCGCGATTCCCAAAACAGATGCCAAATTATGTGAAACATAAATAATTGTCTTTTCACCAGATCGTATATATTCTCTAAGACGCTCTAAAGCTTTTCTTCGAAATTCAACATCCCCCACCGCCAGGATCTCATCGATAAGCAAAATATCAGGTTCGCAATGAACAGCAATAGAGAAGCCTAATCGAACAAACATGCCGCTAGAATAATTTTTCACGGGAGTATCAAGAAAATCTCCGATATCAGCAAATTCAACTATAGCCGCAAATTTTCGATTCACTTCAACTCTCGTCATTCCCATAATAGCAGCACTAAGATAAATATTTTCACGCCCTGTGAACAGAGGATGAAACCCCACCCCAGCAGCAATCAAAGCTCCGACGCGTCCTCGAACAGTAATTTCTCCTTGATCCGGCCTAAAAATTCCATTAATCATCTTTAAAATAGTACTCTTACCTGAACCATTAGGGCCGATCAAACCCAAAATATCTCCCCGTGCGACCTCAAAAGAAATGTTATCAACGGCCCAGAATTCTTTTGGCCTCAATCTTTCTAAACGAGTACTAAACCCCAAAAGATTTCGACCAAAATCCGAAACTCCATAAAACAGAGATTTATTGAGAGACTTACTAAATTTCTTTGAAACGTTATCGACCTTAATAACAACAGCATCATCCATTTTTAAATTCTTTCAGATATCCTTGCTTCACTCAAATGAAAAATGAGCAAACAAGAAATAAAAATAAGCACAGAGATAATACTCATAGCTATAAGACCAACCATATCGGATAAGGTTCCTCGCAAAATCAAGTCACGTCCTGCTGCTATAAAATAATAAATCGGATTAAATTTTGTTAACCAAAACAACGAACCAACCTTAGAAGGTGCATATAAAACAGGAGTTAAAAACATCGAAAATGTCAAAAACAAAGGGAGAGCATTATTCACGTCACGGGAAACACTTGCAGTCAGCGCCAAAATAAACCCAAATCCCAAAGTTAAAAACAGTAATGGAATTATAACAACAGGGAGAAAAAGTATCGCTAAATTTATTTTTATCTTATAAATAATAAGTAAAAAAAAACCCAGTCCTACTTGCATAATGAAAGGAAGAAATGATTTTCCTAAAGAAGCTATCACTAAAGATTTCTTGGAGAAATTTATTTTAGTGAGCATCTGATCTGCTGATAAAAGTGATTGAGAACAGGCGATGAGACCAGTCGAAAATAATTGCCAAAATGCCATGCCAAATATGGCATATATTGGATAAGGAACATCAAGATGCCCAATGGCAAGAAGACCAGCATAATGCCACAGTACAAAAGTCCCGATACCTATAATTGGAAAAATAAAGGGACTCAGGATCCCAAGGAAAGTTTGTTTATAAATAGCAAAGAAATCACGTTTAAATAACTGCCAAATCAACCAACGACTTTCAATCAATTCTTGAAAAATTTGTCTAAAAATTACTCCACACTCTTTGTGCAAAGAATTATTAGGAGTATAGATAACTATGCTGTCTTTTTTCATTTTCCATATTGTATCATGAGAATCTGTTGCATTTTCCAAAAAATCTAAGAAGTAATCTTATAAGAAACACAGCGAGCCTGCGCTATGGCTTGAGGCTTATCTATACGTAAAGACACCTTTTGAAGACCTTTATAACCTTTAAGCATATCCATAATCTTAGCAGCTAATTTCTCTAATAATAAACAACGCGAATTCTCTACTATTCTAATAACAACATTCGCAATGTGTTCATAATCCATAGCATCTTTTAAATTATCCGATCGGCTAGCCTTGTTAGCATCGTATTCCAAACTTAGATTAATGATAATCTCCTGCTTGTTTTTACGTTCAAAAGTATGTGTGCCAATAATAGTACGGACACGTAAATCTACAATATCAACGATAGCCATAATTATACTAATGCCTCTCCACCATCAACCGCAATAATTTGTCCGGTCATATAAGTATTTTTTAATAGAAAATCAACTGTATCTAGAATATCTTTAGGATTACCCATCGTCTTTAATGGAATTTTCTTAGCTCTAACCTGCCGATCATCTTTTTGACTGTTAACAGGAGCTAAAATCATACCTGGAGAAATACCATTCACCCGCACCTTAGGACCAAAGCTGACAGCAGCCATTTTAGTAAACTCAGCCAAGGCTTTTTTAGTTAAAAGATAATCCTCATAACGGGTACTATACTTAACCACATTAGTATCAATAAAATTTATAATCTGCCCCTTTTTAACCAAGCGGGCAAACTCACAAGATAAAACATAAGGCGCTTTGAAATTAATATTCCAATGAGCTTCAAAAGAACTTAGATCTTGAGCTCCAAATATATTAGGAAGAAAGATAGACGCGCTATTAATAAGCAAATTGAAATCAGGAAAAGCTTTATAAACCTGAGCAATTAAACGGCTCGTTTGCTTTGGATCAGCCAAATCACAGACAAACAGCTCACAACGAACACCCTTCTTATACAGAAGAGATGCTGTTTTCATAGCCTCCGTCTTAGAGCTCTTATAGTGAAGGGCAATGGAATATCCTTGCTCTGCCAAATGCAAAGCAATCGTCTGACCTAAACGTTTAGCTCCACCAGTGATTAAAACTGTACATTTTCTTTTGGATGGCATATTAAGCAATAAGACTCAAGAATTCCTTACGACAAGCATCATCTTTACGAAAAACACCCATAAGACAAGACGTTTTCATAAGTGAATTTTGTTTTTCCACTCCCCTCATCATCATACATAAATGCTTAGCTTCAATAACCACCCCAACTCCTAAAGCCCCGGTTACCTCCATAAGAGTAGTGGCAATTTCCCTCGTTAAATTCTCCTGAACTTGCAAACGGCGAGCATACATATCGACAATACGAGCAATCTTAGAAAGCCCAATAATCTTGCCATTAGGAATATATCCTACATGCGCTTTACCAAAGAAAGGTAACATATGGTGTTCACATACGGAATACATCTCAATATCTTTAACAACCACCATTTCATCATTATCAGAAGTAAAAATAGCCTCGTTAACAATCTCTTTAATATCTTTCTTATAACCCTGCATAATAAATTCAAAAGCCTTTGCTGCTCGTTGTGGGGTCTTAATTAAGCCTTCACGCTTGGGGTCTTCTCCAATACCTTCTATGATTTTACGAAAATTCTGCTCCATAAACACCTCTAAATAATCCCGCCATGGCGGAAAAGTTTATCCCAAGTCCCGCTTAAGCGGAACGAAGTACTACCTTAAAATAAGAATTGCAATATTAGCATATGGACTATTTTGTGTCTAATGCTATAATCCCATCTTATGATTTATTCTGATTATCACATGCATACACCTCTTTGCGGTCATGCCGTAGGAACTCCTGAAGAATACGTTAAACAAGGCCTCAAGGTTGGCCTTAAAGAAATGGGATTCTCTGATCATGCACCCATGGTACATCAACGCATGCTAGGGATTACCATGGACTTTGATGAACTTCCCACTTATCATCAGATGATTAAGGATGTCCAGGCACGTTATCGCTCCCAAATCCGTATTAAAATTGCCCTTGAAGCAGATTTTATCCCTGGATACGAAGCTAAAACCAAGGAAATCGTTGAAAGCTTTCCTTATGATTACATAATTGGCTCCGTCCATTTTATCGATAACTGGGCTTTTGATGACCCTGATCCAAAGGTCAAAGAATATTGGAAGATTCATAATGTTAATGATGTTTACCGTAAATACTATAAGCTCTTACAGCAATCCGCTAAAACAGGATTCTATCAAATCATAGGGCATCCTGATCTACCTAAGAAATTCGGTGCTCGTCCAACCGAAGATCTAACGGATGAAATAAAAGCAACAACCAAAGTTTTTAAAGAAACCGGTGTGGCTATTGAAATTAATACAGCAGGTTTACGCAAACCTATTGGTGAAATGTATCCAGCCCCTAACTGCCTTAAAATCTATGCTGAAGCAGGTGTTCCATTAACCTTTGGTTCTGATGCTCACAATCCTGATGATGTAGGTAAAGATTTTGACAAAGCTATTGAATTAGCTAAATGGGCTGGTTTTAAAGAATATTTAACTTTTAAACAACGTGAAGTAGAACAAAGGATTAGATTATGATAAAAATTCAAGGTAAACGGCCCAATTGCTTCGTTATGCTGAAGGGAGATTTCAATGATTAAGGTTATTGGGATTGACCATGTAGCTTTTAATGTACGAGATTTAGATAAATCCGTTAAGTTCTATACTGACGTCATCGGTTTAAAAGTGACTGCCCGTGAACCATCCAAGCCTGGTATTGAATATTTTCTCGACTGCGGCCCGTCCTTACTTGGAATTATTCAGGCTAATGATTTAACCAATAATCACCCCTTTTCTCATGAAGGATTAGGAGCTAATCATTTCTCTTTTCGTATCCATTCCAATGACTTTGTTCCTATGATTGAGCATTTAGAAAAACATCATGTCAAAATTGAGTATGCTAAGAAACGTCCAAAAAGCTGGTCGCTCTATTTCTACGATCTAGATGATAATAAGCTCGAAGCAACTGCCTGGCCTTTAGAAGATGGCTTACCTGAACACTTACGAGTTAAAGAAATTTACGAAACAAAAACAAAATCCTGGAGAAAATATGACTAGTGGTGAGTACAATCGAACCATTAAAGAAGGTAAAAACGCTCCCGACTTTAAACTTCTAGCGAATAGCCGTCAAACTTTTGCGCTTAAAGACCTGAAGGGCAAAAATATCGTTCTCTTTTTTTATCCTAAGGATGACACCCCAGGCTGTACGATTGAAGCTTGCGGTTTTAGAGATAGCTATAAAGAAATTGAAAAATTAGGCGCTGTAATTCTTGGCATCAGCCCAGATAGCGTCAAATCCCATGAGAAATTCATTAATAAATTTAGCCTTCCTTTTCCTCTTTTAGCAGACGAAGAAAAACAGATGTGCAAAGATTACGGTGTGTGGGTGGAAAAGTCCATGTATGGCAAGAAATATATGGGTGTCGCCCGCACGACAGTCATTGTTAACAAAAACGGTAAAATCGCTAAGATCTTTGAAAAGGTCAAACCCGAAGGACACAATAAGGAGGTTATCGAAGCATTAAAATCTCTTTAACTATAATTTCTTTCTAAATCAAGAAGCTTTTCTTTAATAGAAACTCCACCCGCATATCCAGCAATTGAGCCATCAGAAGCAATAACCCTATGACAGGGAATAATAATACATAAAGGGTTCTTTCCATTAGCCGTCCCCACTGCTCGAACAGCTCTTGGATTATTAATCCTTTTTGCAATATCCTTATAAGAAACAGTTTTACCAAATGGAATTTTAGACAACTCTCTCCAAACCTGTTTTTGAAAAGACGTTCCAACAAAATCTAAGGAAAGATCAAAACTCTTTCTTTTGCCAAAAAAATACTCTTCTAATTGTTTTATAGTTTTTAAAAGAATATTTTCGGCTAAATTCAAGGAATCAAGAGTTTTTACCAAACGAACCGATTGCTTACTCCAATAAACTCCCTCTAAAGATTTTTGCGAGGCAACAAGATAAAGCCTTCCTATCCTTGACTTCATTTGATATTGAATTTTATCCATATTGCCTCGCAAATTAAAATAAAACCTTATTTTTTGTCTAATTTATTTGCTTTTTTAGTCTTCTTTTCCATTTTTTCAACCTGTTCTTCAGCCTTTGTTTCTGCTTTTTCTTCTATTTTCTTTGCCTTTGCTTCCATTTTCTCTTCTTTCTTTTCGAGAGGGAAACACTTAGCGCAAGCTTTATACCCTGCTTTTTCAGCCTCTTCCTTGGTCGCAAAATTAGCTAAATTCTCTGCCTTCATTTTTTCAGCCATAGGACAATCCGACTTATGGAACATCATTGAA
The DNA here is from genome assembly GCA_043742785.1 of Candidatus Omnitrophota bacterium. Taxonomy (GTDB): domain Bacteria; phylum Omnitrophota; class Gorgyraeia; order Zapsychrales; family Fredricksoniimonadaceae; genus JACQCF01. The sequence continues at coordinate 19,388 of JAYTXU010000024.1, forward strand.
TTCTTGTTACCTACAAAAGCAGCTTTACTCATTGCTTTATCACCATGCATAGCACATTTCTTACAAAATGCATACCCAGCCTTCTCAGCTTCTTCGGAAGTCTTAAAAACAATCTTATTTTCATCCTTCATCATCTTAACCATATGGCATTGATCTGAATGAAAAGTTTTAGAATCTTTATTTCCAACAAAATCTGCCTGAGCTAAACCTGTAAATCCTAAAACTAAAACACCTACAATTGCTGCGATTAACTTGGCTTTCATACTGTTTCCTTTCCTTGGGGTTTAATTACAACCGGATCTTTATTCTTGGGGATACCGATTTTTTATATAGTCCTCTAAGATCATAATAAACTCTTCTTTAATGCGCTCCCCTTTAAGGGTAACCATTTCTTCTCCATCTACATAAACAGGTGCGATTGGTTTCTCCGATGCGCCTGGTAAACTAATGCCAATATTTGCATGACGGCTTTCTCCTGGGCCATTAACTACGCAACCCATCACTGCAATTTTTAACTGTTCCACTCCTGGATAATCCTTTTTCCACAAAGGCATCTTCAACTTGATATGCGCATTGATATCTTGAGCTAAATATTGAAAATAATTACTGCTGGTGCGTCCACAACCTGGACAAGAAGTCACAGACGGAGAAAAATAACGGAATCCCATTGATTGTAAAATCTCTTTGCAAACTTCCACCTCTTTAGCACGACTAACATTAGGTTCTGGAGTCAAAGAAACACGAATAGTGTCGCCAATTCCCTGCTGTAAAAGAATCGCTAAAGCTGATGCTGAAGAAACAGCTCCCTTCATATCTGCCCCAGCTTCTGTTAATCCTAAATGCAAGCTCAAATCCGTCTGGCCAGCTAATTGTTCGTAGGCCCTAACCATGTCCTGCAACACAGACATCTTAACGCTTAAGATAATTTTTTCTTTAGACATTCCTAATTTGAGAGCGTATTCGGCTGAGCGCAGAGCACTTTGAATCATGGCATCAATCGTAACATCACGAAAATCCTTAGGTTCCTTGAGCTTCGCATTCGTATCCATTTGTTCAGTAAGTAATTCTTGATCCAAAGATCCCCAGTTGACTCCAATACGTATGGCCTTGCCATTATCGATAGCAATCTTCACTATCTGAGCAAAGTTATCATCATGAAACTGCCCCTTGCCCACATTGCCAGGATTAATACGATACTTATCTAAGGCCTTAGCTGCTTGTGGATTATTCCTTAAAAGAATGTGCCCATTAAAATGAAAGTCCCCAATAATGGGAGTTTGAATACCTTCCTGACGAAGAATGCTGATAACTTCAAGAGCACCCTTAGCCGCTTTATCATCATTGATGGTCCAACGAACCAGCTCGGAGCCCGCCTCAATTAATTCCTTGGTTTGAGCTAACGTTTTAGCTACATCCGCCGTTGGTGTGTCTGTCATGGATTGAATACGAATAGGAAATTGGCTTCCTAGTTTTAGACTTCCAATCGTTACTACAGGAGTTTTTCGTCGTTGTGTTTTCATTTTACAGCTTCATAAATCGTGTTATAATTTGCTTCATTTAAAGGAGCCGTATTATATCTTATGGAAATCTTTCTAGCAAGAACTCAAGGATTTTGTGCAGGCGTAGCAAGTGCTATCGATATTGTAGAACTAGCACTTAATACCTATGGCACTCCTTTATATGTTTATCATGACATTGTTCATAACACTTCAGTTGTTAATGATATGAAAAATAGAGGGGTTATTTTCGTGGAAGATTTAAATAATGTTCCTAAGAGATCACGTATTATTTTTAGCGCTCATGGAATTCCTCCTCACCTCATCCCTCAAGCAAAAGAGCGTCATTTGAAATATGTTGATGCTACTTGCCCCTTGGTAACCAAGGTTCACAAGGAAGCTGTTAAATTCTCCAGTCAAAACATTGATACGGTTCTCATCGGTCACGTTGGTCATCAAGAGCTTGTTGGCACCTCTGGCTATGTCCATCCTGATTTATTACACATTGTAGAAAATGAATCCGATGTAGAGAAACTACTTATTGATTCCAATAAAACCGTTTCCTATATCACTCAAACCACTCTTTCCGTTGATGAAACTAAAAGTATTATTGAGAAACTAAAACATAAATTTCCTAAACTCGTAGGCCCCTTACGTTCAGACATTTGTTATGCAACTCAAAATCGTCAAGATTCCGTCAAAGAACTAGCAAAAACTTGTGATCTTATTATTATCTGCGGCTCCCCTCATAGTTCTAACAGCAATCGACTCCGTGAGACAGGTGAACATCAAGGGGTAGCTAGTATCATTGTTGATACCTCCCATGAACTTAACCCCTCTATCTTAAAAAATAAAACTAAGATTGGTTTAAGCTCCGGAGCCTCCGTTCCTCGTTATTTAGTGGATGAAATCATTAATAAAATAAAAGCTCATTACCCACAAACGGTGGTGCATGAATTTGATAATCCAGAAAAAAATATTGTGTTCCCAGTACTACAATTTAAAGAATAATCATGGCTAAATTATTTATTGAAAACATTGAATTTGAAATTCCAGATGGTCAGCTCATTGCAGAAGTCTGCGAAAATGCCGGCATTCCCTTTAGCTGCAATTCTGGTGTATGCGGTACTTGTCAGATTGATGTCTTAGAAGGCGCTGAAAACCTCAATGAACTCAACCGCGAAGAGAACGAATTAGCTATGGATCGCAATCATCGTTTAAGTTGTCAATGCAAAATCAAAAACGGAATCGTTAAGGTAACCTTCTAATGTTTACTCTTCAAGAAACACCTATCGATGCGATAAGACTTAAGAATACTAATACACATTGCTCCAACGGCGCCTTTATCAATTTCGAAGGTATCGTTAGGGCTGATGAAATTGAAAAAAACCAAGTTTCCTCTCTGTTATATATTGCCGACACCGATTCCTGTCGTCTTGAAGGTGAAAAAATTATCAAGGAAGCTTTATCCTTATTTCCAATTACAGAAGCCGTCTGTGTTCAAAGAATCGGTCAACTCAACGTGGGAGAAACAGCCATTTGGATTGGTGTTTGGTCCTCTCATAGAGATGAAGCTTTCAAAGGGTGCCGTTATATTATTGAAGAAGTAAAAAAACGACTGCTAATTTGGAAAAAAGAATATTTAAACAATGGATCTTCCCTTTGGGCCTATGGATCAGAAACCCCGATGATTAAATGATCGATATTGATATTCACAACCTAAGCCAAGAAGATTTAAAGAATTACGAACTCATTGATATTCGTGAAGAAGAAGAAATTGAAGAATGGCCGCCATTACAAGAATGCCGCCATGTTCCCTTCTCCCAATTTCCTTATAATAAAGAGGAGCTTGATAAGAATAAATCATACTTACTCTTTTGTGCTAAAGGTGGACGAAGTCATTTTATGGCAGAAGCTTTAGTTAAAGAAGGTTACAAAGCCCTCTCTGTCAATGGCGGCATTGCTTCGCTCAATTCCTATTTAAAGAAACTTGTCTAAATGAAAACCATTCCCAAAGCTTTGCTTTCTCAATACACAACATTTCAGTTAGGAGGCCCCTGCCTCTTTCTTATTGAATGCCAAACACCTCTTGAACTTGAGAAATCTGTTCAATCTTTAGCCATTGAACAGACTCCTTTTATTCTGATTGGCGGAGGCTCAAATCTGGTTGTCTCCGACACTGGGATCGGTACAGCTGTCATCCGCTATTTAAGCCCAGAACCTATTATCCAACGTGAAGGCTTTGATGTGATAGTTGGGGCTGGAACAATTCTAGATGATTTAGCTCTCTTTTGTGTCCAAGAAGGTTTGGAAGGCTTAAATTATACCACAGGCATTCCTGGAACTGTGGGAGGCGCCGTTGTTGGTAATGCCGGTGCCTGGGGTAAACAAGTAGGTGACGTATTAAAATCAGCCATTATTCTGGAAAAAAATGGCAGTTCAAAAAAAGTCAACTATAGTTATTTTGCTTTCCAATACCGTCATTCCTACTTAAAGGAAACCGATGAAATAGTCTCTGAGGTGATCTTTACCCTGAAACCTGGCGATCCTATTAGCTTAGCTAAAGAACGCGCTGAGATTCTTAAAATGCGCGCAGAAAAACATCCTGATCTTTCCACCCAGCCGTGTGCTGGAAGCTTCTTTCGTAATCTTGAACCAACTTCTCAAGCTGAACGTCGCCAGGCTGCCGGAGGATTCTTAGAAGATGCAGGAGGAAAAGATTTAAAGATTGGTGGGGCTTACATCTTTAATAAACATGCTAATATCATCATCAAAGGCCCCAACTGCACTGCTCAAAATATTTATGATATTCATCTTAAAATGATCGATATTGTTAAACTTAAATTTAATTTACAACTCAATCGTGAAGTCCGATTCGTAGGACCTTTCAAAGATAATAAACATGAAGGATTCTGGTGAAAATAAAGATTGTAGCCTTTTACCATTTCTTTAAACCCAACTTTGACCTCCATTTTGCGCGCACTCTCCTGCGCCAACGTATGATTGAACAAGGAATCAAAGGAAGTATTCTGCTGGCTTTTGAGGGCATCAATAGTTCATTGGCTGGCCCTATTAAAGAAATGGATTTTTTTATCCCCTTCTTACTTGAAACTATTCATATCACCAATCCAATTCTTAAGATTAGTTATGCCGACACAGTCCCCTTTAAACGTTCCTTAGTGAAGGTGAAACCAGAAATTGTTGCAGAACCAGGAACTGCACCCATTCCTTTAGAAGAAATCGCTAGTGTCCCCTATCTTGCTCCTGAAGAGCTCAATCGATGGATTAAGGAAAGCAGACCCATGGTGCTTTTAGATACACGGAATAATTATGAATACCAAGTAGGACGCTTTAAAGACTCAATCCATTTAGATACAAAACATTTTGTTGAATTTGAGAAGAAATTAGAAAACACTCCCGAAGAATGGAAAAACACCCCCATCGTTACCTTCTGCACCGGTGGTATCCGCTGTGAAAAAGCAGCACCTCTCATGATTAAGAAAGGATTTCGTGAAGTGTATCAATTGGAAGGTGGAATTCTAAACTACTTCGAAAAGATTGGGCGAGGTTACTTCGAAGGAAACTGTTTTGTTTTTGACCAACGCGAAGCTCTTGATGAACAGCTAAATCCTGCCCATAGCTGATAATCTCTCGAAACCTAAGTCAACTTAAACTTTCTTACTTAACTCCTCTTCAAGCTCTTCAATAGTTGGTAGGCTTGTTTTAAGGTTTTCTGGTAATGCCCTGGTGATCTGCGTTTCCCATTGTGCCACGCCAATTGGTTTTTTAAATCCTCGTAAAGTATACTCAGCTACCATCTTATTTTTCTGTCTTACCAAAAGCAGCCCGATTGTTGGTTTATCATCAGAATGACGAAGAATATCATCCACTACATTAAGATACATATTTAATTTGCTCACATGTCCTGGATCAAATTTAACAGCTTTAAGCTCAATGACAACATAACAACGTAGTTTTAAATGGTAAAATAATAAATCAATATAGAAGTCATCGCCTCCCAATTCAAGATGAACCTGCCGTCCGACAAATGAAAAACCGGAACCAAGTTCAAGCAAGAACTTCTGAATATGATCCATCAATCCTTGCTCTAATTCTACCTCCCTGCGATGGTCCCCTGTCCCAAGAAAATCAAAGACATAGGGGTCTTTAAATATCTGTTGCGCCATGTCTGAATCAACGGGTGGTAAAGCAGTTGGAAAATTACTAATCGCTTTCCCCTGACGTAGATGAGCCTGATTCTCTATTTGAATTGATAATATGTTTCTACTCCAACCAAATTGTATCGTCTGATGAATGTACCATAAACGAGCAGTTTGATCTGGGAGTTTGTCTAAAAGAAGACAATTATGAAACCAAGGAATTTGTGCAGCAAGCTGCTGCACGATTGATTTATCTACCCAAGCTTCGGCAAAAGCTCTCATGTACTTAAGATTTCTGGGTGAAAAACCCTTCATATCAGGGAAAGATTTACCTAAATCAGCAGAAAGACGATCAATAACCTTAGCTCCCCATCCTTCTTCTTGTTGCTTACGAAGTATCCCTTGACCAATAGTCCAATACACCATCACCAATGCAGAATTGCTAGCCAGTACAACACGCAATCGTTCTTGCTGTATAAGTTTCTTTATATCTGATAAAAATAATCCGTAATTCTTTGGCATCTTTCCTGCTGGTGCAACAGGAAAAAGGACTTCTTCTTTTTTCTTTCCTAAATGCAAACGATCTTCGGATAGTGTTGGAAAAATTTTAATAACTTTCTTAATTGTAGTTTTAGACTTTGCGGACATAGCGCTTCTCCTTTTAAAAGAGGGATTATTAAGCAGAAGCGGCGGGGATGCTACAAGCGGATGTGCTTCTATCAGTAATTCTGCACATTTTTTCTATAAAATCAAGTAAGGATTAAAACCTTATCTTCATCTTTTAACCCTAAAAATTGCCTTAAATCCGTCATCGGTTGGATATTGATAATCACTGGCAAAAAACCAGGTGCGTTTTGAAGTTGTTGGAGCATGGCAGGATCTAATTTAAATTTAATTCCCTCACCAGCGTTTTGTGTCTGTAAATTCATATTGGCAGAGGTTAAATCAATACCACCCTTCCCGAACGACGGTATCGTTTCATCTTCAGTCTTCATGGCAAGATCCGTTGATACCCTGATAACATCCTTCTGTTCTATAATATCCCTATCCAAAAAAGGTTCTAAAAATTTCTTAACCTCTTCTTTTTCTTTGAGACTTAGAACCCCTCCTTTACTGGTCACATAAATTTGATCATTAACACCTCTTTGCAATGTATTGACGGGAAAAACTTCAATATTCAAGCCAAATCTCTGTCCTAGAAGACGTGAAACAATATACAACAAACCATTACGATCGTCCGTATTCAGATTAAAAACACTCACTCCTTTTCCCTGAAGTAAAACATCATTATCAAAAATCACCTTAGTTCTAGATCCTTGTAGAGAAGACAATCTTTCAAACCTTCGATTAGTCCCATTAAAATTAAAAACATCATCAACAGTTATTTTCTCTTTGATAAGCAAATTAATAAGAATAGGAAGAACGTCCTGCCAACTTAATCTCTCATTTACAGATTTATCTGTTTTATTCAACTTCTCCTGAAGATTCACTATGAGCAAAGTAATCTTTTGATCCTGTTTGCTCTTATTTATTTCTTCCAGCTTGATTAATAACTCCTTGCCTATGGCTGTAGGATTCTGGAACCCGAGAAAATATCCATGCATTTTGTCAAAAACAACTCCTTGAGAGGTTGTATTAATCTTAGCATCCAAAATATTAAATCCTGCTGCAGCTAAAACGCCTGTGATTTTGTACATAACACCAGGCGCATCTTTATTAACACCAACTAAAAGCTCGAACATAGGGCCATGCACAGTATTCACAGAAGAAACCAACGTGCGAGAAATTACTTCATTCTTAGTTTCATTATGCATGAGAACAAACAAAATAAATTGCCGTATCAAAAAATCCTTATCTTTAAGTGTTCTGATATAAAAAGAGGAAAACATTTTTAAAAAATTAAGAAGCTGCATTGGGTTTGCAATTGCCTGTTCTAATAATGGAATCACAGCATTTTGATCATCTAAAAGAACTTGATCAATCTGTCCAAGCTGTTCAATAACCTTGGATTTTCTTTGTGTAAAAACATTCTTTAAGAATTCCCTAGCATCTTTCTGGATATCTTCTTCCTCTCTTATCGCTTCCTGTTTCCAGCCATCCATGATCGCTTCCTGCCCTCGAAGATTATTAGATTTTTCTAAATATTTTGACAATTCTAAAAACAGATTGGTAGTAATCTCATAGTCTCCCCTATCAAAATAATCTCTTCTAGAAGGCTCAACAGAATTAGCATCTGCTACAGTTAATAGATAAAATATATTTAATAAGTCCTGGTTTAAAATTCCCTTACCCAATTCGACTGAATCAATTAAATCTGAGAAATAAAAAGAACGGCCTTTAGTATTCGCGGCTCTCATCCCCCATTCTTGATGATACCAAACCAACCACTCCACCGCAGGTAAAAGGATACTTGCACCTGCCAATTGATTCAAAAGACGCGGTGCTAAACCAGTTGCTGCCTTTATAGGATGCGGCTTACTCCAAGCAGCCCTAGCTTCTTCTTTATCGGCGTCATGACAAAGAATAGAAAGCCTTAAAGTAGCTAATAAATTCCCATTTACTGCAGATTTCAGAATATTAGTATAGGCTTTATACGCTTGATCTAATTCAGGATTATTAGGCAAAATATACTCCAAAAAATATAAAAGATAAATCGTATGCATAGCAACAGAAAATCGATGAAAGGCTGCTTCAAAATGATAGCTTAACTTCGTGTCAAATTCTGGTAAGAATTTACCTAATAAACCAACTTGATACATTTTCAAAAGAGAAAGAGATATCTTCCCGTTAGCCTTAAAAAATTTGAAAAAAACTTCTTTCATAGTAGAACTTAAATCCTTATTCTCTAAAGCTTTAGTCTGAGAAACTACAGCATTAAGAACCTTATCTGAAATAATAGCATCCTGCTCACTAGCTAATTGAAAGACCTTGATCAAAAGCTCAGGTTTCTTTTGGAAAACCTCTTCTATATTAGCCTGTGGAAAATCAATAACTCGAACATCTTTCTCTTGATCATCCTTAACTTTCAAATGATATTGGTTTTCCAAGTCAATATAGAAACCTTGCTTTAGTTCTTTAAGCTCAAATCCATCAGAGAGCTGTTTTGCTTCTGCATAAAATGAAGGCAATGTCTCTGACATAATTTGTTTGAAAACTCTACTAAGAATTCCATAAACAAATTCAGTTTCTTGATAATATTTCTTATAATTTTCCTCAGGGTTATCACCTAAATCATTATATTTAAGTCTTTTGAGACCTTTTATATCGTAAGACGCATGATTCTCAAAATTTGTCAAAAATTCAAAAATCCTCTCTTCACTATTAATCAAACCCTGTTTTTCAATTTCTGTAATCCAATGGTGATTAAAAAATTCCTGAACCAACACTTGCACATCAGCCCTGTCCCAAACTCCTTGAGGGTTCAGGCCATTTACGGGATAATACTTCTTGAAAACATCTGATTGGAACAGATCTTTAAACATAAGCCATAAGGCCTCTCCTCCATGAATATCCGCTGGTAGTTCTTGTGCTTTTTGATCTCTATACCCGATTGGAATAAATTGCTGAACAGTAAATGCCCCGCTTTCCCTGAATTTATAAAGTTCATTAACCTTCTGAGATAATTTCCGCACATCTTCCTGAGCTTTCTCAATATCAGAAAATTCTAATTTTGTATTAACTGCTATTGGCAAATCTAACTGAGGGCTGCCTTTATTCGATCCTCTCGCCCCATCCGCTGCATTCATAGCCGCATCAAATTGACTAGAAACCACAACAGCAGATTTCGGTGAGCTGACCATAGCAAAATCATCAGTCGTCTGAATTTGCGGAGTTATGAGCATTCCCCCCGAAAAATACTTCCTTGGAATTGACTGCTGTGTTGCAGGATCAATATCTTCTTTAATGTAGTTGTAGACACCTTTCTTGAATGCCTGCAGATACTGCTGATAGATCTTCTCCTTCTCCTGCGGATTATTGATGTTAACTCCGGCTGTTTTGTTCTTATCCGCATACACTTGCGATAGGATGCTGTCTTTAATCTTCTTCTTGTACCAAGTGGCTAGGATGAGTGAGTTATAAACTTGGCGTAGCTGGGAGAAATTCTGTCCTTCATTAATCTCCTTGGTTAATTCTGGAATAACAATTTCACGGACGATCTGTGATCCTAATCGATTGATGTCGGGGTCCTGTCCTCGGGTTTCCCCATTCGTCCTCACTTCGTTGCGGGCGACTGGGGATGCCCCTCCCTCGGCCACCCCTCCTTCCGCATGCTTAGACATTGATAGATAATCTTCCTCAAGCATAACCTTAAGCTTTGATTCCACCACATACGCTGTCCCTGCCTTGGCATTCTCATACACCACTGCCTTCTCTGGCACTATCCAGACCTTGTTAAAGGTGTTTACTAGGATATTGGTTGTATGGTATTTGCTTTGAGCTTCTTCATAGATTCTCTTCCAGAACTTTTTACCCACTTCATCTTCTGGATAGATCAAGCTAGCTGTAATCTGTTTGAGCATGTAATCCTCAGCCAATAAATCTCTCCCCATCTCAGTGCCCCCAAAACTTTCTGGCACGATGCAGTCTTTCTCATAGGGTGACAAATTTACCCACAAGTCCTTCTCAGGAATGGTCAAGCTGGCTAGGAAATATTTAATAAGCTTAGATGACTCTTCTTTTAATTTATCGTCGCTGGGATCAGTATCACCTTTATCCAAAATGAAATCAAACCTGAATGGATTGTCCGTATGAACCTTAATACCTTTAAGAATAGCTGGATTAACTGGTGAACTTAAATGGACCATCACCCCAGGAGCAGGCAAAGCAAATTCTTGGGCTTGAGCTGTAGGAACTGCACCTATAGTATTGACTAGAAAGGCGATTAGGACAATTATGTGGGCGAATGGGGTTCGTCTCATATCTATATAGAATATGACACATAAAATACTTAAATCAAGGGCTGGAGAAGGTATTTGGGGAAACGGTTTCTTCTACTATAAAGCCGATTTTTGTTCTTTTATAATTGTCAGTAACAGGAATTACAATAAGCCGGCGTATGGCCTCAAAAATAGACATGATTTTCTTATCGTGATCCTGATATTTACCTTCTAAATCTTCAATTTTACGGGCCAGATCTTTATGAGAAATCATTAATTCTTTTATCCTTACAAAAACTCTCATGATTTGAATGTTGACCTCTACAGCTCTATCACTGTTAAGCGCGCTAGAAAGCATGGCTACCCCTTGTTCGGTAAAAGCATACGGGTTTGAGGTAGAATGTTTCAAAGAAGCGAACCGATCGCAATTTGCGATCAGTTCACTCTTTTCTTGAATATTTAATTGAAACATAAAATCTTTAGGAAATCTCTTAATGTTTCTTTTGACTTGTTCATTAAGCCGATAGGTTGGAACACCGTAAAGCTCTGCTAAATCCCTATCTAACATTACTTTCTGTCTGCGAATAAAAAATATCTTACTTTGAATAATATAAACTGGAACAGCAATTCCTGACTCTTGGATAGCTTGTTTTTTCATAGACTCTCCCATAAGTTAAAAATGTTTAACTGAATTTAGACTCTTCGGGGAATTGTGATTGGAACTGCTCTGATGGGGAATCAGGAAGAACAATAAACTAATATTTGTGATTCTAATGATATTACGATCAATTACAAGAAATTTGAATTACCGAGAACCCTCACTTTTTTCTAACACCTGAACAAAAGATGACTTTTGAATCAGGGCATCATAATGGAAAAACACACAGGATTTTGCTCCTGAAAGCTCACAATAATCCGCTTGCCCTTTAAAATCACTGACTGTTTGAATTTCTTTATAGGCTCCGACCGCCATATTCACCTTTGAAAAATCAAGAATCTTAATTTTAATATCTGTGATATTCTTCTGAAAAGTCTCGGCATCTGGAGGATAATTCATGAGCGTCACAAATTCAATCGTATTATTCTTAAGCCATGAAGGCCAGTCCTGCAAAGCTTCATCATAGGCACGGGAATAAGCTAAACATCCTGTGGTTGAAACATGAATCTGCGGACGGATCGATCGCACCTTCTTAACTAGCATTTCTAGCAATTGCGTCACCTGATCTCTTTTCCACTGCTTCCATTGAGGATTCTCTTCCACAATTTTCTTCAATCCAGTTGCCTTCTTAAAACTCTCTATATTATCCTTAGAATATCCATAAAAAGGATGAACATCCGGATAACGGATATAATCAAATTGAATCCCATCTAAATCTGGATATGCCCGCAGAAGATCTCCAACCAAGATCAAAAGTTCCTGACGGACTCTTGGATCTGAAGGTTCTAAGAAATATTGATTATCGATTTTATAATCTTCGAGTATTCTTTTCTTTTGAACATTGCGAGTTAGAATACTGGGGCCGTATTTCTTAAGAATCTTCGCGTCCTTATTACCACTGAGACTTAATAAATTAAGCCAAGCATGAACTTCAACTCCATTAGCATGAGCCAAATTTATTAAATAAGTAAAAGAATCTATGGGAAAATCTCTCCCTTTTTCCATAAACAAATAAACCTTTACTTCTGCAATTTTAGACGGAAAAAAAGCTTGATTGGCGCGATAGACTTGTACAAAAAGTGTTTTTATATTGTGCTTCTTTGCAAAATTAACAGCTTCTTCAATCTGCATTTTGCTAGAAAGCACAGGATGCTCCTCAAGGCTCCAAATAAAAAGTCCTCGAGCTGTCGGTTCTTGACATCTGCTGATCGTGGGATTCAGAAAAAGAAAGATTAATAAAAAAAAAGTGAAAATGATCTTAATCATACAAATATACGAGTTATTTAACCGCCAATATGGTACATCTCCACTTTATGAATGGAAGAATTGTCTTTTTGAATTTGTGAGCGAAGTTCTGAGTAACGGTCCTGACGCTTCCTCCATACAGCTAAAATTAATTCTTTTAAAGAATCATCATTAACGCCATTTCTTAAACTGGTCAGCAAATCTGTTCCCTCAGTTGCAAAAAGACAGGTATACATCTTTCCATCTGCGGAAAGCCTCAGGCGATTACATGTGCCACAAAAAGGATGACTCACTGAAGAAACAAATCCAATCTGCCCTTGACCGTCAAGAAATCGATAACGTTCTGAAGTCTCTCCATCTTCAGTTCCACCAATAGCTTCCAACGGATACCGCCCTTCAATCTTCTTTAGAATTTCTTGAGAAGGAACAACCTGAGCCAGATCCCAATGATTCTGATTTCCTACATCCATGTATTCAATAAAACGAAGCGTGTGACCATTTTGACGAGCAAATTCCACTAAATCTAAAAACGCATGATCATTAATTCCTCTTTTGATAACACAATTGAGCTTTATATTTTCAAAACCATGAGATTTAGCAATCTCTAGACTCTTTAAAACAACATGCAAATCACCCCGATCCCCTGACATCTGACGAAATGTTTTTGCATGAATAGCATCAAGACTAACAGTCAAACGTTTCAATCCGCTAAGTTTTAAATCTGAGGCAAAGACTCCTAAATAAGAACCATTAGTTGTTAAAGCCAAATCTTTTACACCTTCGATGCGGTTAAGACGATCAACTAATTTGGGTAAATCAGGCCGTAATAAAGGCTCTCCTCCCGTTAATCTAATTTTAGAAACCCCCAGTGATACAAAAATCTTAGCTAAACGTTCAATTTCATCAAAGCTTAACCATTCTTGTTTTGCCATAAAACGATAATGCTCCTGAAAATGCTCTGCAGGCATACAATAAGGACAACGAAAATTGCAACGGTCAATAACCGAAATACGTAAATCACGCAGAGGTCTGTGGAATTGATCGATCACTTTATTCAGTTGATATAGCTTTCTTATTTTCAATAGCGCCATTCATGGTATGCCATGAAAGCACAGCGCATTTAACACGAGATGGATACTGCCAGATGCCTGAAAAAACAGCCAGCTTATCCAAATGGTTAGGAGTTGTATCTGGTTTTAATTGACCGATGACTAATTTATGAAATTCGTCAAAAAGAATTTTAGCTTCATCAATCGTCTTTCCCTTTAGAGAAGTCGTCATCATGGAAGCAGACGCCTTAGAAATAGCACAACCTGTGCCTTCAAAGGCAACTTCTTCAATGATATTGGCAGGACTGACCTTCATGTAAATCCACAAATGGTCCCCACAAAGCGGATTATAGCCTTCGGCCACATGTGTCGCTCCCTCTAATTTCTTAAAATTACGAGGAGAACGGTTATGCTCTAAAATAGTTTGTTGATAAAGTTCTTCGCGCATGAGATTCTTTCAGTTTGTCATTCCCGCGAAACCTGCCTGCCGGCAGGCAGGGCGGGAATCCAGAAATATGCTAATCACTGGATGCCCGATTAAAACATTCGGGCATGACACTATCCAAATATTTTCTGAGCTTTTATCAAAGCTACCACTAAAATATCAATTTCTTCTTTGGTATTATAAAAAGCTAACGATGCTCTAGCCGTTGCTGGAATCTTAAAGAATTCCATCACAGGCTGAGTACAGTGATGACCGGTACGAATTGCCACTCCTTCTTCATCCACCAAGGTCCCCAAATCATGAGGATGAATCCCTTCAACTACAAATGAAAGAATAGAAGTTTTCTCACGAGCTGTACCGATCAATTTAACACCATCAATAGATAAAAGCTTCTTAGTCCCATAAGCTAATAATTCATTCTTGTGTACCGCCATGACCTCAAGTCCAATTGACTGAACATATTCTAAGGCTCGCCCTAAACCAATAACTTCAGCAATAGCTGGTGTTCCAGCTTCAAATTTATAGGGTAAAATATTATAGGTTGTTTTAGCAAAGGTAACCGAGGCAATCATATCTCCCCCACCCTGATAAGGAGGCATAGCTTCCAATAGTTTCTGTTTCCCATAAAGTACACCCACGCCTGTAGGCCCGAAAATCTTATGGCCGGAGAAAACTAAAAAGTCGCAATCTAAGCTTTGCACATCAATAGTTGAGTGAGTGATCGCCTGTGCCGCATCAATTAAAACCGCTATACCACGACTACGCGCTTCTTTAATAATATCCTTGATAGGATTGACCGTGCCCAGTGAATTAGAGACATAAACAACCGACACCAACTTTGTTCGTGGTGTTAATAACCTAACAAATTCATCCCAAATAATTTCTCCCTCATGATTGATAGGGGCCACCTTCAATACACAACCAATTTGCTCGCAAAGGATTTGCCAAGGCACAATATTCGAATGATGCTCCATATGAGAAATAAGAATCTCATCACCGGACTTTAAGAAGTTGCGGCCGTAGCTTTGAGCTACTAAATTGATCGAATCTGTCGATCCCTTGGTAAATATAATTTCCTGATTGCTGTTGGCGTTGATAAACTTCTTCACCGTCTGACGAGCATGTTCGAAGCTTAAAGTGGCTTGCTCGCTCAAGAAGTGTACGCCACGATGCACATTGGATGTACCATGGGCATAGTGCTCACTGATAGTATCGATAACACATTGAGGTTTAAATGTTGTAGCGGCATTGTCTAAATAAACCAATGGCTTACCATGAACCTTAATCTTAAGATTAGGAAAATCTGCTATGTGTTTAATAACATCAAAAGCTGACATGAGAATCCTTTAGAGTTTTACTTCAGGAAATTTCTTAGCTAAAAGCTTACCCAACTTGCGGCGAATAGCCTCAGAAGAAATAGTGCTGATAATATCGTCAATGAATCCTTTAGCTAACAGCTGAGAAGCTAATTCCTTTGTAATGCAGCGACTTTGCAGGTAGAAAATTTCTTCATCAGAAAGCTGACCAATGGTCGCTCCATGAGTACATTTAACATCATCAGCAAATATTTCTAGTTCTGGTTTTGTATCAACACGGGCTTCCTTACCCAACATCAAATGCTTGTTTAACTGATACCCGTTTGTTTTCTGAGCTATCGGGTGGACATAAATCTTACCGTTAAAGACCGCATGAGAAGCGTCTTTCAGAATTCCTTTATAAAGCTGATAACTTGTACAATTAGGCTGTTGAATATCTAACAGTGTATGATTATCCACATGCTGATGGCCATCGATAGCATAAAAACCATTCATGATCGTATTCGTTCCTTCACCTTTAAGTAAAATAGTTAAATTATTGCGGACTAATCTTGCTTTATGGGCGAAAGAAAAGATCTCAAAATGGCTTGATCTCTCCTGCCAAACACGGGTTGTGTTGGTATGAATAGTGTGCGAAGCTTCCCCTTCAGCCTTGCAATATTGCACATGAGCATTCTCACCGATGCGCATATCGGTTAAAGCATTGCTCCAATACATATTAGGAGTAAAACCAATATGGCTTTCTAATATAGACACTTTTGCACCCTGCCCCACATGAATTACACTACGAGGGAAAACAACCGTATCGGATTCAACATTACTTGTAACATGCACAATATGAACTAAAGGTTCAATCGCACAATCTTTCTCAACCTTTATAAAGACCCCATCTAAAAACAAAGCCTGATTAAGATAAAGCAAAGATTTTGTGTCATTGGATGTTAGCTTGCTAACGGTATCATTAATCTCCGTAGAAAAATGCACAGCGGCATCAGAAAACGACTTAATTGTAAGACCCCCAGGCAAATGTTTGATATTCGATAAATCCGACCACAACACCCCATTGATCAAGACAATATTAATATCCACCTGATCCACATAAGCATTAAATTGAGTGGTTTCTATCAATTGATGATGTGAGGCTATCTTTAGCGATTTAGGAGATAATTCTGCTAAAGATGTATATTTCCAATCTTCCTCTTTGACCGTGGGAAGACCTACGGAAATAAAATTATCCCAAGCCTTTTGACGAGAACTTTTAAGCCAATTGGGAGAGTTATTAACTAATTTTGAATGATATTCTTCTACCCCATCAATTTTTAAGGGCAATTGTTCTTGTGTCATCATATTATTTGATAAGCCAATCATAGCCTTTACTTTCAACTTCCAAGGCCAGCTCTTTCCCTTCAGTTTTTATAATCTTGCCATCGTGAAGAATATGAACAAAATCAGGTTGAATATAATTCAAAAGACGCTGATAGTGCGTGATTAAAATAATTGCATTGTTCTTGTTCTTAATTTTATTGACCCCATCAGCTACAATCTTCATAGAGTCAATATCAAGTCCTGAATCTGTCTCATCTAAAACAGCGAGGCGAGGATTGAGAACAGCCATCTGCAAAATTTCGTTGCGTTTTTTCTCACCACCAGAAAAATCAACATTTACAGCACGATCAATATATTTTTCATCCATATGAAACAATTTCATTTTAGAACGTAAATATTTATCAAAATCAATAGGATCCATCTCTTCTGCCCCTTGATGACGACAAATCGCATTAAATGAAGCTCTTAAGAAAACAGAAGTAGGAACACCCGGAATTTCGACGGGATATTGAAAAGCTAAGAACACTCCTTCTTTAGCCCTCGCATCCGGCTCTAATCCAGCTAAATTTATCTTCTTGAAATTCACTTCATATTCAATGCTGCCCCCCGTCACTTGATACTGAGGGTGACCAGCAATCACTTTAGATAATGTGCTTTTACCAGAACCATTGGGTCCCATAATGGCATGAACTTCACCAGCATTTACACTTAAATTAAGACCTTTTAAAATTTCATTACCTTCTATACCAACGATACCTGCTCTTAAATCCTTTATCTCTAACATGATAATTAAACCCTTTCATGTACGGGCCCGAGCATGCTCGGCCCCTACTTTAACCTACTGATCCCTCTAATTTCATCTCTAATAATTTAACCGCTTCCACAGAAAACTCTAAAGGAAGCTCTTTGAAAACATCTTTACAAAAACCATTAATAATCAAAGAAATCGATTCTTCCAAATCAAGCCCGCGTGAACGCAAATAAAACATTTGTTCCGCATTAATCTTGGACGTCGACGCTTCATGCTCCACAACCGCTGTATTATTCTTTACTTCAATGTAAGGAAAAGTATTAGCCGAGCAATTATTACCTACCAACATAGAATCACATTGTGAAAAATTGCGAGCTCCAATCGCTGTCGGCATAATCTTAACTAAACCACGATAACTATTGTGAGAATAATCAGAAGAAATCCCTTTTGAAACAATGGTACTTTTAGTATTTTTACCAATATGAATCATCTTAGTACCAGTATCAGCCGCCATACGGCCATTAGTTAAAGCAACCGAATAGAATTTACCAATGGAATTATCTCCCTGCATAATGACGGAAGGATATTTCCAGGTAATAGCGCTCCCTGCCTCTACTTGTGTCCAGGAAATCTTGGAATTAACGCCTTGGCACTTACCACGTTTGGTGACAAAATTATAAATACCGCCTTTGCCTTGCTTGTCTCCTGAGTACCAATTCTGTACAGTAGAGTATTTAATTTCAGCATTATTCAAAGCAACTAGTTCTACAACTGCTGCATGCAATTGATTAGTATCACGCATCGGCGCTGTACATCCTTCTAAGTAGCTTACATAACTGTCATCTTCAGCCACAATCAAGGTGCGTTCAAATTGTCCAGTATCAGCGGCATTAATACGAAAATACGTAGAAAGCTCTAAAGGACTCCGCACTCCTTTTGGTATATAACAAAAAGATCCATCGCTAAAAACCGCTGAATTAAGCGCTGCAAAAAAATTATCAGCTGCTGGAACAACAGAACCTAAATACTTTTTTACAAGAAGAGGATGATGAGTAATCGCTTCCGACATAGAACAAAAAATTACCCCTACCTTAGCTAATTCTGCTTGATGGGTTGTCCCCACAGAAATACTGTCAAAAACAGCATCCACCGCTACACCAGTCAAACGTTTCTGCTCGGTTAATGGAATGCCTAAACGATCAAAAGTCTTTAAGAGTTCTGCATCAACTTCTTCTAAATTCTTAGGATTGTCTTTCTTCTGCTTGGGAGCGGAATAGTAGTGCAAAGCCTGATAATCAATAGGCCCAAATTCAAAATTAGGCCATACCGGTTCCGTCATTTTCTGCCAATGACGATAAGCCTTTAGACGCCAATCCAGCATCCATTGAGGCTCATTCTTCTTTCCTGAGATAATATGAATGACTTCTTCGTTAAGCCCCTTGGCAATGGTATCAGTTTCAATATCCGTAAAAAAACCATACCGGTATTCTTCACCGCCAGCGGCTAACTTATTATCATCCAACTCTTTTTGTTTTACGACATCACTCATAAACTTAACCCTTACTTTTTTAAGAATTCACCATAATCGGTTTATTTCTAATCTGCTTTTCCCCTTGATTACGAGACTGAATTAATTCTTTAACATTAATTGTTTTGAAAAACGCAGCAATTCTCTCATTTAAATTAAGCATCGGAGAAATAACATTACAACTAGAGGTAATATCACAATGCGAATAATTGCCATGAAAACAATTCACAATTTGCAAAGGCCCTTCAATGATTTCTGTTAAGTCATACAAAGTAATCTTTGAAAGATCCTTTAAAATTTGATAACCGCCATAAGCTCCTTGTTCCGCCCGAACAATTTCATGCTGGGCCAGTACCTGTAAAACACGTGAAGTAGGATCAAAAGGAGAGTGATAAATATCGCAAATCTCTTTAGCTGATGTCAATTGACCTGGAGCTTTAGCACTCATGTGCCGCAGGGAAATCAATGCATATTCTAATTTGCGATTAATTTTGAACATAAATTATCCTATTTTGTTAATTTTAGCCGCTACAATAAAATCATTTTGGGTTAAACCGCCAAGCGCATGCGTATATAAAACAACTTTCAGATTCTTATACCCTGTTATATGCAAATCTGGATGATGCCTTTCATCTTCCGCAACATTCTTAATCAGATTAACCATATCAACAGCCTGGATAAAATTCTTAAATGTATAACGACGTTCTATACTTTTATCATCAACCGCCAAAGTCCAGCCTGCAATACTATTTAAATTCTCAACAATTTCCTCCCTAGTCATAACGCGACCAAGGCCTTCACAAGGTAAACAGTTTTTCTTAGAAAAATCTATTTGGGTTTTCATATTAAGCTGCAATTTCTACAGTGATTTCAGGGTTATATTCATCCTTTAAGATACTCTCTATAGCTTTTAAAGTGCCCATACTTGAGCTAGGACAAGAACCACAAGCTCCCTGATAATTAACAAGAAGCAAGTTCCCCTCTAAAGAGGTTACTTGTAAATCGCCGCCATCCATTTGTAAAGCTGGGCGTATCGTACGGTCTAAAATTTCATTAATTTTCTCTATATCAGGATTATCGGATACCACGCTCGTCTTTTTACTCTCCTCCACATGAAAATCAGGATCATGAATAGGAGCGTATTCTAAGACAATTTTCTTGATTTGATCCTCAATAGCATCCCAATCAACAAGGCCATCTTGAGTCACGGTAATATAATTATCAAAAAGATAAACCTCACTAATATTAGAAACTGTAAATAAAGCAGCTGCTAAAGGATTATCTTTGCACTGATCTATATTCTTATAAGTGACCTTACCTTCTGTTTTAACTGGCACATTTAATACAAATTTAAGTGCATTTGGATTTGGAGTGCTTTGAATCAGAATTCGAATATCCATTTTAAACCTCTCTATCTGCTAACAGGCAGACATATACTTCATTTTTAAACGTAGATAGAATACCATCTTAACCCCCTCTCTGCAAGGGATTAAACGCTATGAAAAAATCAAATAGATCTTTGATATTGAGAAAAACAAAATCGAATCATACCTTCAATAAGCCAAGCAGATTCTTCTTTTCTTTTAAAAGAAGCTGGTATTGCAGGAAAGAAAGTGTCGCAACCAAAATCGCCCTTTAGCTCAGTTACATACAAAGTCTCACACATAGGATGATTTAGGGCTTGAGTATAAATCTGAGATCCTCCAATGACAAAAACCTTATCAACCTCTTGTTTAAAATTTAAAATCTTAAGAGCATCATCTAAACTAGACGATAATAAAACTCCTGAAGGTAAATCAGAATAAAATCCTACATTGCGACTTAAAACAATATTCAATCGCCCTGGTAGAGGCTTAAACTTTGCTGGTAAGGAATCCCAAGTTTTACGCCCCATAATAACAGCATTCTTCTTAACCCCATCACTAACAGCACTGGTCACCTCTTTAAAATGCTTTAAATCTGAAGGTAAGACCCAAGCTAATCCACCTTGCTTTCCTATGCCATTTTTTTCATCGAGGGCTACTACAATAGAGAATGGTTTCATGTTTAAACCGCGATAGGAAATTTTATAAAAGCTGCTGGGTTGTATCCTACAAGTTTCATATCTTCAAAACGATAATCTAAAACTTTTTTCTTATCAATTTCAAGATGAGGCAATGCCCCTGGTGTGCGTTCCAATTGAACTTTTAGACCATCAATATGATTTAAATAAAGATGAGCATCCCCCAAGGTATGGGTAAATATCCCCGGCGTCAAATTACATTCTTTGGCCACCATGGTCATCAAGAGAGCATAACTAGCAATATTGAAAGGAACACCTAAGGCCACGTCCGCGGAACGCTGATAAAGCTGACAATCTAGACGACCATTAACAACATAAAACTGAAAAAATGCATGACAAGGTGGAAGAGCCATACGATCAATATCCCCTACATTCCATGCACTAACAATAATTCTTCTAGAATCAGGATTTTTCTTTATTAATTCTATCGCTTGACCTATTTGATCAATATGTTCTTTTCGATAAGCTTTTGTTTGTTCATCCCAGACAAACTTCTCCCAATTACGCCATTGATAGCCGTAAACAGGACCCAATTCTCCACCTTCACGAGCCCAAGGATTCCAAATAGGAGTATGCTGGGTTAAATCCTCATTAATATTCGTCGATCCTCTTAAAAACCATAAGAGTTCCCAGACAACCGCATCAAAAAGAACTTTTTTAGTTGTCAGAATTGGAAACCCTTGACGAAGATCGTATTTACTCTGGTAACCAAAAACAGAAATCGTACCAGTACCAGTACGATCTTGCTTTTCTTCACCATGTTCTAAAATATATTTAACTAAATCCAGGTATTGCTTCATATTAAGCGGACCACATTTTCTTTTGGTATTCCTCCACCATTCTTTGTGTATTAAAGAATGCTGCTCGACGAATACAATTAATCATTTTATCAATCCAAGCACTTTTAGAATCAATCATCCCCTCCTTATTAGTTTGATAATAAAGAGTTGTTGCTTCTTTTAAGGTCTTGCAAAGCGCCAATGAATCTTCATCTAAACGTAGATCGGATTCACTACCAATTTCATTACCGTGATGTTCATAACCAAAAATCCAACCCACATTATCCTTTTCGGCTTCAACAACCCATCCATCAAGAGTAGACATTTGAACAACTCCATTAAGAATAGCCTTCATACCGCTAGTACCTGAAGCTTCAAATGGAGGCAATGGATTATTAAGCCAAACATCAACGGAGTTTGTTAATAGTTTTCCAAAATAAGTATCGTAGTTCTCTAAGATAAGAACTTTAATTTCTTTATAATGATCATTAAGCTGATCGATATGCGTTAAAATATCCTGAATATGAGCAGCTCCTATATTGTCATTAGGATGAGACTTACCTGCAAATATAATCTGTAGTGGCCCTACATTACGAGCAATATCTAAAACTTCTTCAATACGATGAAATAACAATGAAGGACGTTTATAACCTGTAATACGTCTTGCCCAACAAACTGTCAAAACATTCTCATCGAGCTTCCAAGGCTTAATAACATTCAAAAAAGAACGTTTATTAACCTGATGCGCTTCAAAAATATCTTTTCTGAAAGACTCATCATTCATTAATTGAATGACATTGGCTAAATTCTCTGGATTACGGCGCCAATCACCAAAAGTCTTAGAATATTTATCAAAAAGAATAGAAAAACTATCGGAAAGCCAAGTATGAATGTGAATACCATTCGTAATAGCATCAATATCCTTCGCATATTCAGGAAATTGTAAACGCATAATCTCCCCATGCTTTTGAGCAACAGCATTAGTATGACGACAATTATCCAGACAAATATGCGTTAAATTAACATTGTCTGATTTCTCATCTTCCATACCAAACTTTTTAAATGCCTGCAAATAATCATCAGGAAAAAGTCTCCCTAAATCGTTAATACCAAAACGATCGTGTCCTGCTGCCACTGGCGTATGACAGGTATAAACAAACTTTCTTTTCTCAACATCCATTTGTTTTTTATCTTTAAGACTAAGATATTTTTCAATTAAAGCAAATGCCGCATGACCTTCATTAAGATGATAGGTATTAATGTTTAGTTTTAAATTATCAACAGCCTTCATACCACCAATACCCAGGATAGACCGTTGAAAAATCCGCCAAGATACATGATCACTGCGATAGAGCTGATCTGTCAAACATTTTAAATGCTCACTATTTTCAGGCAAATTAGAATCTAACAAAACTAAAGGAACTACATGTTTTTTATCATAGCTATAAACATAGTACTTCCATAAACGCAATACCAAGTCCCCCTCTTTAGTAGGCATAATAACTCTGTTTTTTAGAGGAATAAGCCCCGGATAGGTGTGAGGATCCCAAAATAATTCTTCAGGAACCTGACCATGTTTATACCAAAAATTTTGTTTAAAATATCCCTTATTCCACAATATCCCCAAAGCACATACAGATATCCCTAAATCAGAAATACTTTTAACCGTATCACCTGCTAAAACCCCCAAACCACCACTGTAAATAGGAATATCCAGCATTTTATCAATCTTAATTTTAAAGACATAGTCTGAAAGCCAATAATTCGAGAAAACTTCATGGCTATAGAACTTATTTTTTTCACTAACAGGCTTACCTGGACTAAATGAATTATAAATACTAGGTGCTAAACCATATTCCATGGAAAAATAAGCCACCGATTTTTCATTAAGGTTAGTTAATTTAGACTCAGCTTCTAGAAGTGGCTCAATGGGAAAACCAAAATAACTAGTAGATGTAATATCTTTAGAATAATTCGCTTCAAAATTTTCAATATTGGCAATGAATTCTTGATACGTCATTATTTGACCTCTTAATTAGGTTTTAAAATCAATGCCAAACATTATAGCAAAAGTTTATAATCAAATACCTTTAGATTTATATTTTTCTTCTGAAACTTGGGAAGCTTGTTGCTTAAAAAATATTAACGATTGGCCAATATCATAAATACGAATCTGGCCAAATCCCTCTTCCTCTGCTACATTTAAAAATTTGATTGATTGAGAAAGATTCTGATTATGATCTAAAACAAAACGCTTCAATGTTAGGGAGTTAAAATGCTTAAGAACCACAAGAGGAGATACATACTTATGAATAGACTCTAGAAAGTCAATCAAGGGAGGACTAAAACGTTGTGTATCCCTAGTCCAAGAAATATACGCCTGAGGGTCCAAGATTAGATAATGATACCCCGCTTGATATAAAACAACAAAATCTGATAAGTTCTTCGGACATTCTCTAATCCTATTCTCATCCTTTACATAAAGCTGCTCCACCAAAGATTGAGTCGACAAAATTCCAGCATTAGGGTCGTTCTTTAAAATCACTGCAACTGCTTTATCATAATCAGTTTGAATGCCGGCAATTTTAAGAGATTCTATTCCCATTAATAAACAAGCTAAAACTACCGCTGCTGCTAAATAAGTCTTTTTGTGAAATAGATTAATAAAAAAATCAACAACTACAGCAGCAGCTATAGCCATTAAAGGCAGAACAACACATAAATACCTTGCTCCTTTTTCAGCAGCAAAAGAGAATATCCCCATCTGGAGTAAAACTAGAATAAAGGGTAAAACCTTAAACCATTGTTTTTTAACAATCAAATAAATATTAGACCAGAATATTAAAGCAAATAAAAATCCTTCCAAAACAAATACATAATAAGGATAAGAAAGAAGATTAATCAAACTTCTTTTGTCTTGGGATTCTTGGGCCTGATGAAACATCCAACCAAAGGTTACATAACGATTAATTCCTCCGTATAAAGATCCAATGATAAAAACAATAGCACTAAAAACACCTAAACAAATTGCCAATCTCTTCCAATTAATAGCTTCACGATTTTTCCAAGATTCAAAAATTTCGATAGTAATAATAAAAATAGGACCAATAATCATCCGATAATTCGTTAAGAATACACAGGATAATAATAGAGCGGCTACAGGTGCACTCCAGTTCTTAGATCGATAAAACAAATAAACATAAAGAGCCGCCAAGAACAATAGCGTACTGAAAGACTCCTGCATCCCCAATCTCGAGTAAAACACATGACTAGGTAAAAGACTTAAAAGAACTGCACTTAAAAGCGCTATCGTTTTAGATTTGAAATATCTATTGGCAAAGACATAGGTCAAAGCAATTGTGGCAATTCCTGATATAGCAGATACCAAACGAGCAAAATATAAAGAATCGGCTCCTAAAATAAAAACTCTTAAGTTTAGTAAAAAAAACCACAAAGCTTTGGCTGTGCCAAGGGCTGTTTTAAACATTACCCCTAAAATAATAAACAATTCGTGTATATCTTTAGGAAGATTTAAAGCAACCAAATCTAAAAATTTACGATTGTATCCTAGATACATACCTTCATCGTAAAATAAGAATTGATTATTCGTGATATTCCAAAAACGTAAAACAAACCCCAGCCCTAAGGCTAAGAAACTTAAAAGAATCCACCAAGATTGAACTCGAAACTTTTTCATTCTTATTTCGTAACCCAACGGCCATCTTCAAATTGAATTTTATCACCAGATTCAGCTTTATCGCTTTGCACCTGGGCAAAGGCAGATTCAATTGTCGATAAGGCATCTTCTAAACCATTTTGTTGAGCAATGGCTTTATAAATAACCGCGCGATCGCTATTTTCATCAGCCGCTAAAATTTTAGCTTCACCACTTAAAGCTTCAACATAACCTCGATTGTTCTCACCAATTGCACCAGAAACCTTCAAAGTGCGTAATTGACTAAAACGATCTTTACGACTATCCAACGCCTGCTGAACTTCCGGCGTCATAGATTTAATAGAATAGTTAGCAGCTAAGACTACCCCTGAACACATACCTAACATAAGAACCATGAAAACAAATTTCTTAAACATATATACCTCCATCAGTTGATTAAGAATGATTAAATTAGTTTCTTACTACTGAAACCTTCTCCTGCTTACCGCTAACATAATCTTCAATATTCGAAGCCGTATCCTTGAGCCCTTTAATATCAATCGTTACATGCGCCTCAATCGTAATGGGCCTCTTAGGATCTCCTACAGCTTTGACCGTACAAGCACATAACAAGGTCAACATTAAACACCCCACATATCTTATCAACATGAACTTCCTCCTCTTTTTCTCAATCATTAATGAATGTATTCTAATAAATGTTCTAACCCACCTTCAACATGAATATCAAATTTCACCTTCATCTTTAAATTTAATGAAGAACTATTTAAAGAAACATCTGATGAAAGATTATCACGACCAACACTTGTAATTTGCGCTTCTGCGTTATCTAAAGCAACCCTAGCGTTATGACGAATCAAATCTTCGATTTGTACTCTTTGAGGAACATATTGCGCTAAAAACATTAACAAAGATGCCTTCATATAACCACCTAATGGCGCTTGAATATTTGCTGAAAATGAAAGCCCTTGTTTTTCATTACTATCTAACTTAATTAACCCATCAACCACTGCTGTTAGCTGAGAAAAAACTTCATTAGCTTCTGACATAAGGATTGAATTCACATGAATCAATCTAATGTCTGTATTATAAAAAGAATCTTTTGAATAGTTTACTATTCCATGTAATTCTACTGTCCCTTCATAGAATCTAGCTTGAATATGATTAAGATTGATCTGTTTACCATTATCCACAAGATTAGCTTGAATATTTTTTAATACGTATCGATTCCACACTACCTTAGGACTTTTAATAATTGTCTCTAAATGTTGGTAATGAAATGAATCAAAATAAGCCTTCATCTGCACTTGCATATCAGAAACGTTTAAAACATTGTTACTAATAGCTACGGCTTGAATATTAATATCGATTGGATTTCCATCAATCAGACCATTTAAATGATTAATGTCCACATGTCCAGCCGACAAAACATATGTCGCTTGATTTATTCTACACTTTACCTTCAAATCTTCTAAAGTAGGTTTATTCCAAGTGCGCCATTGAACTTTCTCTAGAGTAAGCTCTTTATAAAAAATGTTTGAAGAGCTCTTTTTAAGGAAATATAGAGCAGTCTTTGCTAAGAATTTTGGCTGATTAAGAAGAAAAAAGACTCCTACGGTAAGAAATACTATAAGAATGAAAAACCCAATGATTATTTTTGAACCTTTGGAGGGCATAGAATGGATATAAATACTGTTACGGTCAAAGTTAATACAATAAACCCAAGTGTCAAAAGAACAGGAACGTGCAAATAATGTTCAGTCAGCATTTTTAATCCTACAAAAACTAAAATAAAGCCTAGACCGTAATGTAAATAATGAAAAACTTTCATAAATGAAGCTAAAGCAAAATACATTGATCTAAGCCCTAAGACTGCAAAAATATTAGACGAATAAGCAATAAAAGAATTCTTAGTAATAGCTAAAACAGCCGGAATAGAATCAACAGCAAATACTAAATCAGTGACTTGAATAACAATAAAAACAAACCAAAATAACGGTAAATATTTTGATATCCTTTTAAAGATTGGATTATTTTCAGGATGAACCTCTTCGCCTTGTTTAAAAAATAATTTAATCCCTGTAATCAAAAGAATTGCACCAAAAATATACATCATCCAAGAAAACGTTCCAAGCATCGCTACCCCACCAATAATAAAAACCGCACGCATAACTTGAGCGCTAACAATACCCCAAAACAAAATATTACGCTGATCTACTGGAGAAGTTCTAAAATGAGAAAAAATTAGTAAGAAAACAAAAAGATTATCAACACTTAAGGATTGTTCTACAACATACCCCGTAAGAAACTCTAGTGCCCTTTCATTACCCATCCAAAAATAAATACCTAAATTGAATAACATAGCCAATAGAATCCAAAATGCCGTCATAGTTACAGCCCGGCTAATTGTCATTTCACGATTCTTAGGATTTAATACCAAAGCATCCAAACACAGCAATACAATTACACCTATATTAAAAAGAATCCAAACCATCAACGAAGGATTACTCATCGGTTATATTCTCCTGATTTCCCACCACTCTTATGAACTAATCTTATATTAGAAATGACCATCTCCTGTCCCATCCATTTAGACATATCGTAAATAGTTAGACATGCAGCACTAACTGCCGTTAACGCTTCCATTTCAACTCCAGTTTTACCAGAACATAAAACCTCAGCCGTAACCTTTATTTCCTTCTTAGAAGGAATTTTCTCAAAACTTACTTTCACTTTTTCGAGTGTTAAAGGATGACACAAAGGAATAATTGATGGAGTTGATTTAGCCGCCATAATGCCTGCAATCTTAGCCGTTTCAAAAACATCTCCTTTTGGGGACCCCTCTTTAATTAATTTCTGATAAGCTTTTAAACTAAAAGAAACCGTTCCTTCTGCCATAGCTATTCTTTTAGTAACATTCTTATCACTGACATCAACCATGCCTGCACATTTTTTGTTTTTATTCATTAACATCTTTCCTTCGATTTTCTTTCTTAGTAGATCGCTTTTTCTTAGTTTCAAACATTCGCTTCTTGGCATTCAAAGAAGGTTTACGATTTTGTCTTCGAAACTTCTCTTTTCGCTGTTTCAAAGCTTTGATTTCTTCAAGATACTTATTGTCAATCGTCTCCTGCAAAAGACGCCAAGCTTCCTCACGATTCTGAATTTGAGTGCGATATTTTTGACATTTAACTCTAATACTCGTTGGTGTATGCACAAGTTCCACACAAGTAGACACCTTATTGACATTCTGTCCCCCCGGTCCAGAAGAACGCACAAACGATTCTAGAACATCTTCTTTACGTAAAGGATAGCTGCCCATTTTTTCCCCTTACTTACCTTTCTACATACTAAAGGTAAAATATTAAAACCTTCTTTAAAACGCTTTAAATTATCCAAAGAAATACCACTAACCATTAAAAGCCCTCCAGGCTTCACTAAGCTTACAATTTTTCGACGATTCTTTAAAAGATCATTAGTAATTAGATTAGCTGCTACTATTTGATATTTCACTTTTACTGGTAAACGACCTATATCCCCTAGAACAAATTTAGCTTTCAAATCATTAACTTTAAAGTTTCTCTTAGCAGCTTCAATACTTAATGGACTTACATCCATAGCTGTCACTAAATTAGCCTGATTCTTCAGAGCCACTAAGGATAAAATGCCTGTTCCCGTTCCAATATCTAAGAATGAACTTAAGTTAGAAAGATTGTCTTCAATCATTTGGGACATTAATTGCGTTGTTTCATGCATCCCAGTCCCAAAAGACATCAATGTATCAAGAAATATAACTTCCTTTAATGTTTTATAACGATCTTTATACCAAAAAGGAACAACATCTATCTTTTTAGTTAAAGACAATGGTTTCCAGTGAGTTTTCCAAAGCGTTAACCATTGGCTAGGTTTTAAACTCTTAGAAGAATGCTGAATTCCATGAAACTTTAAACGATTAAAACTAGATCTAAGAAGATTAATTTGATTCTTATTTTCTGTGAAAACCCTTAATGACCACTGCTTATTCTCAAATGTTTCACTAACAGAACCTCTTTTAAACCCTGCTGTTTCTAAAACCAAACGAGGCAAAGAAAGAAGATTTTCATTAGAAGAACAAATCGAATATTCATATAACAAAGAAGGAATTTTCTCTTGATAACTCATGCGCTCTTACTTTTTAATTTCAATTAATGAAGGAGCGTACTCCTTTGGGGCTTCATATCCTAAAAGATTCAACAAAGTCGCCGCTACATTAGCAAGCCCCGGAGTATTAATCTTAGCCATTTCATATTCACCATTATAACTAGCATCAACAATTGCACATGGAACCGGATTAAGAGAATGTGCCGTTGATACCTGCTTCTTACCATTTTTGACAATAAACATTTCGTCCGCATTACCATGATCAGCCAACACTATGGCAACACCGTTTAATTCTTTAAGAACAGTCAGAATCTTCACTAAACACTCATCCACCGCTTCAACAGATGTAATAATAGCATCAGGAATTCCTGTATGACCTACCATGTCGCCATTAGGAAAATTTAAACGACCAAATTGATACTGACCGCTTCTTAACAACTCAATCGTCTTATCGGTAATTTCATAAGCCTTCATTTTAGGAGCCTGATCAAAACGAATCTTATCAGAGAGTATTTCAATATAAGTTTCAAGCTTCTCGTTGATATACCCACTCTTATTACCATTCCAAAAATAAGTAACATGACCAAACTTTTGAGTTTCAGAAATTGCAAAAGATTTAATTCCATTCGCACACATATAAGCACCCACAGGATCATCAATTTGCGGAGGGACTACTAAATAATGCTTAGGAATATGCAAATCTCCATCATATTCCATCATCCCTGCAAATAAAACATCCGGCTTGCGTACTCGATCAAATTTATCAAAATCAATGTCTTCAAAAGCTTTAGATAATTCAATTGCACGATCTCCACGAAAATTTACTAATACCACCGAATCTCCATCTTCAATAGTTCCAACGGGTGACCCATCATCTTCGATGACAAAAGAATCTAAATACTGATCCGTTGCTTTAGGATCTTCCTTATAATACGTTTCAACCGCTTGACGAGCAGAAGTAAAACGTCGGCCACGACCTAAAACATGAGCCTTCCATCCTCGCTCAACAATACTCCAATCCGCATTATAACGATCCATGGTCACAACCATACGTCCACCACCTGAAGCAATACAATAATCATAATATTTATGGGTTGAATTGACTTCCTTTAAAACAGCTTCAATTTTATCAATGTAGGTTAACGCAGATTTTTCATAAACATCACGGCCATCTAATAAAACGTGAAGGCGTACGCGCTTAACCCCCTCATTCGCACATTGTTTAACTAAAGCTATTAATTGATCGATATGCGCATGGACATTACCATCAGATAAAAGTCCAATAAAATGAAAAATCTTGTTTTGAGATTTAACTCCCTCAACTAAATTCTTCCAAATCTCTGTCTGATAAATAGCTCCACTATCGATGGATTTCTGCACAAGTTTAGCTCCCTGATCAAATACTCTTCCTGCCCCTAAAGCATTGTGACCAACTTCGCTATTCCCCATATCCTCATCAGATGGCATTCCAACCGCTGTTCCATGAGCTTTAAGTTGAGTATAAAGTTTAGACTTCATAAGCTCATCTAAACAAGGAGTTTTAGCTTGAAATACTCCATCACTGTCATCCTTTTTTCCAATACCCATCCCATCCATAATAATCAACATCAATGGACCTTTGCGACCATGAAAATTATCTAATTTCTTTAACTCGTAAGACATAAATTCCCTTTCTTCGTACCGTACGGGCCAAGCGTGCTCGGCCCCTACATTAAAAATTCACCTTGGGCACTTGATGAGCCTCTGGTGTTTCTGTTTTAAAATAAACAGCTTCTTTATTTAAACCAGTTTTAGAAGCAAAAAAAGCACCAAACAAAGATTTCTGATAAGAATTAAACGCTTGAACCGTCTCATTATAACGCATACGTTCAACAGCAATGCGATTTTCTGTTCCCTCTAATTGACTTTGCAAGGTTAAAAAAGTCTGATCTGCTTTTAAATTAGGATAATTCTCGCTCACCATTAACAATCTTGAAAGAGCTCCACTTAAAGCATTAGCTGCATCAACCTTTTCAGGAACTGTAGCTGCCGTCCCCCATTGGCTACGTAAACGAGTCACTTCTTCTAAAATATCTTTTTCATGAGCTGCATATCCTTTAACCGTATTGACTAAGTTAGGAATTAAATCATATCGACGCTGAAGCTGATTTTCCACTTGGGCCCATCCTGATTTAACGCCCTGATCCAAAGAAACAATCTGATTATATCCACCTTGATACCAACCAAAAGCCATAATTCCTAAAACAACAATAACCGCTAAAGCAATCCATACGTTTTTCATATTAATCCTTTCAATAAAGATTTACCAACTACCACTAGATCCACCACCACCACTCCCCCCACCTCCAAAACCACCAAATCCTCCTCCTGAACTACCTGACGATCCCCCTCCAAAACCACCACCTCCATAATAACCACCCCAACCTAAACCACTGCGCCTAAAAGATGAAACATAAAATGTAAAAATAAGAATAAATATAAAAATAATAACCCAAAATCCATTGGATGCATCTTGATGAAGATTATTATAAACTAAATTTTCTTCCCCAGTAATTGTAATTCCTTGATCCTTGGCAATCAAACTAACAATGGCCTTAGCTCCCTGAAAAATACCCTCTGACATCTTTCCCTGTTTAAACTCAGGAATAATTATTTGATGAATAATATTAGAACAAATAGCATCTGTTAAAATCCCTTCTAAACCATAGCCTACTTCAATTCGTACCGCATGATCCTTAACGACAATTAAAAATAATACACCATTATCCTTCCCCTTCTGCCCAATACCCCACTGTTTAAAAAGTTTAACGGCATACCCTTCAATCGTTTCAGGCTGAGTTGTTTCAATAGTCACGACACTCATCTGAACAGTGGTTTTAGAATCTAATTCTGAAGCTAAAGCATTAATGGAACCTTGATTCTCACCATTTAAAACTTTAGAAAAATCATTCACATAACCTGAAGGTGCCGGTAAATTTAGACGATTATCTGCAAAAGCTGCCAAAAAAGAAATATTAACTGTTAATATTATAAAAATTCCATAAAAAAGCAATTTCTTCATGACTTTTTAGGACCGCTTCTTTTTTCCTGAGGTAACTTTACGAGGCTTTACAGCGGAAGTTTTGGAAGAATCTTTCATATGATACGTAACCCAAGCATCAGCATGATTTTTAAGCCATTTTTCTGCTGCAGCTTCAAATCCAATATCATATCCGGCAATTTCACT
>JAYTXU010000025.1:0-15923 GCA_043742785.1 Candidatus Omnitrophota bacterium
AAAAGTTGTTGATTGTATCCCAGCACCTCCATCAATTAAAACTAGAGATCGTAAGCTGTTCTTAATGAATAGCTTGCGATTATTTATTTATAAAGATTAATAAATAAGAAGTGTTAAGGTTGTTACTAGTGTAGTTTTATTCTTTCTAAATAGTTATTCAATTGATTAAATGTTAAAGTTGTAAGTGGGTTAAGTTTATTCAAAGAAATTTAATGAACAGGATAAAGAATGAGAACTATAAGAGATCTAATAAACCGTTTCCCTTCTGTTTTATTGTTGTTTTTTGTTTTCTTTCTCCTAATTCCCAGAAACTTGTCTTACGATTCTGCCTGGGTTAACCCAGAGATGAAATATATTGAGACAACCGCATTAAGTTTGGGTTCACATCTTCAGATAAAGGACATGAGGGTTGGTTTGAATTACATGGGGTTTGAGAATTGTGTTCCTCGAGTAACTCGCCCATTGTCGAGTTATTTTCAGATTTTGGATACCAAATTCCGTTGTTGGTTATGGACCTATCTTCTGCCGCATCCAAGTCTATCGTTAACTTGGGTCTTTACATTGATTTTAGGCCCCTTTATTTTCTATAGATTACTTCGAAACTTAGAGATTTCAGCCAATTTAGCCATAACGATGACATCCTTTTATCTGATGACGCCAGCAGTGATGAGTTTTTTGACACTTTATTTTAGATCATCTAAGCCAATGGCTAACTTTGTGATCATTCTTTGTCTTTACGTGGCATCTTCTTTACAAAAGAAATATTTACAGCAAGGAAAAGTAGTTCCTTGGGGGAGGTATATTTGTTTTTGGGGTCTATCAGCTCTTTCATTTTATTGGGATGAAACAGCTCTTCTGATATTCCCAACGATCCTATTCATTTTTCCAAAAGTACTGACTCATCGCAGGGCGTATCTTGGCTTGTGGTTATTACTGCCATTTATAACAGCATTTATTTATTTCTATTTTATTCCTCACCTAACGGCTTTAGCAGGATATGGTGAAGTGCATTTGAATCAATATGATTTGTATAAAAAAGGATCAGAGATACAAAGGGTGTTTTCAGATAATATCTTTATGACTTTACCGTATAACATAAAGAACTTTGTGTTAGGTTCGATGGGAATTCTTATTCCCGATGTTCTTCAAGCTTCGATAGGGATTAAATTATCTTTTTTTGCAGCGATTGCAGGATGGTTTCTTTTAATGGTTTATATAAGAAATGTTGTTGTATGGGAGGGGTTAGTTTTATTGCTTATTTTATTGTTATTTATAATTAATTATCTTATGTCATTGGCATGGCCGATATGGGGGCCTTATTGGTATGGGGGGTTTTGGTCAATATTTTTTACCATATTTTTGGCCAAATGTATGAGTAAGGCTAATCTCAACAAGTGGTTTTTAGTGGTATGTTTTATTTTTATCTTACTTAATATGCAGAATAGTTTTTCTATTATCAATGGGGTATATAAGAAATATCATTACTATCCATACGAACCAGGGATGATTTACGATTATTTTAGAGGTGATCGTAGGTTTTTTGAGAAAGATTTCATGCCAACTTACTCAGGAAAGTTTATCCAAGAAAACATACAAACTTATTGGACAGCACATAAGAGAGGGAGCGCATCAACAGAATTCCATCGGTTACCAACAGAGTTGTTTTGGATGGTTTTGGAGTTAAATCCAGATGTGAAGTCTCTTTTTAATTTTCAATTAGATGCGAGATATAAAAAGCAATATATTGATATACCTTTATCCTTGCAGCTGGGTACAGAAGGAAAACATTAAAGGTTAATAGAAATATTTATCGGTTTTCAATTTTAGATGGCTCTTTTGATTGAATAAATGGTCCCCAAAGAGTTATGTTTGGATTGCTATCGAATGGTTTTATAGTTAATAAAATGCTATTAATATTCAAATTTTTGAACATATTTAAAGGGACGTTAAATATTTTATAAGAAAAACCATAGTCTTGTTTTGTTTGAATCTCTTCATTCTCTGTCTTTAATGATATATCTGCACCTCCTTTAACAAAGAAAATAATTCCTTCTGTCTTACGTTCTGAATTAATACTAATTAAGGTCTCTAATCGTTGGGCGGATACGATGGGTTGAGTTGACTCTAGAGAATGTCTTAGTTTTTTTATCTTGTCTAGATCAAGAAAGATATTCTGGTGAACATCATAGAAGTATCTAGCACTTAATAGTTCATTCCCGTTTTTGTAGGAAGACATCGAGGAGATGTTTTGTAGGGAAACAATGAATTTCTTCTCTTCAATTAATTTCAAATATTGAGGGAGAAGAATACTTCCATAATCAAAAAAGTCGAGCAGTAGATTCTGTTTTTTGGCTTGGGGGTCCATTTTCCAAGCTTCAGTTTCTGTAGATGGGAATCTTTTGAAGATAGGCTGACTACCGCTTGGGAAAGATAGGTAAATAGAGCCATATCGAGTTAGGGGGCAGTAATCATGAAGGCTTACTATTTTGTTAAGATTTCTATTGCCTGTTTGATAATAAGAATGCTGAAGGATGGCGTCTTTAATACCTTCATTTGCATGCAGAGCGTTAGATATTCCCATAATGCTGATAGCAAGAAGCATCAAAACTGAATTTAATTTCCTGGAATGGATACAATCAGTTAATAAAAAGCTAAAAGCAATGATTAATAAGGTTATGTCTATATAGGTGTAGTAATAATTAAAAAATAATAAGGTTGGGAACTCTGTATTTGCTCCCATAATGGCTTTATGGATTCCGTAAGGATGGGGAAGTAAAACGGCTTTTATAAGAATAAAAAATATGATTAAGAAAAAAGGTAAATGAGAAGATTTTAAATTGATCTTAAGCATAGAAAGAAGTAAGAATAAGAAAGCAATTAATGAAGATAAACCCCAGAAGGAGTGGTCCCAGTATCCAAAATTTCTTCTTAGAAAATAATTTATGAAAGCATTTCCAGTATCGTGAACAAATGAACTACATCTGAAATATATTAGCAATCTATGGAGCTCATCTGAAAAGAAGCCGTCATCTTTATAATTGAATAATCTTATAGAGAGAAAAGTAAAGAAACATCTTAAAACAAGGTAAGAAGTAACGAACAATACTGAATATATAAATAGTTTCTTAAGGGTTTGAGAATTCTTATTCTTTAAGAAGATCAGAACAAATAGTAAGGAAATAAGTAGAAAGGATTGTTCATCTGTAAAGAACATGAGCATCACAAAAATGTAAAACAGAATGTTGCGCAGCACATAGTTAGAAGTGTTCTTTATTCCTACTTGAGTGATCCATGCGGATAGGAATAAGGTTATGAGTAGTATTTTTTGGATACGAGAGGGAAAAAGTAATGTAGAAATAGCGGCCCCTGAGTTTAATAAAAGAAATGAACAAGCAGTCGCTGCCAGAGGATTATTTGACAAGCTTTTAATTAAGAACCACAGAAGGATGACATTGATAATATGTAAACAGATAAGGGTGTAGTTGTGAAAGGTGTTAATTCCCAGATTTTGCCAGAATTTGAAGGAAAGCATTTCTGAAAGATTTGAAAATTGTCTAAATCTTAAATGGTGGTTCTCCATATCTCCCAAATTAAAGATTTTAAGAAGATCATTTTTGTGCATTTGGGATCTTAGTATGAAAGGTTCGATTTGATCCCCACTCATTGACCAAAAGAAATTAAAGTGGGTGATTTCGTTTTGTCGCCAAGAGATCGTTTTTGTATTTATTATTATAAAAGTAGAAATGTTAATGAGGAGAAGAGTTAATAGAAACAGATTAAATAGTTTTCTTCTTGAGTTTTCTAATTCAGAGGATTTTCTTATTGAAGATAAATTTTTATTTAACTGGAAGAACATGATTATTATATTTAGGAATTAACAATAGTGTTTTACTGTTTGAGGTGTTTTAAAGGGATCCGCCTTTGGCGGTTAATTCTTTTACATAGACATTCATACGTTCAGACAAGGCGCTTACTGATTTAGCTACTTCAGATATTTCACCTTTGAGTTTTTTGGCTTCTTCACCTAATAATTGGGTGAATGGAATCTCTTTGAGTTTAGATTGGATCTTTTCAATCTCACCTTTCTTTGCTTCAATCGCGCCTTGATACTTCGCGATGATTTGTTTGATATCATTAACACTCATCTTTTGAGCTTCTGCCATAATCTCTGAAACGGGACGGTTTTGGTCTACAGAGCTACCGCAGCCAGCTAGCAAGAACGCTGACATTAATATGAAACCAGTTATACTAAGTAATTTGTTCATTTAAACTCTCCTTTTATTTTGGATTAATTTTTATTAAATATACAAGAAAAAACTCAATTGTCTAAAGAAAAGTTTTTCAAGGTTAGATTATTGTTTACGTTTTTTTTGATTGTGATATCATTCTAAAAAATTTAGGAAATCATACTTTTAGAGTAAAAGGAGAAAGACATGCAAGAAACTATGAATAAGATTTATGGATATTTGATTCAGTATGGGATGAATTTGATTGCGGCGGTTTTAATCTTTATTATTGGTAAATGGGTGGCTCGTCTTATTTCAAATCTTGTGGAAGCGGCGTTACTTCGTTCTAAGACTGAAAAGACTCTTGCGACATTTGCGAAGAATATTGTTTATTTTGCAATGCTGACCTTTGTAGCTATAGCTTCTTTGAATAAACTTGGCGTTGAGACAAATTCATTCTTGGCAATTGTTGGAGCTGCAGGGTTGGCTGTTGGTTTGGCTTTGCAAGGTTCATTATCTAACTTTGCGGCTGGTGTCATGATGATCATTTTTCAGCCATTTCATCTTGGTGATTATGTGGAAGCGGGTGGAGCAGAAGGAGTGGTCCATGATATTCAGATATTTAATACGATTATTATAAGCAAGGATAATAAACGCATAATTGTTCCTAATGCAAAAATTACAGGTGACAAGATTACTGTTTACCCTAAATAGTTATCAGCAGTATAAAAAAAGGAGATTCTATATGGCAGATATTTTACCGGAAAAATGGATGAAAGGTGTTGCAGTTACAACCACAATCTTAGCAGTTATGACAGCAATCGTATCTGCTAGGACGTCTTCTTGTGTTTCTCGTATTCAAATTCTAACTGCGCTAGAAGGAAGCAATTGGTCTTATTTTCAAGCTAAAAGTATTAAACAGAATTTTGCGGATGCGCAAAAAAGGTCTTTTGCTTTAGAAAGTTTAGGAGCGGTCAATCTTGCTCAAAAGAATGCTTATGATGTGGAATTAAGCAAGCTTGAAGCAGAAAGTATCCGTTATGGTCAGGAAAAGGATGGGATTAAAAAAGAAGCCATAGAGAATGGTCAGCAAAATCATCATATTCAACAACAGAATAATCAGTTTTCTATTTCTATTGTTTTTTATCAGATAGCTATTATGCTCTCATCGGTGAGCGCTCTTGTTAAGAGAAAAGAACTTTGGATTTTTGGTATTGTCTTTGGAGTAGTGGCTACATTATTCTTTGTGAATGGTTTTTTCTTGATTTATAAACTACCATTTGTTTTTTAGTAGTTTTTAATTCTCGACAAAGATTGCTTCTTTTGTTAAATTAACCG
The DNA here is from genome assembly GCA_043742785.1 of Candidatus Omnitrophota bacterium. Taxonomy (GTDB): domain Bacteria; phylum Omnitrophota; class Gorgyraeia; order Zapsychrales; family Fredricksoniimonadaceae; genus JACQCF01. The sequence continues at coordinate 5,565 of JAYTXU010000025.1, forward strand.
CATTCTTAAGAGATTTTTATCAACTTATTAGTTTGAAGGAGAATAGGTGTGAGTATAGTTCAAGAGTTTAAAGATTTTGCGTTGAAGGGGAATGTGATGGACATGGCTGTTGGTATTATCATCGGTGCTGCTTTTGGTAAAATTGTAGATTCTGCTGTTAAAGACGTGATGATGCCTCCGCTTGGGTTAGCTATTGGGGGAATTGATTTTAGTAATATGGAATGGGTTATAAAAGCAGCGGATTTAACTCATCCAGCAGTTGCTTTAAAGTATGGTTTATTTTTAAATGCGATGATTAGTTTTACTATCGTAGCGTTTGCTATTTTTATGATGGTTAAAGGAATGAATGCTTTAAAGAAAAAGGAAGCAGCTGCTCCCTCTTCGCCTCCAACTCCATCTAAAGAAGAGCTTTTATTAACAGATATTAGAGATATTCTTAAACGTAAGTAAGAAAAAGGAGATCATTATGAAAATTCTTAAAATTATTTTTTCATTTTTTTTGCCTCCTGTAGCAGCATTTCTTCAAGTTGGGGCAACAAAGCATTTATGGATCAATATTATCTTAACAATTGTAGGGTTCCTTCCTGGGGTTGTTCATGCTCTTTGGCTGGTGTTAACAGATAAAAAAGCATAAGAATGTTTTTGAAGATTAATGAAGGGGGCACAATATGGAAGTATGTATTGTGTCCCTTTTTATTTAAGGAGTTATATTAAATGAACGAAATTAAAAAAGGTATTTATGAGCATTACAAAGGTCAATGTTATGAAGTATTGGATGTGGCAAGGCATACTGAGACAGAAGAATTAATGGTCATTTATAAGGCGCTTTATAAGGGAGATTTCCCTGAAGGGGCGCTTTGGGTTCGCCCATTAGTGATGTTTAAAGAAAATGTTTCTGTGCAAGGAAATCTTGTTCCAAGATTTCGGTATTTGACTTAAGGAGTATTATTTAAAGAAAGAGTCTTTCTAATTAATGTGTGAATATAATAAACCTATCGAATTTTTGGCAATGGCCATTAAGATGTTGCAGGGAGAAGAACAAAAAGTTTAAACAGGAAGATAGAAATGGATTCAATGAGTTCGTTTATTAGATGGGATGCGAAAGGAGTTCCGCATTCAATTACCTTTAGAGATAAATATTTCTGTACGCAAAATGGGTATGAAGAATGTTGTTATGTTTCTGATCAAGGGAACAGTCTTCGGGAGCGATTTTTAAAGCTTGATCCTTATGTTAAGGGTACATTTACTATTATTGAAACTGGTTTTGGTTCGGGTTTAAGTTTTTGTTGTGCTTGGCAGTTATGGGAACAAAGTGCTCCTGCATCGTGGACATTGCATTTTATTTCTATAGAACTTTATCCTCTTTCATCTTCGGATCTTAATCGTGCTTTGAGTGTTTGGCCTGTTTTATCATCTTATCAAGAAGCCTTAGTTGCTCAGTACAAGCCATCGCAATCATCTGTTGAGCACTTTTATTTCAATAATGATCACATTCATCTGACTATTGTTTTTGAAGATGTTGTGATTGCTCTTAAAGAAATTCACAAGCAGGGGTTTGCTGCTAATGGAGCAGATGCTTGGCTTTTGAATGGTTTTTCACCTTTTAGTAATCCTTTGATGTGGACAACGGACGTCTTTAAAGGCATGGCTCTTCTCAGTCGTCAGGGGACAACCTTGTCAACGTTTACTGTGGCTGTGGCTGTACGTCAGGGGTTGGAGGCAGAAGGATTTATTGTTGAGAAAATACCAGGCTACGGTACGAAAAGACATGTTTTAAAAGGATTTTTTTGTGGAATTTCTAAGTAAATTTGGTTTTATCAATGGCTTTTAGATAGGCTGCTTCTTTAGATATCTTCCCACCTTGCACTAATTGTAGCAAAGAATCATCCATTAATATCATTCCTTGTCCACGATTCATCTGTATTTCGCTGGTTAATCGTATTGTTTCTCCAGAGGCAATGATATTTCCCAAAGCTTGTGTACGGATAAGAATTTCATAGGCAGCGTAACGACGTCTTCCATCAATGCTAGGTATAAGTTGTTGGGCAATGATAGCTTTGAGATTATTGGCTAAAACAGTGCGAATTTGATTCTTTCGGTTAGGAGGGAAGCTGTCAATAATGCGGTCAATTGTTTTGGCTGCAGAATTTGTATGTAGGGTGCTGAATACTAAGATCCCCATTTCACTAGCTGTTAAGGCTAGATCAATTGTTTCTCTATCTCGCATTTCTCCAACAAGAATAATATTGACATCACTCTTAATAGCTGTACGTAAGCCTGTGGCAAAGGATAGAGTATCTTTTCCTACTTCGCGATGAGAAATGAGGGCTTTTTTTATGCTGTGGGTGAATTCAACAGGTTCTTCAATTGTGATAATCTTTTGTTCGAAATTAGTGTTGATAAAGTCTATGATGGCCGCCAATGTTGTTGATTTCCCGCTCCCAGTAGGGCCAGTTACTAAAACTAATCCTGAACGAAATTTAGAGAATTCTTTAATGCGTGTAGGAAGATCAAGTTCTTCAATAGATCTAATCGTAGAAGGAATAAGACGAAATACTGCGCCAAGGCCAAAGAAGTGACGAAAATAATTAGCACGAAAACGTGCTTGGGTGCCAAAAGCATAGGCAAAATCTAAATCACCGTTGGTTTCAAAATAATGCCAATCTTCAGGAGATGTGATTGGTGAAAGCAGATTCTTCATTGTTTCTCGATTTATTGTTTCTGAGGAAATGGGGATTAATTTTCCGTTGATGCGGATTTTTGGTTTTTGACCTTCTTCTAGATGAAGATCAGATCCATTTTTATCAATTAGAAAATCAAATAAAGTTTTTATTTCTAGCATAATTTTTAACGAGTAAGAAGTTGTGTCATTGCGATTGGGTTTGTAGCTCTTTCACAAGCTTCCTGATCTGAAATTAATCCACCTTTTGCTAAGAGTTCAAGTGAATTATCCATTAGAACCATTCCAAAGGATTTCCCAGTTGTTATGGCTGTATTGATTTGGTTGACTTCCCCTTTACGAATTAAATTTGCAACAGAATTTGTAACGAATAAGACTTCATAAGCAGCGACTAATCCTGAGCCATCTTTTTTAGGAATGAGTTGTTGGCAAATTACTCCACGTAAGGATTCGGATAGCATGTTTCGGATAATTGGTTGGTCTTCTGAAGGGAACGAATCGATGACCCTTGAAATTGTTTGTATGGCATTGACGGTGTTCATCGTACCAAAAACCAAGTGACCTGTTTCTGCAGCGCTAATAGCCAACTGGACTGTTTGTAAATCTCTTAGTTCACTAATAACTAATATATCAGGGTCTTCGCGTAATGCTGCTCGCAGGGCATTGACCTGAGAAAGGGTGTGAATATTAATTTCTCTTTGAGTGATTGAGCAAAATTTTGGTTCGTAAATAACTTCAATAGGTTGTTCAATCGTAATGATATGATCATGTCTTGTTTGATTAATCATTTCCACTAGAGTTGCTAGAGTAGTGGTTTTTCCGCAGCCAGCAGGACCGCTAATTAAAACTAATCCTTGAGCCCATTTGGTTAAATTTGCACAGGAAGGAGGGAGATTAGTGTTTTCAAATTTTGGAATATCCAAGGGAATTAAACGTGTTGTTAAATCCCAACCGTTGTTTTGTTTCATAAGAGCCATACGGAATCGACCATATCCAGTAATGGTATGAATATATTCCCCATCGCCAACTATTTCAAAATCTTTAAGAACATGAGGAGGCAGGGCTGCTATTAAAAGAGAGTTGATTTCCTGTGCACTAAGAATGTTGCTGGACATGTTTTTAAGTCGACTAAATTGTCTAAAGATAACAGGTCTTTGCGGTGATAAATGAACATCGCTGGCGTTTTCTTGGCGAGCAAAAATAAGTATTTCATTAAGAGAGAGTCCTGAAGAGATTTGTGTTGGAGGCGTGATAGTTGGAATTCCTTTGCCGGTTGTACCGGTAAAATTGATAGGCAAGTTAGAAGTGTTTTGTTCGTTGGGATTAGAACGTGACATAATTTTTTAATTATAGGAAGGTGGGTTTAAATAAACAAGAAAAGAATGTTTTTTTTGTTTTGATAGTAAGAATCTGTATTTTTGCTTAATGGGCAGAAAATGATAAATTTGGGATTTATCAAAGCGTAAGCAGATTGTTCGTAGGTTGTTTCAAGTGAATTTGTAACCGCCAAGTGAATTTGACACTATCCTTGAATATATGGTATACTTACGTAGTTATGAAGACATTAATGATTCAAAAACATTACGTACCTGGTTTTATGCTTTGCTCCACATGGAGAAAGCTAGCGGGAGACGGGTGTGTTTTGAATTGTTAATTAAATAATTTTAAAAGAAGTAAATTCAAAGCCACCGACTCTGCAAAGACTCGGTGGCTTTTTTATTTACGTTAAAAAGGAGGTGAGAATCATGGAAACAAATGGATTATTGAAGGTGACGGCTTTGTTGTATTTCAAGGACGCTCTTGTTAAGCAGGAGTATGAAAACTGCCAAGAATTGATTAATTCGGCAAAGAGGTTTGGGGCAGAACAAGTTGAAATCAATGAGCTTATCGCTCAGTTTCTTAAGGGTGAAAAGGCAGGAAGCCGAAAGGAGGCAAATCGAATCAAAGGCCAAGTGCCATCATTAAAGGAGGGGAAATAAGTGATGCCTCATGCGTGTACCTAAGGGGAGCAGTTCATTTGAACTGTTCCCTTTAATTTTTATAAGATGTTTGGTAAGATGTTTTTCAAAATTAAGATGTTTGATGTTTTATAGAAGGCGGGTTGTATGAATTATCAAAAGATTCGTTTTGACCGTAACGAATTATCCGGAGCGTTTGGTGATATTGGTACCGATTTTCCTTTAATTGTGGGGATGATTATAGTGGCAGGTTTAGATGCGGCTAGCGTTCTTGTTATGTATGGTTTAATGCAAATAATGACGGGTTTAATTTATCAAAGGCCTATGCCGGTTCAACCATTAAAGGCGGTTGCTGCTATTGTTATTACTCAAAAACTAGCTGGTCCAACTATTTATGGGGGAGGTTTGGCGATTGCCTTGATTATGTTAGCGTTGTCGTTGAGTGGTTGTTTGGCATGGTTGGCCAGAAATGTTCCTAAGTGTGTTGTACGTGGGATTCAAGCAGGGTTAGGGATTAATCTGGCTGTGTTAGCATTAAAAGACTATGTCGGGCGGGATGGGGTGTACGGATATATTTTAGCAGTGTTCTCATTTGTATTGATTTTGTTTTTACTTCCTAATAAAAGATTCCCTGCTGCACTGGCTGTGATTGGATTAGGCTTATTGTATGCATTTATCTTTAAGGTTCATTTGACAGATTTTGGAACAGGTTTTGGACTTCATTTGCCTATAATCTATGTTCCTACAGGAGGGGACATTCTTACAGGGTTTCTATTATTGGCAATTCCTCAAATTCCTTTATCTTTGGGTAATTCTATTCTTGCAACTCGTCAGATTAATGATGATCTTTTTCCGAACAAACCACTGACTATTCGCAAAATTGGTTTTACCTACAGTTTGATGAATTTTATTAGTCCTTTCTTTGGAGGGGTTCCAGTGTGTCATGGTTCGGGTGGGATGATGGGGCATTATACTTTTGGGGCACGAACAGGAGGATCTTTATTGATTTACGGAGGAATGTACCTGTTATTTGGATTGTTTTTTAGTCAGGCTTTTTCAAAAATAATTAATATTTTTCCGATACCTGTTTTAGGAGTTATTCTTTTTATTGAAGCTCTTGCTTTGATTACTCTTGTGAGAGATTTAAGTGATAATAAGAAGGATTTGTGGATCGCATTCATGGTGGCCTTGATTTCCTGTTCTCTACCTAATGGTTTCTTTATAGGATTAATTGCAGGGGTATTGGTTTATCGTTTAAACTTTGTGAGAGAATAAATAATTCTTTGTTAGAAAGGACCTCTATATGAAAAAAATTGGTTTAATTACTTTAATTGCCCTTGCTTTGATCTTGGTTTTTAGGGATTTAATTATTAAGCAAGTCATTGTTTCTGTGGGTTCATCAGCTGTTGGGGCACCTTTAAAGGTTGGGGGATTTTCTTTAAGTCTCTTAACTGGTCAAATGCGCATGGATCATGTTGTGTTGGATAATCCTGCTGATTTTACCCGGGTTCCGTTGATCGAGATTGCTCATATTCAGGTTTCTTATTTTCCTCTAGATTTAATAAGAGGTAAATTATATTTCTCTTTGATCGATTTGGATGTTAAGCAATTATCAATCGAACGCAATAAGGTTGGGCAGTATAATGTGGCTTCGTTAAAGATTAAACCTCAGAAGTCTTCTGAAAAGATTAATTCTCAAGAATCTTTTAAGCCTTTAGATATGCGTATTGATCATCTTAAATTAAACGTTGATCGTGTCACTTTTCGTGATGAAATGAAGGATGGCCAAATTAAAGAGAGCAATCATGGTGTAGGTTTGCATCAAAAGACTTTTAGTAATATTACCAGCCCTCAGCAATTGGTAGCTTTGATTATGTTTGAATCTTCTGGGTTAGGTTCGCTTAAAGATATTGCTATGTCTAGCACTAAGGAAGTTGTTCATGACTTAAACCGTGTGGTTACTCGTCAACTAGTAAGTGAGGCTGGGAAAACGGTTAATTCTTTAGTGGGATCATTGAAATCGATCAGTAGTAAGTAATTTTTTTTACGCTAGTTTTGTAAAAACTTTGTGCTAAAATAACCGACGTTCGGGGAAAAATTATAAATTTATTTTTTATTTCAAGGAGGTTCTCGTGGTTTTACGTTTTTTATTAGGAATAGTATTTTTAACAACATTAACAGGATGTGCTAGTACGGGTGGAGTTAAGGCTTCTCAAGAACAAGTGCAAACGCGAGTTACAGAGCTTGAGAAAAAGCTTGAAGAAAAGGATTCTGAGATTGTTGATCTTCAATACCAGGTTAAAGACCTTTCTAGTAAGGTTGGCTCTTCGAAAGAATCTGCTGATTCTGCTTCTGACGCAGATGTTTCTATTGGTTCTTCAAAGAAATCTAATTTTTCTTCTTATTCGGATAATATTATTCGTGTTAATGCTTCCATTGAAGATGTGCAAAGGGCTTTAAAAAATGCTGGTCATTATAATGGAAAGATTGATGGGAAATTAGGGGCAGGAACAAAACAAGCTATTGTTGAATTTCAGAATTCTCATCATATGGCTGCTGATGGTGTTTTAGGTAAAAAGACTTGGAAGCTGCTTAAGTCCAACTTGAAAGAATAAGATTTCTGCAGTACAATCATTCCTTATCGCCAATGTCTTGTGTGAATATCTTAAGTGTTTTACACGAGGCATTGGCAATTTTAACTATCAAATATTTATCATTCATTTGCCATGACAATTTTTAAGAATAGGGTGTTTGTTTTAGAAAGACAAAGAAAGGAGTATTATGAATTTTCATCAGCAACCGGTAAGTAATAAGAAAGCCGATCTCAATGCTGAAGCTTTACGTATGGAATTAGCAGAATATGCCAAAGATTTCAAGATTTCCTGGGTTCATTTGGGGCAAGGTCTTTATAGTGTTTATCGCGATAAATTATTTCATGCTTGGGGGTATGAAAAGTTTGAAGATTATGTTATTAGAGAGCTCGGTTTAAAGAAGCCTTTAGCACTCAAGTTGGTTAAGACTTATTTTTTTGTGGAGCAAGAAGAGCCTGCTTATTTAAAAAAAGAATTTAGTGAAGCTAGAGAAGCTTCGGTTGTTCCGAATTATGATTCTTTAGATGTTCTCCGTTTAGCTCGTCGACGGAATGAGTTAACTAAGGATGATTATTCTAAGCTGCGTAAAGATATTTTTGAGAAAGGCAAAGATTCTTCCGTTGTCAAAAAAGACTTAACAGCGATGATCAGAGAGCGCAAGAAAGTTGATCCTGACGAAGAGCGTGAAAAACGTCATCAGGCTAGTGTTAAAAGATTTTTGGGGGCTCTCAAGAATTTCAAAAATGACATGGAAAATCTTAAACTCATTGATGTGGGTATTATTGAAGAAGCAGAGATTCTATTAAAAAAACTTGAAGAAAAATATCTATGATTGATTTAGATAATATATCGGAAGAAGGGCTTTTAAAAGCAAGACTTTGTGATTTGCCTATTGGAATTGAGGGCACATGGCTTAAAGACTGTGTGGAGGAGCTTTATAAAGAATTGGATGCTAAGGGATTAGTATTTCATCCGGAATGTTATTTGGCTGATGAATGGTTGACGCCTGAGGGAGAGACGGTTATCGGAATACCTTTTTATTTAGCTCATCCGATTCTTTTGAAACTAGAACATAAGATGATGCTGGAAGCTGAAGGAGAGGGGAAGGCTTGGTGTATGCAGTTATTGCGCCATGAGGCAGGGCATGCGTTCTCCTATGCATATGATTTGCATAACCGTCCAGATTGGAAAAAAGTTTTTGGTACCTCTAATGAAGCTTTTGTAGGAACTTATAAATACAAACCGTATAGTAAGAGCTATGTTCGTCATCTAGATGGTTTTTATGCGCAGTATCATCCCGATGAAGATTTTGTTGAAACTTTCGCAGTATGGTTAACACCGGATTCTAATTGGCAGCAAACCTATCAGGGGTGGAAGGCATTAAAGAAGCTGCAGTTTGTTGATGGGCTTATGATTGAAATTAAAGGTAAGCCACCTTTAAAGAAGAAGGGAAAGAAGCTTTGGAATCAAAGAAAGTTGACGATAACATTAGAAAAATATTATCGTCGAGAGAAAGCGTTAGAGCAGGAGGAGTTCTTAGATTTCTATGATGTTCAATTAAATAAGATTTTTAAGAGTTTAGCTCAAGAGGAATGGTTGGCTTTTAATAAAGAGAAACGTAAGAATAAGAATTTGATGAGTGCTGAAAGCTTAATTCGCAAGTATAGTAAAAATCTTTTAAATAGTGTTGACCGATGTACTGGCGAACGTAAATATATAATCAGTGATTTGTTAAAGAATATTAGTTTGCGGACTAAACAATTGAATATGATAGTTAGTGATGATCCTGTAAACTGTATGCTGCAGGTATCTGTTTATGTTACAAGTTTAATGATGAATTACGTACACACCGGTTGGTATCGAGGAAAAGTGAAGCGCACATGAAAAAGAAGCTCAAAGTTCTTATGCTTTTTTATAGTCCTTATCAGAAGCCTCGTGGCTATGATTACAAGGAAGAGTTTGCTGATCCTGATAATATGTACACGGAAAAAGATGTTTTAAAGGCACTTAAGGATTTAGGGCATGAAGTTGCTTTGTTAGGTATTTATAATGATATCAGCCCTTTATTTGATGAAATTAAAGAAAATAAATTTGATGTTATTTTTAATATGATGGAGGTCTTCAATGACCAAACTCATTTAGAAAAAAATTTAGCTGCACTACTTGAAGTGGTAGATGTTCCTTTTACTGGAGCTTCATCGGGCGTTTTGTATTTATGTAATAATAAGGCTTTGCATAAGAAGATTTTTAATTATCATCGTGTCAAGGTTCCTCGTTTTTATGATTTTCCTCGTGGAAGTCGTGTTTTTCTTCCTGCTAAGTTTAAACTTCCTGCCATGATTAAACCTCTTTGTGAAGAAGCTTCGCGGGGCATTTCACAAGCGTCCATTGTAGATACGCCTGAAGCGTTTGTTGAGCGTGTTAGATTTATTCATAAGAATATGGGAATGGATGCTATTGCCGAGGAGTATATTAAAGGGCGTGAGTTGTATGTGACTGTTATGGGTAATAAGCCTTTGACAGTTTTTCCTCCTAGAGAAATGATCTTTAAGAAAATGTCTGCAGATCAGCCACATATTGCGACCTATAAGGCTAAATGGGATGATAAATATCGTAAACGATGGGGGATTGATAGCGTTTCTGCTAAAGATTTAGATAAGACCATACTTAAAGAGATTAATGATGCTTGTAGGAAGGCCTACAGAGCCCTAGATGCTAGAAGTTATTTACGTTTTGATATACGTCTCAGCGAGGATGGTCAGGTCTACATTATTGAACCGAATGCTAATCCATGTATTGCATGCATTGATGAAATGGCTCAGGCTGCTCAATTAGCTGGTGTTAGTTATGAAGATCTCATTCAACGTATTTTAGAACAAGCGATAACCCTTAATGGTCAATCTCGTTTAAAAAAGAAAGTTAAATCATGAAAATATTGCGACCTTTAGTAGTTTTAGATTTAGAAACTACAGGGATTTGGATTGAAAAAGACAGGATTATTGAGATTGCTCTTATTAAGCTTCATCCTGATGGAACACGAGAACAAATGGAAACTAAGGTTAATCCAGCCATGCCCATACCTCCTAGGGTTACAGAAATAACAGGAATTACTCAAGCTGATGTGAAAGAT
>JAYTXU010000026.1:0-19876 GCA_043742785.1 Candidatus Omnitrophota bacterium
CTTTGTGCAAAACCGTTAGCGATTAAATGGGGACGTCGTGGACGTTTTATTAGCTGTACTGCTTTCCCTGACTGCAAGCATGCCGAATCTTTTACAACCGATGTTCCTTGTCCAGCCGAAGGGTGTACAGGAAAATTGGTTGAACGCAAAGCGATGCGTGGAAATACGTTCTATGGGTGTAGCCGTTATCCGGAATGTAAACACATTTCCAACAAACTGCCTGTAATTCAATGAGAAAATATATTGATAAGTTTCTTTCTTATTTAGAAGTTGAAAAAAATTATTCTTCTCATACTCTTATTAATTACAAAATTGATTTAAAAGAATTTTCCACATTTTTAGGTAAAGTATCTGTAACTGAAGTAGATTATTCTGTTTTACGCCGCTTTTTAGCTCAGATTAGAGGTAGGAATCTTAAACCTCGTAGCATTGCTCGTAAATTGTCATCCCTTAGAAGCTTTTTTAGATACCTTCAGCGTGAAAAGATTGTTAATTCTAATCCAGCGTCTTTGCTTGTAACACCTAAGCTTGATAAACCTTTGCCTCATTTTTTAAGTGAACAGGAAGCAGTGAAATTGATAGATGCTCCATCTGAAGATAAGGTAAGTCAATTTAGAGATAAGGCTATTTTTGAAACACTTTATTCAACGGGTATTCGTGTTAGCGAGTTGGTAGGGCTTGATATTGATGATGTGGATTTTATAAGCAATATTATTAGAGTGATGGGTAAAGGTAGGAAAGAAAGATTAGTGCCAATTGGTGATAAAGCGTTGGAAGCGATTCAGCACTATGTTGATAGAAGGCTGCAAAAGGTTAATACTCTTTTTCTTAATAAAAATAGCACGCGCCTATCCACCAAAGGTATTTGTAATATTGTTAATAGATATGTTCTCAAACAGGCGATTTCTCAACATGTAACCCCGCATATGTTTCGCCATTCTTTTGCAACTCATCTTCTTAACGCCGGAGCAGACCTTCGTTCTGTTCAGGAGCTTTTAGGCCATGTAAACCTATCAACTACACAGATTTATACTCATCTGACTACCGATAAGTTAAAAAAGGTTTACGATCAAGCACATCCAAGGGCGTAATTTTAATGTTGACAAAATCAAATTTATTAATAAAATATCACTAATTAATTGATATTAAGTCAATTTAATCGATTCCCCATCGAATAGAAGTAATACAAGAACTCCCCAATAGTTAAAAATCAAAATGAAAAGAATTAAAGGTTCATGTGAAGCTTTCTCTTTAATAGAGCTTTCTATAAGTATGGCTGTTATTGCTATCTTAACTTCTTCTATTATTCCTATCGCTATTCGATCTTTTCAAATTAAAGCTGCTGAGAAAACAGCTTTAGAAGTTATCATGATTCAAGATGCCAGTCGTAATTATTACCTCTATAATAATGGATGGCCTGCAGATATTCCAACACTTCAAGCGCAAGGGTATTTAAATAATAAGTGGCTAGCAACTAATCCTTGGCGTAATTCTTATCTAATTTCAAACAATAATTTAGGTTTAACTGTTAGTACTGATGTTCCTATTAAGTTGATTAATCTAGTAGCTAGTCATTTAACAGCTGCAGTTATTAATAATACTAATGTCTCTAGTACGATTACAACATTAGGAAGTTCAACCATTACTTCAGGAGTTATTGTGGCTTGGTCAGGATCTATAGCAAATATTCCTAAAGGTTGGGTTTTATGTGATGGTAGTCATGGAACACCTGATTTAAGAGATAAATTTATTGTTGGTGCTTGGCAAGATGTTGTAGGCATGGCTGAGAGTAATATTATGGGGAGTTCAATGAAAACAGGAGGAAATATAATACATAATCATGGAGGAGTAACAGAAATGCATATTTTGACTGTTGATGAAATTCCATCTTTAACAGTTACTATTCCTGGATATACACCTAATCAAGGTGGGAATAATCAAAATGCCCAAATGGGGGCAGGTGGGGCAGATTCAGAAATCACTTCAGGTAAAACAAATGGTAGAGGTGTTGGGCATTCTCATTCTATAGGTTCTGATTTTAATGTGCCACCGTTTTATGCATTGGCTTTCATCATGAAATCATGAAAACTTTAATCTTATTATTAATTATTTTAAATTCTGTTTCTTGGGCAGAAGAAAGTTCGAAAGAGAGGAAAAGTATTCTAGAATTATCAACTATGGTAGATACGAAATGTATTGATTTAAAGGTATTAGGTATTTGTCCTAAACCAGAGAGAGAAATACCTTTTGGTGTTAAGGTTAAATATATGCAACCAGAAGTGTTTATGGAAACTGTCAAAATGCCGGGTGATTATGTAATTACTGAATATGGAGCAGTACTTCATTCGTTAGCTAATAAGGTTGTCAAAAATGAAATGGAATTAGCAACAGGAGTAAAGCCACTAATGGTGGATAGTGGAAGTTCTTCAAGCTCATTAAATAGTAGTAATTTACAGTTTAATGATGTTCATCTTTATGATTTTCCTTTTAGTTCAATGTTTGCCATGATTTTATGTTCAGCTCCACCTAATCAAACGCTCGGTGTTCGTTATCTTTCTGAAATAGACAGTGTTATTTGGCGTAGGGCAGACATAGAGAAGAATTTACCTCAAAGCGTAGCAGCATCAATAATTGGTTCTCAATGTCAACACTTGCCTTTGGGTGAAGAAGGTCAATGTATGAAATATTGGGGACCCCTTTATCCCAGAGAAGGATTTGTAATTACTCCGAGTGCTCCTGTAGCCTCTGTGGTAGATGGGGTACGTTCAGTGAGCATTGCAAGTGATCTTTTACCTACTCACATTGTTGAGTCAAAATTAGATTTCCAGCCAAATATTCCTTTTGATAAGGTTCAAATGATTTATCCTGAAAAAACATCATGTTTTCCTATTGGTCATAATCCAGCGCAATGGGAAAGAGGTAGGCAATCTAAGGATGGTCGTTATGTTTGGATTTATTGGCATCAAAGGGAGTGTTGTATTTAGAATCATTAGTATTTTATTTTTTTTATGGGTATCAAATGCTGATGCCACAGTATTTCGATCAAGCAATGTTTTCTTAAAATCGAATATATTAGAAAATAAGATTGTTTCTAATAAAGAAGATTTTAAAGGCAATATTTTAATCTTTATTAATCCGAGCTGTTCTTGGTGTCAGAAATCTTTAAATGACCTTAGTAAGTTTCGAAAAAGAAGAAACCAATGGGAAGTAAAAGTTTATGTGATGGCTTCATTAAAAGAATTTATAGATTTTTTTCATGAAGAAATGTCGGTAATGCCTATGAATTTAGACTACACATTGGATTATGGAAACACTCTTGCAAGCAGTTATGGTATTAGCGAAACACCTACTTATATTATTACTAAGAATGGAAAAACAAAGAAGGTGGAAGGTTATGTGGATTTTGATCATTTACTTCTGGATGGGAACTTCTAATCTTTACGCAGCTAATCCCTACAAGTTAGGAGAGGTTAATTTCTTTTATAACAATAACGAAGAACAATCATTAGAGAGTGAAGATCAATCTTTTGATTGGAGAGATCCTATAATTTCCAACGATGGAAAGGTAAGTTATTATTCTCCTCCAACTCCAATGTTAACCTTATTGGAGTTTCCAAGTAAGAAAAATGCTAGGGCATATCTTAATTGGCAAAAGCAGAAGGTGGATAAAATTATTAAAGCGCAAGAAATTATTGAAGAAGTTTTAAAAGAAGGAAATAGGACGTGATTTTATTATTCTTATTACTAATGACTGTTTCTCAATTATCTTTTGCTGATATTTTCTCTAAGCCAACAAATCAGGGGCAGTTTAATAAGGCTTTGGCTAATGATTCAAAGAATTTTTATCTTCGTAGTGGTTTTGACTACAACGCTTATGCTCCATCTCAATCACCGTATCAATTAGATAAGGGAGGTGTTTCTTTAGGTTATAGTCGATACAATTCTCATGAAAGTTTAAAAACATTATTAACTAGATCTGAATTTAATACTGCAGAGCTTGAACTATTGATGCAACGGCTTTCTACTTCCAGATTCTTAGTTTGGCAGTACAGTTCACCGACTTTAGCAGATCTTTATAAACATTTAGATACGATAGGGCATTTGCAGTTGTCTTTGCGTTATCATCAGTTTGAAAACTTAGAGCGGACTATTGATGATCCTTTGGTTAAACTGCGCAAGCAGGCGGTTATGGATTGTCTTAAACGTCAAGGGGATGATTATGCGGATGATGTTGATCTTGCTTTTCAAACTTGTTTAGATCGGTTAAATGCTCAAACCAAGCCTTACTCATCTTTAGAAGACCCGGGCAATGGTAATTTTAATATTTCTGGAACGGTTAATGTTACGGATAAAGCCCTGGATCGAGTGAATAAAGTTGAAGAAGATTTGACTGTTATTAAGCAAATTATTCCTAGAGTGATGGTTACTCATGATGAGGTTTCAATTCAAGGGCCGTTGCATAAAAGTCGTGAGTTGATATCACAGTATCGTGGTGAATTTTTATCTAATCTTGAAGATATTATGAGTGAGTACAAACAAAATAAAACAGTAAATCTTCAGAAACTATCAAATCTTTCAGTTTTTGGAGTCCCCTTAACAGAAGGTCAAATAAGGAATCTTTTTATGCTTAATGACGTAACTGCTTATTTGTCTATAAATAAAATTGCTTCAGAGTTGGCTTATTTAAAGACAATTGATCAATATTTAGAAGCTTCTCAGATGTTAGATAAGGTGATGAGTCATCCCGCTATTGAGCCCGGATATAAGACCTTATTAAGAAGTAGTTCTGAGTTTATTTATAAAGAAATCAGTGCTCTAAAGGAAGAAAAAGAACGTTTAAGTCAATACTCAAATACCATGTATTCCATTTTAGATGAATCAGATAAAGAAAGACTTAAATCATTATCTTGGATTAAACAAGAATCAATAAGTGAAGCAAAGGAAGGATTGCTTAATATAAATCCATGAATAATAAAATCTTAGGACAGTATGGAGAGGATTATTCTTGCAAGTATTTACAAGATAAAGGCTATAAAATTTTAGAAAAAAGCTTTCGTAATAAACTAGGAGAAATTGATTTGATTGCGCAAGATGGTAAGGTTGTGTGCTTTATTGAAGTGAAAACGAGAGAATCTTTGCATTATGGAGCTCCTTTTGAAGCTGTCAATTCAACTAAGCAGCACAGGATTGTAAAAATGGCTTTAAGTTATTTAAAATATCGATTTCAAACGATTGATATTCTTTCCCGTTTCGATGTTATCTCTATTTACCGCACTTCAAAAGGAGAGGCTATTGTTGAACATATCATTAACGCCTTTGATTTAACCTATTTAAGTCATTGACAAAGCAAATATAAGTCATTAGACTTACATTTAAATTTATTAATAACCATGTTTTTGTAAGGAGGATTGGATGGAGAAATTATCTTTCTATGATGTGAAAACCAAGGCAAAGTTTGAATCTGATAACTATAGAGTAGAAGAAAAAAGTGGTCGTTTCTTTGCCGTTACTAAATCTCTTAAAGGTGCTCATGAATGCTGGCGCGTTTTAGGTAAAGATCAAGCTGCGAAATTAAAGAAGAAATAAGCGGGAGTGGTTTCTATCCGAAGCAAAGCTCTTACTTCCAAACAATTAGCTAATAAAGTTGCTAAATTTGCCTCTGAAAAGAAGGCTGTGGACATTCTGATTCTAGATATGCGGAAATTGGTTAATTTCTGTGATTATTTTGTTTTAGCCACAGGTACTTCTGATCGTCAAGTTAAGGCTATTGGTGAAGGTATTGAGGAAGGTTTAGAAGATATAGGTATTAATGCTCATCCTTCTAAAAATAAGAGGGGTTTTCAATCCTCAGATTCAGCAGAGGGTGTTGGCGCTTGGGTTCTTTTAGATATGGGGGACGTTGTAGCTCATATTTTTGAGCCGAATGCTAGGGAGTTTTATGGTTTGGAACATCTTTGGCAAGAGGCTCCTACTGTTGCATTAAGAGAACGTAAAAAGAAAGCTAAATTGAGCTAATTAAATCCAGGATGGGGGCCCCTTAATCATTGTTATTAAGGGGCTTTTTCCTTTATGTTTCTTGATATTCGTAAAAATTTACAAGAATTAATCAAACAGGCTCTCATTTCCTTGGAGCCTATCCCACCTGTTTTAATTGATGTTCCTACAGATAAAGCTCATGGAGAGTTAACGTGCAATATTGCTTTGCAATTAAGCAGGGTTCTAAAGAAAGCTCCTATGGTGATTGCTGGTGAAATTCTGCCTAAAATACAAGAAAAAATAGCTTCAAGTCAGCTTCTTAAAGACACTTTCTCTAAAATTGAGATTAAACATCCTGGTTTTATTAATTTTTATTTTTCTACTAGAAGTTTTTATAACATTCTAGAAACTATTTTAGATAAAAAAGATCAATATGGGCTTTCTAATTATGGAGAAGGAACCTCTTTTTGTTTGGAATTTGTTTCAGCAAATCCTACAGGTCCTTTAACCGTAGCTCATGGCCGTCAAGCTGCAGTGGGGGATAGCCTGGTTAATATTCTTAATGCCGTAGGCTACAAAGCTAAGAAGGAATATTACGTTAATGATGAGGGTAATCAAATTAATATTTTAGGACGCAGTATTGTTGCGCGTGCTAGGGAGATTTTGGGAGAAAAGATTGAATTTCCTGAAGATGGTTATCAAGGAGAATATATCCGTACGATGGCTCAGGAGTTTATTCACATGAATGAACTTCGAACTGTGGATGATTTAAATAAGATAGATCCGCAAGCTTTTCGTCTTTTTGGTGTGGATTATTTGATGAGTTTGATTAAAGATGATTTGAAAGATTTTAACGTGAACTTTGATTCTTGGTCTTATCAAAGCAAGATTGCTACCAATACGGCTATTGAAGAAGTTTTAAGAGATTTTAAATCTAAGGGACATGTCTATGAACATGAAGGAGCTCTTTGGTTTAAATCAACATCTTGGGGAGATGATAAAGATCGTGTTGTTAAAAAAAGTAATGGGGATTATACCTATTTAACTCCAGACATTGTTTATCATAAAGATAAGTTTTCCAGAGGTTTTAAGCGTATCGTTAATATATTAGGTCCTGACCATCACGGTTATATTCCTCGTATTAAAGCTGCTGCTGCTGCTTTAGGACATAACGTTGATGATTTAGATGTGGTGATTGTTCAGCTAGCTAGTATTTATCGTGATGGAAAGCCTGTTTCGATGTCAACTCGTAAGGGAGAATTTATTACCTTAAGAGAAGTCATGGAAGAAGTAGGTAAGGATGCTGGCCGATTTTTCTTTCTTATGCGTCAAACTAACGCTCATTTAGATTTTGATTTGGAATTGGCTAAAAAAACTAGTTCTGATAATCCTGTTTACTATATTCAATACGCCCATGCGCGTATTCATAGTATTATTCGTAAGGCAATAGATGAATCACAATTAACGCCAAAATTAAAGAATTTTAGTTTGTTGAAAGAAGAAGCAGAGATAGATTTGATGCGTAAGGTTGCTTTATATCCAGAGGTTTTGATAAGTTGTGCAAAACAATTAGATCCTTTTGCCTTAGTACGTTATTTGCAGGAATTGTCTGGATGTTTTCATAAATTTTATGATTCTCATCGCGTTTTAGAAGATGACAAAGAGATTTCATGTGAGCGTTTAGGTCTTATTGAAGCCACTCGTATTATTTTAGGCAGTGGATTAAAGTTATTAGGAGTTAGTGCTCCAGAAAAGATGTGATAATGGACAAACGCTGGATCGTTAAACCGTATGATCCAAAGCTTCAAAAAGAGCTTTCTGATGCTCTTAATATTCATCCTATCATTGCTCAACTTCTCATTAATCGTCAAATAATAACTGTTGAAGGTTCCAAACGTTTCTTAACAGCTGATTTATCTATGTTATTTAATCCATTTCTTTTGACAGATATGGATCGTGCCGTTGAACGTATTCACAAAGCTCAATCTAATCAAGAGAAGATTCTCATTTATGGTGATTATGATGTGGATGGCGTGACTTCTAGCGCTTTGTTGAGAAGGATTTTGAAACGTTTAGGAATCACAGCTGTTAACTACATTCCTCATCGTATGGAAGAAGGGTACGGTCTTAATAACAGTATTGCTCAGTTTGCAAAAAATTTGAATGTTCATTTGATTATTACCGTTGATTGCGGCATTGGTGCTTTTGAGCCTATAGAAGCCATTATGGCGCAGGGAATCGATGTTATTGTTATTGATCATCATGAACCAGAAGGAGAAAGGGTTCCTAAAGCTTTAGCAGTAATTGATCCTAAAAGAGCTGATTGTTTGTATCCATTTAAACATTTATCAGCAGTTGGTCTGGTGGCTAAATTAGCTCAGGCTTTGTTTGGAGAGATTCCTGAAGAAGATTTAGATTTGGTTGCCATGGGAACAATCGCTGATGTGGTAAGCCTACGCTGTGAGAATCGTATTTTTGTTAAAAGAGGGTTGCCATTGCTTGAAAAAACTAAAAAGCACGGTATTCGAGCGCTTTTAGATATTACTAAAATTTCAGGTAAGAAAATGAAGCCTTATTATATTGGTTTTATTTTAGGTCCAAGGTTAAATGCGGCTGGTCGTATGGGCTCAGCTAATATTTCGTTAGATCTTTTATTGTCTGAAGATCCTATTGAAGCGGCGGCTCTGGCACAAAGTTTAGAAGAGCATAATCAATCTCGTCAGAAAATGCAGAGCACAGTTGTTGAAGAGGCGATTAGTATTATTGAAAATCAAGAAGGTTTGAAAGATCAGCAGATTATTGTAGTCTTTAAAGAAGGTTGGCATAAAGGAGTTTTGGGAATTGTAGCTTCTAGGATTGTGGAAAAATATTATAGACCTACGGTTGTTATTTCTGTAGAGGATGGATTAGGTACAGGCTCAGCGCGTTCTATTGAAGGGTTTCATTTAAATGAAGCATTAACCAGCTGTGCTGCTTTATTAGAGAATTATGGAGGTCATAAGAGGGCGGCTGGTTTACGATTACGTTCTGAGAATATTGAACAGTTTCGACTTGATATTAATGATTTTGCAAGTACTGTATTAAAAAATCAAGAATTCGTGCCAACCTTAGAGATTGATTGTGAAATCCTAGTATCTATGGTGGATATGACCATGATAGAAATGATTCAATCCATGGAGCCTCATGGAGAAGGAAATCCATCAGTAGTTTTTTCTTCCAGAGGTTTAATAGTAAAAAGTGTTCCAGCAGCTTTAGGAAAAGATACATTAAAGTTTTGGGTAAGTGATGGGATTAAATCTTATTCAGCGGTTGGTTTTGGATTTGGCGGTATGAAGGATCAAATAAAGATGGGAAGTCAAATAGACCTAGCATATAGCCTAGGTATAGATGATTGGAATAAAGCTCCAATAGTTCAATTAATGATTAAAGATATTAAGCTGCGCGAGTAACTTTATTGGCTGAAATACAGCTTGTGCAGACAAGTGCTCTTTGAACGGTTTTGTTAAGAAGAATTTTAATACGTTGTAAGTTTGGAGCGACGACACGAAAAGACTTTCCAACGACCTTGGAACCGGCACCGCCCTTTTTCTTTTCCATACCACGTCTTTTATATTTTCTGCCGGATGTGGCGCTTTTGTCGCAAATGATACAAGATCTCATGAAAATAACCTCGAATTAAAATGTTAATTTTGTCTAAAACTGAAAATTAAATATACTGGAAACTTAATTATTGTCAAGGAGAATATGGATTTAACTCAATTACCTATTTATCAGAAGCGTAGTTTTGTGCCTCAAGATGCTAATTTAACTAGTGTGGAAATTATTAAGGCTTTGTATCAGAAATTGATTAATCGCCTAATTTCTTCAGCTAAAGAATTAGAAGATTGGCTTTTGGATCGTTCGGAGTTAGATGCAGCTTTAGGTCAAGCTGGCTCGATTCTTTATATTAATATGACTTGCCATACGGATGATCCTAAAACAGCAGGGGCCTATACAGAATTTATTCAAACAATCCCGCCAGCCGTAAAACCTTTAAATGATGAGCTCAATAAGAAATATCTTAATGTTCTAAAGAAGTATCCTTTGGATGTTAAACGTTATGAAGTTTATAACCGTGCCACAACGGTAGATATTGAATTGTTTGTGGAAGCTAATGTAGCTTTGCAGACAAAGGTAGAGTTGCTTTCTCAAGAATATCAAACAGTCTCTGGTGCAATGGCTGTTAATTTTGATGGTAAAGAGCAGACCATGCCTGCGATGGGAAAATATTTGCAGGAGCCGGATCGTAAGAAGCGTGAAGAGGCCTGGCGCGCTATGACCAAAAGACGTTTAGCAGATAAAGACAAGTTGGAGAGTCTTTATGATCAGATGTTTAAGCTGCGTTGTGAAGTAGCGGCTAATGCAAAGATGAATAGTTTTATTGAGTATCAATTTCGTTCCTATCATCGTTTTGATTATAAGCCTGCTGATTGTAAAGAATATCATGAAACTATAGAAAAGTTAGTTGTTCCTCTTTATGGTGAAATTTTAAAAAAACGTCAGCAAGAGATGAAGCTGAGTAGTCTTCGTCCATGGGATTTAGCAGTGGACACGCACGGTAAACAGCCTCTAAAGCCTTTTGGAAAATCTTCTGATTTGATTGATAAAACGCAAAATATTTTTAATCATTTAGATAAACAGTTAGGTGCTGAGTTTAAAGAAATGAAAGATTTAGGTCTTTTAGATTTAGAGAATCGTAAAGGTAAGGCACCAGGCGGTTATCAAAATACTTTAAGTGAAGCGCGCAAACCTTTTATATTTATGAACGCGGTAGGTGTTGATGATGATGTGCGTACGCTTTTACATGAATCCGGCCATGCTTTTCATGCTTTGGCTGCTGCTAAAGATCCTTTGGTGGATTATCGCCATGCGCCTATGGAATTTTGTGAAGTAGCTTCCATGTCGATGGAGTTATTAGGGGGAGAGTATTTGAATGAATTTTATTCTAAAGAAGATGCAGGTCGCTCTAATAGGGAGCATTTAGAGGGAATTGTACATATCTTAGCTTGGGTAGCTAATATTGATGCTTTTCAACATTGGCTTTATGAACATCCTAATCATTCGCCTCAAGAGCGGCGTCAAGCCTGGATGGGTTTTTATCATCAATTTGGCGGCAAGTTTGTTAATTGGGATGGTTTAGAAGAAGAACAGGCTTATCTATGGCATCGTCAGCTTCATATCTTTGAAGTTCCTTTTTATTATATTGAATATGGAATTGCTCAATTAGGAGCTCTGCAATTGTGGCTTAATGCTAAGAACAATCCTAAAAAAGCATTAGCCGACTATCGCCACGGCCTTTCTCTAGGCGGCTCTCGTCCATTGCCTGAGCTTTATCAAGCGGCTGGTATCAAGTTTGATTTCTCCCAGGAAATCATTAAGCCCTTGGTGGATGCGGTTTATCAGGAGTGGAAGAAGAGTTAAAAAAAAGTGTAAGAAAATATTTGACAAATGAGATTTTGATGGTATATTTACTTACATGACTAACTTAGTAATGATTACACATTTCCAATCCCGCAGCTCCAGCCAACCATGTTGTTGCTAGAGTTCTTCCTATTTTTTACAATCAGATCAAATTTTAAAATAAACAATGAATGCTTCAAATATGAAGCAGACCTATATAGGAGTAAGAAATGAGGTTATTAGCACGTATTTTAGCTGTTTTAACCGTAATAACTGCCTTTGGCGGTTCAAATTTAGCTTTGGCCGATACAGCAGCTTTAGAGGCAAGATTAAATGCCCTAGAACAAGAAGTGGTGGTTCTTAAGCGTCAAATTGAAGTGGATAAAGAAGAGGCTGCTAAAAAGGCACCAGATGTTCCCATTATTACCGCTAGTTCAAAAGATGGTTTCTCTATTAAGAGTCCTGATGACAGTTTTAAATTAAAGGTTAGAGGATTGATTCAGGCCGATGCCCGCGTCTTCACTGGTAACAGTAAAGATTTAGCTGGGACAACTGATAATTTCTTAGTGAGAAGAGCTCGTCCCATCTTTGAAGGAACATTGGGGAAGTATTTCGACTTTTATTTAATGCCGGATTTTGCTAACAATGCCAACAGCAACACATTATTGGTGGATGTTTATACCGATTTCAAGTGGTATCCATGGCTGAAGATTCGCGGCGGTAAATTCAAGGCTCCATTTGGATTAGAACGTTTACAATCTGATGCCGTGGCTAATTTCATTGAGACCGGTTTACCTTCCAATTTAGTGCCTAATCGTGATGTTGGTTTTCAACTATTTGGAGACTTGTTTGGTGAATCCGTCAATTATGCTGTTGGTATTTTTAATGGCGGTGCTGATCTGTCTAGCAATGATGCCGCGGATACAAATAATGATAAAGATGTGATTGGCCGTGTTTTTGTACAGCCATTTAAGAATCAAGGGCCTGAAGCTCTCAAAGGTCTTGGTGTGGGCATCGCGGGTTCCTATGGTCATAATGAAGGAACCACCTTACCAACCTATCGATCCTCTGGACAAGCGAGTATTTTCAGCTATTCAGGTACCGGTCTTGTTGCCGATGGCGCTCATAGCCGTGTAAGTCCGCAGTTTTATTTCTATAAGGGGGGCTTTGGTCTTTTGGGTGAGTATGTCAGTTCAACCCAAGAATTGACCCGCGGGAATAATATTCATGACACCTTTACCAATCGAGCCTGGCAATTATCTTCGAACTATGTGTTAACAGGTGAGCTGGCTTCCTATAAAGGGATTACACCTCGCAATAATTTTGATCTGGAAAAAGGAATATGGGGTGCTTTTGAAGTGGTTGGCCGCTATGGGACTTTAAAAATGGATGACAAAATCTTCGATGAAGGTTTTGGGACTTTAACAGCAGCGACTGGTGTTTCCAAAGAGGAAGCATGGGGAGCTGGTTTGAATTGGTATCCTAATAAG
The DNA here is from genome assembly GCA_043742785.1 of Candidatus Omnitrophota bacterium. Classification (GTDB taxonomy): domain Bacteria; phylum Omnitrophota; class Gorgyraeia; order Zapsychrales; family Fredricksoniimonadaceae; genus JACQCF01. Next base: position 12,906 of record JAYTXU010000026.1, read on the forward strand.
AATGTGCGTTTAGGATTAAACTATGAACAAACTCATTTTGATAGAGGATCAGGAAACGGTAATGATCGTCCAACAGAAAATATAATCTTTAGTCGTTTACAATTATCTTATTAATTTTAGAAAGAGAGTTTTATATGAAAATTAGAAATTCATTAAATATAGTACTTGGCTTTATATTAACCATAGGTTTAGCTAGTAATGCTTTGGCTAAACAAATTACTTTGTTAAATGTTTCCTATGATCCAACGCGTGAGTTGTATGAAGATTACAATAAAGTTTTTGCTTCTTATTGGAAGGGGAAAACTGGGGATGATGTGGTTGTGAACCAATCTCATGGTGGCAGTGGTAAACAAGCCCGTTCTGTTATCGATGGACTTGATGCAGACATCGTGACCTTGGCTTTAGCTTATGATATTGATAACATTGCCAGTAAAAGCGGCCTTATTTCTAGGGAATGGCAAAAATCTTTATCTGAAAACAGTTCACCATATACTTCGACTATTGTATTTTTAGTTCGTAAAGGAAATCCTAAGAGTATTAAAGATTGGGATGATTTAGCAAAGCCTGGTATCTCAGTGATTACTCCTAATCCTAAGACTTCCGGTGGTGCTCGTTGGAATTATTTAGCTGCTTGGGGGTATGCTTTAAAGAAATTTAATGGGGATGAAGCCAAGATTAAAGAATTTCTTAAAGCGATCTTCAAAAATGTTCCTGTATTGGATTCCGGGGCTCGCGGTTCTACGACTACTTTCGTGGAGCGCGGCATCGGAGATGTTTTGGTGGCATGGGAGAATGAGGCTTATCTAGCTGTAAATGAATTGGGGCCGAATAAGTTTGAGATTATTGTACCGTCTATCAGTATTTTGGCGGAACCACCAGTTGCGGTGGTAGAACGTAACGCAGATCGTCACGGCACCAGAAAGGTTGCGGAGGAATATTTAAAGTATCTTTACAGCGATGAGGGGCAAGAAATTGCAGCCAAGAATTACTATCGTCCTCGCAACAAACAAATTATCGCGAAATATGCAGACAAATTAAAACCAGTTAAGTTATTTACGATTGATGAGGCCTTTGGCGGATGGGTTAAGGCACAAGCAGTTCATTTTGCAGATAAAGGAACTTTTGATGAGATTTACGGAAATTAATCCTTAAAATTATTTGCCAGGAAAGGGTTTTATTAGTATTGTAACCAGGTTAATAAACTATGTTTTTACTCAAAACGCGCAATACATTACCAGGTTTCAGTTTATCATTAGGTTATACGGTATTTTACCTAAGCCTAATCGTGCTTATTCCATTGTCGATGTTATTTTCTAAAACATCAACAATGGGATGGAGCGCATTTTGGGATGTTATTTTATCTCCTAGAACATTAGCAGCGTATCGTTTAAGTTTTGGAGCTGCTTTTGTTGCTTCCTGCATTAACGTCGTCTTTGGTTTTCTCATTGCTTGGGTTTTGGCTCGTTACCAATTTCCAGGTAAGCGCATTGTGGATGCCTTGGTTGATTTTCCGTTTGCATTACCAACCGCAGTAGCAGGGATTTCTTTAGCTGCTTTGTATTCTTCCAACGGATGGGTAGGGCAATATCTTTATAAAATGGGGATTCAATCTGCTTATAGTACCCTTGGAATTACTTTAGCTCTTATTTTTATTGGATTACCTTTTATTGTAAGAACTGTTGAACCAATCTTAGAAGATCTAGACCCAGAATTAGAAGAAGCAGCGGCGAGTCTTGGGGCTGGACGCTGGCAGACATTTGTGAAGGTTATTTTTCCAGTGCTATTACCATCCATATTAACAGGATTTAGCTTATCCTTTGCCCGTGCTATTGGAGAATATGGTTCTGTTATTTTTATTGCCGGTAATATGCCAGGCAAAACAGAGATAGCACCGCTGCTCATTATTACCAAGCTCGAGCAATATGATTATCAGGGAGCGACAGCCATTGCGGTGGTGATGCTTTTAGTGTCATTTGTATTATTGGCATTTACAAATTTTTTACAATGGTATTCGGCTAAACGAATAGGATTAAGTTAATATGTCACAAGCTCGCAGAGAATCCTCAGCTGTTAAGTGGACATTGATTACCATAGCCTTGGGTTATATGGGATTATTTCTTATTTTACCTTTAGCGATTGTTTTGACAACGGCTTTTAATAAAGGGTTGGCTGTTTATTTTCATTCACTGACCGATAACAACACCTTGGCAGCGATTCGTTTAACAGTGATTACAGCTTTAGTGGCGGTGCCATTAAATGTTATTTTTGGTATTGCAGCTTCCTGGACTATTGCTAAGTTTGATTTTCATGGAAAGAATTTTCTTTTAACCCTGATTGATTTACCGCTATCGGTATCACCAGTTATTTCAGGTCTTATTTTCGTGTTGATGTTTGGTGCTCAGGGAGCTTTTGGTCCATGGCTCATTGAACACAATATAAGAATTATTTTTGCTATACCGGCGATTATTTTAGCTACCATTTTTGTAACCTTTCCGATGGTGGCCCGCGAACTCATTCCTTTAATGAAAACTCAAGGAAACGAGGAAGAAGAAGCAGCGTTAACCTTGGGAGCCAGCGGATTTAAAACGTTTTGGTATATCACTTTACCTAATATTAAATGGGGCTTACTGTATGGAGTGATTTTATGTAATGCCCGTGCCATGGGAGAGTTCGGCGCTGTTTCAGTTGTCTCCGGGCATATTCGTGGACTTACGAATACGCTGCCGCTGCATATTGAGATTCTTTATAATGAATATCAATTTACTGCTGCTTTTGCTGCAGCATCTATTTTAGCGATGTTGGCTCTTGTGACCTTGATAGTAAAATCTTTGGTTGAATTAAAATTTAAACATGAATTAAAGTTTGCGCGACGCGGCACCCACTAAAGGAAATAGATATGAGTATTGAAGTAAAAGGTTTAACAAAAACATTTGGAGCTTTCAAAGCTTTAGACAATATTGATTTGAAGGTTAATACTGGCGAATTAACAGCTCTTCTTGGGCCATCGGGTTCAGGAAAGACGACACTTTTACGTATCATTGCAGGTCTTGAGACCGCAGATTCTGGAGAAACTCTTTTTCTGGGGGCTGATGCGAAGGAAACAAAAACAAAAGACCGTGGTGTTGGTTTTGTATTTCAACATTATGCTTTGTTCCGTCATATGACCGTTTTTGATAATATTGCCTTCGGTTTGAGAGTAAAACCAAAAGATGTGAGACCTTCTGAAGAGAAAATTAAGGCTAAAGTCAAAGAACTCTTAAGTTTAATTCAGTTAGATTGGGTAGAGAAACGTTATCCCTGGCAGTTATCTGGCGGACAGCGTCAACGTATTGCTTTAGCCCGCGCTTTAGCTGTTGAACCTAAGGTTCTTTTATTAGATGAGCCTTTTGGATCTCTAGATGCTCAGGTCAGAAAAGAATTACGTCAATGGCTTAGGCGTTTTCACGATAAGCTTCATATTACTTCGTTATTTGTGACTCATGATCAGGAAGAAGCACTAGAAGTGGCGGATAAAATTGTTGTCATGAATCAAGGGCGTATTGAGCAGGCAGGAACTCCAGAAGACGTTTATCATAAACCTGCTAATAAATTTGTTCTTAATTTTTTAGGAAATGTAAATTTATTTCATGCCCGTGTTGAAAATGGAAAAGCCTATGTGGGTAGTTCAATCATAGAATTACCTAACGCCAATAAAGATACTAAGACAGCTAATGTTTTTGTGCGCCCTCATCAATTTGAAATTACTCACGTAGCCAAAGATGCAGCCTCACTTGAAGCTAAGATTGATTATATAAATCCTGCAGGTTCAGTCGTTAAGGTTGATTTAAGCACTCCGGAGGGGAATCCTATTCAGGCTGAAATTACCCAGGAAGAATTTAAAAAGTTAGAATTAAAGAAGCATGATCAGGTTTTTGTGTCGCTTAGACAAGTAACTTATTATGAATTTGATATTTAGAGGGATGTTATGAAAGTTTCTGCTAAAATGGATTATGCAGTGAGGGCACTTTTGGAATTAGCCTTGCATTGGCCTGAAACAAAACCGCAGCAGTTAAGTGATATTAGCCGTAAAGCCATTGTGCCGCAGAAATTTTTGATTCATATTTTGATTGCCTTAAAAAGTTTGGGGTATGTGCATAGTATTCGCGGTAAGGTAGGTGGATATGTCTTGGCAATGGATCCAAGAAAAATAAGTTTGGCGGATGTTGTCAAACAATTAGGCGGTATGGGCTCTTTTGATGAAGAGCAACGTAAAACAAAGAAGGACGACGCGATCAGCCTTCTTTGGCAGGAAATCGATAAAAGTATTATTGTGACCCTCAAAGGAATTAATCTTGAGGATCTTTGTAATCGTCAGCGTCAACAGGTCAAATCAATTAGTTATGATATTTAATTAAAGGAATTGTTATGCCTAAAGAAAAAGTTCTTATATTACAGGACAAAGCCAAAGTATTAGATGCTGAGGGTATCATTCGTTTAGCGTATCAAGAATTCGGCAGTAAGATTGTTCTTGCAACGAGCTTGGGAGAAGAAGATCAAGTTATTACTGATATGATTTCCAAGGTAGCCAGCGACATTGAAATTTTTACCTTGGATACTGGCCGCTTATTTAAAGATACCTATGAATTGTTAGCAAAGACACAAAAAAGATACCCTAAATTAAAGTTTAAAATTTTTTATCCTCAAACTCAAACCGTGGAAACAATGGTACAGGACAAGGGGATTAATTTATTTTATGAAAGTATTGAGAATCGTAAATTATGCTGTAATGTGCGTAAAGTTGAACCTCTGCGTCGAGCATTAAGTAATTCAGACGCCTGGATGACTGGACTCAGAAAGTCTCAATCCATTACTAGAGTTCAAGATAGCGCCTTTGAATGGGATGAAGCTAATAGTAAGGTTAAAGTTAATCCTTTGATTGATTGGAGTTTGGAACAAGTTCATGAATATATTCAGAAAAATAGAATTGATGTAAGTCCATTACATGCATTGGGATTTATATCCATCGGTTGCGCACCCTGTACCCGTGCTGTAAAACCAGGGGAAGATATTCGTGCCGGCCGTTGGTGGTGGGAGAATCCTGAGCAAAAGGAATGTGGATTGCATAACAACCCCAATTGGAAGGGTAATAAGAAATAGCTTATGAAAACAGCAGATAAATTAGATCAATTAGAATCTCAAAGTGTTTATATTCTACGTGAAGCCTACCGTGAATTTAAATCCTTAGTCATGCTTTGGTCGATTGGTAAGGATTCGACAGTTCTTTTGTGGTTGGCTCGTAAGGCCTTCTTTGGTCATGTGCCATTTTCATTGGTGCATGTGGATACCAGTTACAAGATTCCTGAAATGATTCAATACCGTGATAAGTTGGCTATGGAATTTAATCTCAACATGGTGGTGGGACAAAATACCCAGGCCCTTAAAGAGAAGAAAACTTTTCCTGATGGAGCCATCGATCGTTTGGCTTGCTGCAAGGCATTAAAGACTGATGCTTTGAAGAATACCTTGGCTGGAACTTGGCCGCGCAAACGTTTGAATCATAAAACAGGTCAATATGATATTGATACCAATACGGAACCGTATACAGGGGTCATTGTTGGTGCCAGAGCCGACGAAGAAGGTAGTCGTTCTAAAGAACGCTATTTCTCTCCTCGTGACAGAAATAGTGATTGGGATGTTGGCGATCAGCCGCCTGAATTATGGAATCAATTTAAAACAGACTTTGCTCCGGGAACTCATGTGCGTGTACATCCTTTACTTGATTGGACAGAGTTAAATATTTGGGAATATATTGAACGTGAGAATATTCCTATCACGCATTTATATTTTGATCAGGGTAAGGGGAAACGCTATCGATCCCTGGGATGCTATCCCTGCACAACACCTGTTGACTCAACCGCTCGGAATGTGGCTGAGATTGTTAAAGAATTAAGAGAAGGTAAATTTAAGAATATTGCTGAGCGTTCCGGTCGTGCTCAGGACAAGGAAGACGGCGGCGGTTTAGAAACTCTTCGTAAAGATGGGTACATGTAATGAATAATAATCGCGAACAAATGAATGTTGTTATTGTAGGTCACGTTGATCATGGTAAAAGTACCCTTGTCGGCCGGCTATTAGCTGACACAGGCTCCTTGCCAGATGGAAAACTTGAAGCCGTCAAAGCTAATTGTGCCCGTAATGCTAAGCCATTTGAATATGCTTTTTTACTTGATGCTCTCAAAGACGAGCAGTCTCAGGGCATCACCATTGATACAGCACGTTCTTTTTTCAAATCTGCGAAGAGAGATTACATCATCATCGATGCGCCAGGCCATATTGAATTCTTAAAGAACATGATTTCGGGAGCTGCCCGTGCAGAAGCAGCCTTGCTTTTGATTGATGCTAAAGAAGGGATTCGTGAGAATTCCAAACGTCATGGTTATGTGATGAGATTCTTAGGAATCAAGAACGTCGCTGTTTGCGTTAATAAAATGGATTTGGTTGGTTACGATCAGAAAGTTTTTGAACAAATCAAAGCCGATTACACTAAATTTCTCAACGAGATTGATTTAAAACCAAACTGTTTTATTCCTATCGCTGCCTTTCATGGCGATAACATGATTGCTCCATCTGCCAACATGCCTTGGTACAAAGGAAAATCTATTTTAGGTGTCTTAGATGGTTTTGAGAAAGCTGCTCCAAAAGAGAATCAGGTTTTCCGTATGCCAGTTCAGGATATCTATAAGTTTACAGAAGAAGGAGATGATCGCCGTATTGTATCTGGCCGTGTGGAAACAGGAATAATCAAGGTGGGTGAAGAGATTGTCTTTCTGCCTTCAGGTAAAAAGAACCGCATCAAATCGGTGGAATACTTTAACGGTGCAAAGAGAACAGAAGCAACCGCTGGATTGAGTACTGGTTTTACCATGGATACGGAAATTTATATCCGTCCTGGTGAAATCATGGTGAAACCAACGGAGAAATTGCCTCAAGTC
>JAYTXU010000027.1:0-3444 GCA_043742785.1 Candidatus Omnitrophota bacterium
TGAGCGTTGGCTCAACAACAGACCGAGAAAATGTCTCGGTTTTAAAACCCCTGCTGAAGTCTTTGCCGCAGGTGTTGCACTTCAAGGTTGAATTCGGGCTTAGAAATTTTTGAAAATAAAATAAGAAAAGAAGCAGTAAAACAACCATCGCCCAGCGGACGAGCGGCATAATCCAAAGTTCATTAATAAACCAGGATTGCCAACTCAAAAGATATGCCCACCCCTCCCTACCAATGAGGTATAAATGAGTGAATTCTTCTATGTAAGATCTGTTTTGAAAACTGCCATTTAGGAAGAGATAATCAACGTTTATTCCAAATTGAGTCGATAAAGCCGGCGCATACCCAAGAAATATCAAAAGAACGAATAATAAAAAAATCAACATTTCCTTACCACATTCCTTAAAGGTAAGTCTTTTTATATCTTCTTAATACGTATCGAAAAAACGGAGAGGCAGGGATTCGAACCCTGGAACCCAGTCACCCAGGTTAGTTGATTAGCAGTCAACTGCAATCGGCCACTCTGCCACCTCTCCAAAATTTCTTCAGAATTTTGGATCCTAAGCTCTACTTAAAGCAAAGGATATTACTAATTCTCTTCTACAGCTTTTACTTTTCGTTTCATTTTAAAAAAACTACTAACTAACCCGGCACATTGCAAGGTTAGAATATTTCCCTCAACATCCAAACGATGATTTAAACCTTTGTGATTTGCAATATTTAAGACTGAACCACAAGCACCAGCTTTAACATCTTCTGCCCCAAAACAAACTTTGGCCAGACGAGCTAAGACTAACGCCCCGGCACACATCGAACAGGGCTCGATTGTAACATAGAGGGTACATTCCTGCAACCACTTCGATTGCAAATAACTAGTCGCCGCTGTTAAAGCGATCATTTCCGCATGGGCAGTTGGATCTTTAAGCATCTCCACTTGATTATGCCCACGAGCAATTATTTTATTTTCGAAAACAACAACAGCTCCAATAGGTACTTCATCTATTTCAGCTGCTTTTTTAGCCTCACGGATTGCTTCCTGCATAAACATTTCGTCAAATTTAATCATTCACTCACAACAGGAAGAAGGATTTTGACTTGAGTCCCCTTACGCAGAGAACTTTGCACATGAATGGATCCGCCTACGGCTTGAACAATGGCATGAACAACCGATAACCCCAAACCAGAACTTTTCTCAACACCGTAACCCCTCGTTGTAAAGAACGGTTCGAATATATTAGAAAGATTCTCTGGACTAATTCCTACCCCATCATCTAGAACCTCAACAAGAACAGAATTAGTTTTCTTATCGAAAGAGGTGCAAATCTTTATAACTCCCCCTGCTGGCAAGGCTTGTATGGCATTCGCTAAAACATTATGAATAACTTGATGACCATCGAGTCTATTTAGATTAACAAGAGAGATATTTTTATTTAAACGAATTTGATATCTAATTTCATTTAAAAATGCCTGTTGTCTAAAAATCTTCGCCACATCATTAATAACATCATTAATATTACATGCTTCCTGTTTTTTTTCTGAATGGTCTAGTCCAACCATTCGTTGTGTCGTTTCATAACAACGATGAATCTGCTTGTTCATCTGTTCTAATGTCACCAACATATGCTTGAAATCTTTATAAGAAATATACTCAAAATCTTTGGATTTATAAGTATCCAAAAGCTTCTGAGAACTTAATAAAAGAGCTTTCAATGGAGAATTTATTTTTTGAGCAAGACCAGTTAATAAGAGAAAGGAATCAGGTTGAGATGAGCTTTTTTTCATATACGCGAAGAAAACGCGCCTGGCAGGGGTCGAACCTGCAACCTTCAGTTCCGTAGACTGACGCTCTATCCAGTTGAGCTACAGGCGCAAAATTACTAAAAGATCTTTCTAAGAACAATTTAAACCAACCGTACCCTACCACCATAGATGTTTTTCTAAAGAAGCAGGTACAGGCGCAAAGCTATATTTTGAGACCGAATTATACAATAAAACACCTAATTGTATATCAATTTTTTAGTCATCTATTTAATATGGATTACGTGTACACTTCATCCCTTTTTAATGGAATAAAATCAGACCAATACATGATCTGGGCTACATCTTTAAGTTTAAGAATAGAATAAATCTTCTCTAAACTTATGCTGCGCAACAGCAAATCTTTAGCTACTTGCGAACGTTGACCTGTTTTAATAATTGTTAAAGGCAATTTTAAAAGGCTTATGTGCAGACTGGGATTATCATTAATAAACCCTATTCTAATGCCATACTCTAAAATTTCCCTTAACAATAAAATGGTCAAATTTACAATCTTAGGCTTACTTGTTTTAGTTAAAGCTGTTTTATACGACTCAATGATAGCAGGGGTAATACAAGAGAGTTGTTGAATTTGCGGATAAGTTTTTTTTAAAAACCCTCTCCAATGCATCCATGTCGCAATAAAACGATCCATACTCTTAGATGAAAACCTATCCTGAGCATAGACTTGAAACTTTTCAAAGAATACTTCTAAATGAATTTCTCGAACAATGGTTAGGGATTCACCCTGCGTTATCTTTGCTTCAACCTGATTAAGCAGCGCTCGAGCATCTTCTTCTTTAGATCCTGCTGCCTGCGTATACATAAGCCCACGCGCATAGAATTCAATATAGTAAACATCTCCTACCTTACGAATTTGTCCCATATTGCTCTTTTATCGAGGAACGACTAAAATAATAAATAATAACCAATGATATAACAAGATCAAAAATAGAGAAAAATACAAATGGAACCCATGGTTGCCAAGGATGAATTAATTCTGTAGTTCCAGGCATTGTTTGCTGCTGTATATTAAGAGCTAAATGCTGAAAAACAGATAAAGGATGCTTCCAAAAGATTGTAACAATTTGAACCCAAGCCATAACAATGATACTCTTCCTGGCTTTCTCATTAAGTTGTAATAATTTCAATCCGACAACCAATAAAATAAATCTCCATAAAAAAGAAAGAACATATCTAACCACAATCATTTGGGAAGACATGCCTTGAAATGTGAAAAGATAATAATCCCAATCGACTAATTTAAACAAATCATAAACTGCCCCCGAAACAATTAACAAGCCACCCATCTTGATTCCAAGAAGCAGTTTCTTACCTGAACGTTTTTCAATCATCCCTATAATTTTATAAAAAATAAAGAAAATCAAAAAGAACTTAACAATTCGAAAAAGAAAAGTACAAATCACAACCAACCATATACTCATAGACCACCCTATCTTGAAAAATGTCCTTCCTGACACATCAGTAACAGATTATACCGGAGACATGGGTAACACTTCAATATAATAATGGCATAGAAAGGGGTACGCCTATGCCATGGAAAGAGAGTGTTATCATGGATGAAAAAATGAAGTTCATTGGAAGATTATTACAAGGTGAAAAGATGGCTGAAATATGTCGTGAGTTT
>JAYTXU010000028.1:0-3216 GCA_043742785.1 Candidatus Omnitrophota bacterium
TGAGCGTTGGCTCAACAACAGACCGAGAAAATGTCTCGGTTTTAAAACCCCTGCTGAAGTCTTTGCCGCAGGTGTTGCACTTCAAGGTTGAATTCGGGACTCTTTTTTAACGAGAAAAGACAGTTTATTATCAATAATCATCGCTTCTTGTTTGTTTATAGGAATGTAGTGGTTGTTCTCGAAATGCGGAGTGCTTTGGTCTAAAATGACTCCAGGATTTATTAGAAACCAATTCGGAAGACCTTTAATTCTATATTTAAGTGGATCAGTAACTTTGATTCGCCATCTGATTGACTCCATGAAGAATAAATGAATGATCTTTTGTTTTCTACTAATTTTCATCACTATATTTTCTCGATAAATTAAGTAAATTTAATTTCGTAATCGCCAGAATAGCCAATATTAATAGCGCTATTTCGGCCCGATTATGGCTTTTTAGAAATGTCATGTTTGTCGGATTTGTGTCGGAATTCCACTGAGCCATTTGAACCAATTGTGAATCATTACCTAAATGGCATTAATATGCCAAACGTCCCATAAATGTCCCAAATATAATTACGCACTAATCACACAATTAATTTAAAAGGTAATCGTCGCACGACCTGAGCGACAATTAAACTTTGATAAAACCTTAATGACCTCCTAGTCAATCCCAAACGGCCTTAAAGTAAACCGTAATGAATTCAATATCTGTTCATCAATGTTGCCTGAAATAGACCCCAATAATGATCTAATTTCAGAAATATGCTCTTGGGTTGGTAACTCTTGACGAATGTTAAATCCTGACACCCATCTCTTAAGTTCCTTTTTATAAATTTCTGGCGATATTTTATAAAATTTTAAAATCAGCAGTAGCACATCCCATTTGCTTGAAAAATATGCTAATTGCATTAAGCCATTAATTGAATAATCTTTTTTTGCTAGTTCAAAGACTTTAACAAATTCATTGAATGAAGGCTTCTTCTCGCTTTTTAAAATTAATAAGCTGGCTACTTTGGAGACTCGTGGTGAATCGTCTAAAATAGCATTTAGAAGAATGGTTAAAGAATCGCTAGGGGTTAAGGCATAAATTGCTCGTAAAGCTGCCTCCCGCACTCTAACTAAAGGAGAAGTTAAATAAGAGTTAACTGTTTCAATGCAGTCACTACATTTAGCATAAGCAAGTCCCAATAAAGCATTCGTCGTGATCTTGCTTTTCGAAGAAGTCGATAGCTGGTCTAAATAAAATTTTCTAATATCTACACTATTAGTCTTAAAAAAATTAATACTCACTAGCCTAATATCTGCACTATCATCAAGAAGCATTGAAATAAAATTACTCTTAATACGTTCAGGAAATTTACGCATACCTATTTGTAATGCTATACACCTTGGATACGAATAGCGAGAGGCAATAAGTTCCGGGAAAAGCTGTTCGAAATCATTATCGTTCAATTGACTAATCAATGCACTCCCTCTTCTAATCAAAACAATGTCTCTTGAACTCAATACAAGCTTAATCAAATCAACCGCAGACATTTTTTGCTCTAATAACTCATACGAAGCACGCGCCAAATCACCAGATAATAATTTTACATTCTGAATCAACTTGCCTTCTTTTTCCTCACGTAAAACAAAATGACATAATTGCCCCACTAACTCAGAATGATCTTCCCTTCCTTTTTTCTTCAGCAAAAGAATCTTATCCAAAGAAGACACAAAAGTATCTATATTGGTATCTTTCATCAAATCCGCAACCCCTTGCTTAGCCAATTTCCTAATCTGAGGAACCCAATCATTGACACGGACAAGCAAAGCATCCAAAAAGATAGAATTAGATTTCTCTATCATTTTCTTAATGGCTCTTTCACGTTCATACCCGTTAGGGCTTTTGGAAAGTGCAATCAATTCCTCGGGAGTGAGAGGCTTTTCAAACAATAATTTCTTTACTAATTTAAACAAAATAGTCTCCTCATTTCACTTTTCTGCTTTTCATTGAACTAGATTTAGGTGCATCCATCAGAGCTTCTTCGATTTCATGAACAGTAGGTAGGCTAGGACGAAGATTCTCAGGTAAACGTTTCGCCAGTTTAGTTTCCCATTCAGCGACACCAATAGGTTTATGAATATCTCGAAAAGCATATTCAACATCGATCTTGTTTTTTGACCGGCAAAGAAGTAGCCCAATTGTTGGTTCATCCCCTTTTCGTCTAATCAAATCATCTACAGCAGAAAGATAATAATTCAACTTACCGGCATACTCTGGTTTAAATACTCCCGCTTTTAGCTCCACGACAATATAACAATGCAAATGGGTGTGATAAAAAAGCAAATCCAAGAAGTATGTATTCCCTGCCACATCAACAGGCACTTGACGCCCCACAAAAGCAAAACCGGCCCCCATTTCCAATAGAAGCTTGGCTACATGACTTACTAATTGGTTCTCTACTTCCCGTTCACGGGCTGGGTCGGTTAAAGTCAAAAAATCAAAAACATACGGGTCTTTAAGGGTTTCTTGAGCAAGATCAGATTGAGGTGATGGAAGAGCAACTTTAAAATTAGTAAGAGCTTTACCCTTCCGATGAAAAAGATCTGCTTTAATTTGAAGAGCTAAAATATTACGGCTCCAGCCTTCTTCAATTGTTTTCTTTGCGTACCAAAGTCTTTCATCATTACTGGAAATTTTCTCAATCAAAATAATATTATGCCACCATGGCAATTGTCGCGCAGCCTGCGCGACAATTGAGTCCATCTTGGGATAAGCCAAATAAAACGCTCTCATTCGATAAAGATTAGCCCTAGACCATCCTTCCACCCCAGGGAACTCTTTGGAAAGATCAGCGGCAAGCCGTTCAATTACTTTTGTTCCCCATCCTTCATTATTCTGTTTTTCACAAATCGACCTCCCAACATCCCAATAGAGCTCAACCAGATCACGATTGGCTGAGAGGGTAACTTTTATCTGGGCTTTACGGATTCGGGTCTTTAATGAATTTAGAAAATCGGCGTAACTGGCAGGTAATGTTGATAAAGCAGTGGCTTTTTTGTTTATTAATTTTTTCATTCGCTAACCCCGTTTGTGATACTTTAATATGCTTTATAGGCTGCGTCTATTTATTTTTATCAGCAACTACAGCTCGCGAATTGTAACTCATAGTGCGACAACTTTAGATCTTAAAGCAAAACTGTTGCTTTCTAAGCACTCCTGTACCGTCTGATTAGCGGTTTTATATCCCA
>JAYTXU010000029.1:0-22948 GCA_043742785.1 Candidatus Omnitrophota bacterium
TGAGCGTTGGCTCAACAACAGACCGAGAAAATGTCTCGGTTTTAAAACCCCTGCTGAAGTCTTTGCCGCAGGTGTTGCACTTCAAGGTTGAATTCGGGAAATAGAGAAAAAACAGTTAAAACATAAATTTAATAAGAACGTTTTTACTAATTGGAGGAGACGAATATGGAAGAAAATCAATTGCTCAAAGGTAATTTTAAAGTCAAAAATCCTGTAAAGATTGATGAGGAAAAGAAATCTCTGTCCTTTCATGAGGAATATAAAAAGAAGGCTCTTGCTTCCATCGGCGGGAGCATGGTATATATGGAACGCAATAATTTAACTTGGAACGGGGACGAACAAGATGGAAAAGCAGCAAAATAAAAAACTAGATTTGATCTTAGACGAGATCACTCAGGTCGGTTTAAATGTGCATAAGAATGCGATTATCGAACATGCCCGCTTGAATGCCCCTGATGTCAAGAAATCTATTAAGGAATTGATGCCTTTGCAGGGCAAGAAAGTTGAATCAGCTATTGTTATCAGCGCTGGCCCTAGTGTTCACAGGCGCAATTCGATCAAAAGAATTCTGGACTCCGGCTACACAGGTACGATTGTTGCTGTGGATGGGGCTTACATTGCTTCGCTCAAAGCGGGGTTAATTCCTGATTTTGTTATTACTCTAGACCCTCATCCCACGAGGATTGTACGTTGGTTTGGTGATCATGATTTTGAAGTAAACTCTGCCAAGGATGATTTTTTTGCCCGTCAAGATTTAGATGTTGAGTTTAGAAATAATACCATTGAACAAAATAAACGCCATGTTGATCTTGTGAATACCAATGGCCGTCACACCAAAGCCATCGTGTCTTCAACTTCTCCTCGTAATGTTGTGAATCGTCTCAAAGAGGTAGGGGTTGATATGTATTGGTGGAATCCTTTAGTGGATGATCCTAAGTCTTCAGGAAGCATTACGCGGGAAATTTATAACATTAATCGATTGCCGTGTTTGAATACTGGCGGAACAGTGGGTACAGCCGCCTGGGTTTTTGTTCATTCTGTTTTGAAAATTTCCGAAATTGCTTTAGTAGGGATGGATCTAGGATATTATTCAGATTTGCCAAAAGAAAAGACACAAACATTTTATGAATTGCATCATCATATGGAAGAGGGGGATTCAATTGAATCGCTGTTCGTACATTTTGAATTTCCTCTGACTAAGGAGAAATTTTATACAGACCCTACGTATTTTTGGTATCGAAGAAATTTTCTAGAACTTTTGACTCAATCCAATAGCCAGACATTTAATTGTACAGAAGGCGGGACCTTGATTGATGAGAAGGTGCAGTGTGTTAGTTTAGATGATTTTTTAAAGCGTCACAGATAAAAGGAGAATTCCATGGCTAAGATTTTAATGATCAATCCTATTGTTCGAGAAGAGGATGCGCCGCAGCACATACCTTATGGCCTTGCCATGCTTGCTGCGATCGCCTTGGAGAAAGGTCATTTTGTTCAGATCTATGACGAGAATGCGTGGCGTAAGGGATCGGAGGTTGTGGCTAAGGTTTGTGCGGCCGATGATTGGGACGTTATCGCTATCGGAGGATTGACAACGACCTATGGATCGATCAAGAAAATTCTTCAAGTGGCTCGCAAGGTCTCACCGAAAGCATTTATTATTGCTGGGGGAGGATTCTTGACTAGTATGCCTAAAGAGATTATGACGTGGATTCCAGAGATTGATCTGGGAATTATGGGAGAAGCTTTTGTTACCTGGCCAGCTGTTTTAGAGCAAATTGATCGCAAGAATTTTGATTTCTCAGAAACTTTAGGTGTTTGTTATCGGGATGAGAATTCTAAGCCCGTTCTGGCAACTGTGCGATCTAATATTCACACACTTGAAATCTTACCTTATCCTGCTTGGGATCTTTTGCCCCTGGAAATCTATTTTAAGAACTCCAGTTTTCTTTATAGTGAAGCCGGCTATCTTGCTACGCGACGTATGGATATCATGGGTAGTTTAGGATGTAGTCTTATTTGTAAATTCTGTTGGCATCTAGGCACAACAGGCGATATGGTTATTGAAGAGAATGAAAAAGGTGAGAAAGATGTTAGATTCAGTTATGGTCGTAATATCCGTTACTTGAGCCCACGTTATATTGTTGACATGGTTAAGACCCTTGTGGATAAATATCAGGTAGATTTTATTAATTTTATTGATGAGAATTTAATGACTATGGACTCGACCAGCAATCGTGTGTGGATCAAAGAGCTTTGTGATTTATGGATTAAAGAAGGTTTACAGCCTACTTCTCGTCGAGACGGGGTTCCTGATACAGAGAATAAAGGCGGGGTATTCTGGTCGGGGACAAGCCACGCCAATTTAGCGAATAAAGAGACGCTTGAAATTATGTATAAAGCTGGCTGTTCACATTTAGTCTATGGGATTGAATCTTTTGACCCGACGATCCTAAAGACCTTAGGAAAGGGAGTTACCCAAAAGCATAATTTAGAAGCTCCCAGTATTTGTATGTCCACAGGAATCATTCCTATTCCCAATATTATCATCGGTTTTCCTTTAGAGACTTTTGACAGTGTCAGAACCACGATTAATTGCTTGATCAAATTAGGCATTCACTGTAAACCACATTTTGCTACACCTTATCCAGGTTCGGAATGGTATTACACCTATAAAGAAAGCATTCTTAAGCAGTATGACGGAGATTTGGAGAAATTCATTTTGGATTTAGGAGATGCCTCCAAGATTACGGCCGTTATTTCTCACAATTTCTCACCCGTCCAATTATTAGGGCTGCAACAGATTGTTATGCAAAAAGATCTACGCCTTCTTGCGTTGGCGGAAAAACACTGGGGTGACGCAGATAAATTAATCAATCCGCTGGCAGTTCCTAAGGAATCATTTAATATGTTGAAATCTAAGGTTAAAACTCCATTAGAAGAGGTAGGCCGAACATCTCTTTAGGATTCGGAAGAATTTATGTATCGCAAAAATAAGATTCTAGCTTTTATTGGTGCTCGTCAAGGTTCTAAGGGATTAAAGAATAAGAATATTCTGCAATTTGGTGGCAAGCCCTTGATTTGTTGGACCATCGAAGCGTCTTTAAATTCTAAATATATTGATAACACCTTGGTTTCGACCGATGGCGAAAAGATTGCTCAGATTAGCAAGGCGGCAGGAGCGAATGTGCCTTTTTTACGGCCAGCAAACTTAGCCACCGATAAGGCTTTGATTCAAGAGGCCTTGCGTCATGCCATTAAATGGCTTAAAGAAAAAAATGGACAGACATATGACTATATTATCCTTCTTCAGCCGACGTCGCCCTTGCGTACAACACAGCATATTGATGGGGCGATCGCTTATTATTTTCGCCATTGTCGATCGTCTAACGATACGTTAGTGTCTGTGACAAAGGCGCCGGTTAAGACAGGATGGTTGCTGGAAAAGAATTCCAAGGGGTATATTGATTTCTGTTTTGATATCAAAGGACAAAAAATCCGTCGACAAAACATACCGAGATATTATCTACCCAATGGGCTTATCTATATGGCACCCATCAAGAGAATTTATAAGGGAAGTTTTTATTCCTCCTGCACCTTGCCTTTTGTGATGGATGAAGAAGTTTCTATTGATATTGATAGTATGGAAGATTTTGAAGTAGCCTTGAAAAGGTTTCGTTCTAGATCAAAAAGTTCAACTTAAAAAGGGCCGTACTATGGAAATCAAACAACAAAAAGAAGCGTTACAGTATTTTAAGGAATATGCCAAAGATTGGAAACGAAAGGCAAACGTAGATAATAACGATGAAGTTAATATCATTAAACAGCGCAATGATTTTGTTCTTAAGGTCGTCAGTGAAAGAAAAAGCACAGAATTAGTTTTAGATATTGGCTGTGGAACAGGCGATCTTGTTTGCGAACTTGCTCAGAAGAATATTAATGCTATCGGTGTAGATTTTGCAAAAGAGATGATTGATCTTGCTAAAGACAATGCTAAGAAAGCTCATAAGGAAAAGGCAAAATTTGAGTGTTGCTCTATTTTTGAATACCCCTTTGAATCTAAACAATACGACGTCATATCGGCGAATGGTTTTATTGAGTACATTTCGTATGAAGAACTTAATAAGCTGTTGGATATTTGTATTAAAGCTTTGAAGTCTAAGGGGTCCTTGGTTCTAGGATCCAGAAATATGCTTTTTAATATTTTCTCATTAAACAAATTTACAGAAGAACAAATTAATGACAACACGATTAATGCGCTTTTGTTAGAAGCGATCCAAATTGTTAAAGCAGGGAGTATTAAAGATTTGATGGACTTAACAACAGCACCGTTTCAAAAGGAAGAAATGAAACATCAAGAAACAGGTATCAAGGTCAGTACTCGATATCAATTTACGCCAGGCCAGTTAATCAATATGTTGAAGGCTAAAGGGCTTGAACCTAAAGAGATTTATCCTGTTCATATTCACGGCATTGTGCCTACATTTAAAGATAAATATCCGGTAATCCATGGGAATATTGCTAATTTATTACAAGGTTACGCCCCAGATAACATGAGTCTTATTCCTCAAGCATCTTCTTTTATGATCCATGTTCAAAAAGTGTAGATTATGTCTAAAGTAACTATTGTTATGTATCATTATGTTCGCGATTTAAAGAATTCCAGATACCAGGATATCAAGGGGCTGGATATTGATTTATTCAAAGGACAGCTACAATATATATTGAAGCATTACACGGTGCTCAAGATGGAAGAGCTGATTGAGGCGGTTGAAATTCAAAAAGAACTTCCTAAAAACTCACTGCTTCTTACTTTTGATGATGCTTATAAAGATCATTATGAATTCGCATTTCCTGTCTTAGATGAATTAGGTATTCAGGGGAGTTTCTTTCCACCAGCCAAAGCGATTCAAGAACATCAAGTGTTGGATGTGAACAAGATCCATTTTATTTTGGCATCTGCGCCAGATAAGAAATCCATCATTGCGGATCTGTACTCTATGATGGACAAGTTTCGAGGCGAATATTCTTTAGAGTCTGCGGCGTTTTATAATGAGAAACTGAATTCAGAAGCGTCTCGATTCGATACCAAAGAAGTAATTTTTATTAAAAGAATGCTGCAGAGAGAATTGCCAGAGAAGTTAAGAAATACGATTGTCGATTTTCTTTTTAATAAATATGTTTCAAACGATGAAGGTTCTTTTTCTCGTGAATTGTATATGACGATTGACCAGCTCAAATGTATGAAAAGAAAAGGCATGTATATTGGAAGCCATGGTTATAACCACTATTGGTTGAATACCTTATCGAGAGAGCAGCAGGAAAAGGAAGTGGATCTTTCGATAGATTTTTTAAGAGAGATCGGCTGTGACACAAAAGATTTTGTTCTTTGTTATCCTTATGGAGGGTTTAATGAATCTTTATTGTCTGTATTAAAAGAAAAAGGATGCAGCTTGGCGTTAACAACCCAGGTCGGTATTGCGGACTTGAGTCAGAAAGATTTAAATCCGTTGACACTTCCGAGGTTAGATACTAACGATCTGCCCAAGGATAGCTTGGCCAGTCCCAACCAATGGACATTAGAGGCGATTGACGCATAATTATTATGAAACGATTACTTTTTATAGAACCCAATGCAACTATTCGAGTAGCCATGAAACAAATGGACAAGAATAGTATGAAAATCTTGTTTGCAGTTGATCAAAATAAGAAGCTTCTTGGTTCATTGACGGATGGGGATGTTAGGCGTTGGATTCTCAGTAATGGCAGCTTGAATGAGCCCGTGAGCAAGGCGCTTAATCCACATCCTGTTAAAGTTTCACCTGGGTATGATATTGCTCAAGTGAAACGTCTTATGCTGTCCAAGCGTTTAGAATGGATTCCTATTGTCAGTAAAGAAAATAAATTTCTTGAGCTTCTGACATGGAAAGGCGTATTTGCTGGTAAGACGATTAGAGCAAGGCGAAAGATTCCTGTTTCTGTTGTTATTATGGCTGGCGGTAAAGGAGAACGGCTGGATCCTTTCACAAAAATTCTGCCAAAAGCATTGATTCCTATTAATGATGAGCCCATGATTGAGATTATTATGAAGAAGTTTATTGATAGAGGGATTAATGCGTTTCATGTCTGCGTTCATCATAAAGCAAAAATGATTAAGGCGTATTTTGAAGAATTAAGAATGTATAAAGTCAATTTTGTCATGGAAAATCAACCGCTTGGAACGGCAGGAGCTTTGAGATTTCTGAAAGGACGTTTGAAGGGCGATTTCTTTGTGACTAATTGTGATATTCTGATCGATACGGATTATAAAGAGGTTTGGGATTTTCATAAGAAGAATAAGAATGCATTGACGATCGTTTCTTCTTATAAACATTTTGTTATTCCTTATGGCGTTTGTCATCTCGAGAAGGGCGGAGATCTAAAATTGATGGAAGAAAAACCAGAACACAGTTTGTTAGTCAACACCGGCATGTATGTGATTAGCAGCAAGGAGCTATCTTTGGTGCCGACAATTAGATCTACAGGAATGTTTCATATGACGGATTTTATTGATATTTTAAAGAAAAAAGGCAAAAAAATCGGTGTATATCCTGTGAGTGAAGAATCATGGATCGATACAGGGGAATGGCCCGAATTTAGAAAAGCTCTTTTAAAGTTGGAAAGGCAAAGTTAATGGCAAGGCAAATTCGTGTGATCGCAAGGCTGGATATCAAGGGGCCTAATCTTATTAAAGGAATTCAATTTGATGGTTACCGTGTATTGGGAACGGCAGATCAATTTGCCAAGCTTTATTATAAAGAAGGCATTGATGAATTGATCTATCAAGATGCAGTGGCAAGTTTATATCGACGTAATTCATTGTTAGATATTATTCGAAGAACAGCAGGAGAAATTTTTATTCCATTGACGGTGGCTGGCGGTATTAGATCGATTGAAGATATTCGTGAGATTTTACGAGCAGGAGCCGATAAAGTGGCTATCAATACAGCGGCCACAGAGAATCCGTCTCTTTTGAAAGAGGCTGCTAAAATATTTGGTTCCCAATGTATCGTGAGTTCAATTGAAGCTTTCAGAACAGATAGTGGTAAGTATCAAGTTTGGGTGGATTATGGCCGAGAAGTGACCAGTTTGGATGCGATTGAATGGGCTAAGCAGGTTGTTGATTTAGGTGTTGGAGAGATTCTTTTGACCTCCATTAATAGAGAAGGTATGGGAAGTGGATATGATTTGGAATTAACTCAAAGAATTTCGTCCATGGTTCATGTTCCGGTTATTGCCTGCGGGGGTGCAGGGTGTAAAGAAGATTTCAGTCGTTCAGTGTTGGAAGGGGAAGCAGATGCAGTGGCTGCAGCATCTATATTTCATTATAACTACGCTACTCCGGTGGACAAACCCTTTATGTCTTTTGAAGAATCTCGATTGAGAATGGGCGAACATATTGATTCAGGGAATATTGATTTCTTAAACAACGGTTATGGCGGACAGCGTGCCGTGACTGTGACACAAGCTTCGATTGGTGATATCAAGGATGATATGGCCCAAAAAGGTATTGCTGTAAGAATGACGTAAATCATCAGGAGAATGGAATGAGCAAGATTGTTATTGTTGATTATGCTTTAGGAAATTTATTTAATGTGAAGCGTGCTGTTGAATATGTAGGCGGGGATGCGGTTATTTCTAACGACAAGAAAGATATTCAAGATGCGGATAAGTTAATTTTGCCTGGTGTTGGCGCATTTGAAATGGGTATGAAGCAATTAGAAACAAAAGGGTTGCTACCTGTAATTAAAGACGCAGCTAAATCTGGGAAATATATTTTAGGGATATGTTTGGGGATGCAATTATTAATGGATCAATCCGAAGAGTATGGGCAGTGGGAAGGTTTGGGATTGATTCCTGGGCAAGTGGTTTATTTTGATCCGTCAACGATGGAAGAACGTTTTAAACTTCCTCAGATCGGTTGGAATCAGTTAATTTATTCACAAGATCAGGAAATTCGTAGGAACGATTATTGGAAGGGAACGATCTTGGAGGGATTAACTTCGGGGTCGCAAATGTATTTTGTGCATTCATTATATGTTAAAGCGAACAATCCTCAGCATTCGGTTGCGGAAACGATCTATGGATTCAATCGTTTTTGTTCAGTGGTGCGTAAAGATAATGTGATGGGCTGCCAGTTTCATCCAGAGCGTAGCGCTGACGACGGATTAAAGATTATTAGAAATTTTATGCAACTTAAATAAGAGGGAGATGTTTTGTGATTAAGACGTTGGATTATCAAGTTTTGCAACTTCCCAAGGAAGTTGTTTTTTGCCGCAACTGCGTTGTTTCTAACCAGCGTCCTAGAGTAGAAATGAATAAAGAGGGTGTTTGTAATGCTTGTGTGTGGGCCTATGAAAAAGATCATGTAGTAGATTGGGATGCTAGGCAGAAGGAATTGGCGGAGTTGTGCGATAAGCATCGTAGCAAAGACGGAAGCTTTGATGTGGTTGTCCCAGGCAGTGGTGGTAAAGACAGTGCTTTTGTGGCTCATCAGTTAAAAACTAGATGGGGTATGCATCCGTTATGTGTGACCTGGGCGCCGTTTGAGTGGACTCCTATCGGATGGAGAAATCTGATGAATTTTAACAAGGCTGGATTTGCTAATATCATTGGCCAGGCGGATGGACAGATTCATCGTAAATTGGCGCGTATTGCTTTTGAACTCAAAGGGGATGCATTTGAACCTTTTAGTTATGGTCAGAAAGCGTGGAGTTACCACATCGCCCATAAGTTTGGAGTCAAATTAATTTTTTATGGAGAAAATGGCGACTTGGAATACGGCGGTTCAATGCGCTACAGAAATTCTCCTAAGGAAAGCTTAGAGGATTGGGCGACCCATTATTATAAAGGTGCGACCGTTGATCAATTATTAGAGTATGGCCTTAGCCGAGGTATGTTGACTAAAGAGGATACGGCACCTTCTTTGACCCAATGGTATAAAGCGCCATCTCCAGAAATTGTTGAAAACATGGGCCTTGAAATGCATTGGTATTCGTACTATGAAAAATGGACTCCGGAAGAAAATTTTTATTATTGTGTTAAACATACTGGTTTTCATCCGAATGATCAAGGGCGTTCAGAAAGTACATACACGAAGTATGCGAGCCTTGATGATCGTTCGGATCCTTTTCATTGGTATTTAGGATATATGAAATTTGGTTTAGGGAGAGCCTCTAGGGATGCTCAGCAAGATATTCGACGCAACCATATTACTCGTGAAGAAGGAGTGGCGCTTGTTCGTCGCTATGATCATGAGTTTCCTCAGAAGAATTTCCACTGGTTTTTAGATTATTTAGGGATTACAGAGGAATTCTTCTGGCAAGTGATGGATTTCTATCGTAGCAAATCTAATGTTTGGGTAAAAGAACAAGGTCAGTGGCGTATGAAATATATTGTAAATTAATATTAAAATACTGAAGGTTAATAATAATTAATAAATAATTTCCTCGCATAAAATCCTACTAATCACTATGAACATGTTAATTCTATCTATAATTTCTTTATTTATATTATTATCTTATTGTTATGCGGACACAACAGTTGGGCTAGTAGGTTGGTGGAAATTTGATGAAAGAAGAGGGGAAGTTGTTGATTCTAGCAAGCAAGGTAATAATGGCATATCAACAGGTGCTAATATATTATCACGAAAAGATTGTGTAAGAGGCGGTTGCCGGAGTTTTAATGGACCTACTGATTATATAGACATACCAGATGTTCCTTCTCTAAGAATATCGCAAGGTACTATTTCTTGCTGGATTAAGCGCATTTTTAATTCAGCAAGATTCGAACATTATGTATCTAAAGATAATAGTGGAGGAGATTGGGGTTATTTCTTACAAGTTAATAGTGCTGGTAAGATTGAAGGGGGTTTTAATAAAAGCATAGATAGTACAGGCGCAGGTGAGAAATCTTATGCTGAGGGGAATACAAATTTATCAGTAGGTGTTTGGTATCTCATCGCCGTCACCTTTAATGGTTCTTATATTAAAGTATATTTAAATGGTGTAGAGGATGGTAGTAAATCTGAAACAGCACGTATTCCTGCTTACACGGGGGATTTTAGAATTGGTCGATTACGCTGGAAAGATTCTTTTCACTCTGGAGTGAATGCAAATATTGATGAAGTTCGCATTTACAATCGTTCTTTGACGGCTAGTGAAATAAAAAGTCTTTATCAGAGTAATAGATGATCGCATTCAGTAAATTAGATTGCCATCTAAATCATTATTAAGTGTACTAGATTAAGGAATATGGAGAAAATAATTAAACCTAAAATTATATTTTTAACCGAAGTGCATTTTAATAAAAGAGACTATGACCGATTTGGTATGGAAACTTTGATGAATAATGGTTTTGAGGTAGAAGTTTGGAACTTTACACCATTTCTAACAAATGAGGCTTATCAGAAGGTTGTTATTGCGGACTTTATTCAATGGAGTGGGCATTTGATATATAAAACACAGAAAGATGCTATTTCTGCTATTTTAGCTTTAAAAGAACCTTGTATAATTTTCTCTCTTTTGTCCTATAACTTCCGCAGTCTCGCTGTTTACAGAGCTATTTCTAAAAGAAAATTATTTTATTGTGAACACGTAAATGCTTATCCTATCAGCGCAATGTGGGCTAAACAGAGCTTAAAAAGAAAATTAGCAGGTTTTACGATGGGAAAATTATGCTCTCGCCTCTTATTTAAGATGCCTTCTAAGGTCTTGGGTGTAAGACCTGTATATTTAAGATTGATTAATGCTGAGAAGTTTATGAGGTCAAGCATTCCTGTCGATGAAAAAAGCACGACATTATGGACACATAATTTTGATTACGATCTTTTTCTAGAAACAAAAGGGATAGAAGCATTCATTAAGAAAGATGTGGGAGTATTTTTAGATCAATATTTTCCATTCCACTCCGATTTCACTTTTATGGGTAAGAAGTCTTTATTTAATGCAGAGGAATATTATGGAGCGCTGTGTAGAGTCTTCGATTATCTTGAAAGTAAGTTTGGTTTGAAGATCGTCATTGCGGCGCACCCCCGTTCGCATTATGATGAAAAACCTGATTTATTTGGGGGTCGTGAAGTGATTAGAGGAAAAACGATTGAATTAGTGAGAAATGCGGAATTTATTATTGCTCATAATAGCGCGGCTATCAATTTAGCTGTTTTATTTAAAAGACCAATTCTTTTTTTAACCTCTAATCAGATTATCGAGAATTATAATAATGGATTGGATGAGCCGCCTGTGGGTTGGCTAGCATCCTTGTTTGGAAAAGAGGCTCATAATATGGACCATACGATACAGATCGATTTTCATAAAGAGTTAGAGATTAACGAGGAGTTGTACAGAAATTTTAAGAATTGTTATATAAAGAAGGAAGGTTCCGAAGAATTACCTTTTTGGCAGATTTTTGTTAATTATCTCAAGAAGGAATATGTTCCGAAAAACTGATTATTATGACACTCCCGTAGATTCTTTTAAAAAAAGATATTTTTATAAACTTTTTTTCAGCCTTATTAATTTCTTATTCAATCTAGTCGTACAAATCATCATACCGCGTTCCTTAGGACCTGCCAGGTATGGAGATTTTAATTTTCTCACCAATTTCTTCTCCCAGTTGTCTGTATTCTTGGATATGGGTACATCCACCTGTTTTTACACCAAATTATCTCAAAGGTCAAAAGAGCAAGGGTTGGTGTCTTTTTATTTTATATTCTCTAGCGTTGTGCTTGCTTTTATGATTATTCTTACCGTGGTGTCGATGATGGCTGGGATCGATTCTGTTCTATGGCCGAACCAACAAGCGCTCTATGTCTGTTTAGCTATAGGTTTAGGATTTATAATCTGGTTCTCCCAGATTATTAATTCGATCACAGATGCTTATGGCCTTACTGTTCCTGCCGAGAAATTAAAGATATTTCAAAAATTAGCTGCATTTTGTCTCCTCTTAATGTTATTGATTATGCAGTATTTGAATCTATTGAGTTACTTTCTATTTAATTATGCTATATGGTTGATTTTTATATTTTTACTGATTAGGCTTATCGTTAAGAGTGATTATTTTGCTAAAGAGAAGATGGTGATTACCTCTGAAAGAATGAGGGAGTATGCCAAAGAGTTTTGGACATTCAGTCATCCTTTTTTTGCCTATTCATTGATAGTTCTCATAACCGGTATTTTTGATCGATGGATTTTGCAGGTTTACGGCGGTAGCATTCAGCAGGGATTTTATAGTTTATCTTTTCAAATTGGAGCCATCTGCCTCATTTTGACAGGAGCTATGACCCCCTTATTTATGAGGGAGTTATCAATCGCTCATAGTAATAATGATTTGAGCCAAATGAAGAAAATTTTTACATGTTTTGCCCCTTTGATGTATACCATCACAGCTTTTCTTTCTTGTTTCGTAGCTGTTCAAGCAGATAAGATTGTTAGTGTTTTTGGAGGACATAGTTTTAAGGGAGCATCGATTGTTGTTGCTATTATGGCATTTTATTCCATCCATCAAACCTATGGACAATTGAGCTCATCGGTATTCTTTGCAACAGCGCAAACAAAATTGTACCGGAATATTGGGATCATCATTACGGTTATCGGTCTGCCGGTGACGTACTTCTTAATTGCGCCTTCTAATAAAATGGGGATGGATGCGGGGGCTGTTGGCTTGGCGATTAAAATGGTAGGTTTAAATATCGTAGGGGTTAATATTCAGCTTTGGTTTAATGCCAAGCAGTTAGCTTTTAGTTTTTGGCGTTGTTTGGGGCATCAAATCATCATCGTAGGTGTTTTTATTGTGTTAGCCCTGACGGGTAATTATATGGCAACGTCTTTGTTAAAATTAAATGGGGAGATCCTTATTTTCGTTGTTTCAGGGGTCATTTACAGCATTATGGCCGTTGCCATCGTCTATCTTTTCCCCATCATGATGGGCATACGCCGTGCAGACATTCATATTTTTATGAGTGAATTTGGAAAGAAAGTTTTAAGAAATTAATTAAAAAGGAATGATCTAGCAGTGGCTCACATTTTTTTAATCCAAGACTCCAATGCCTTTATTAAGAAGGCTCAGATTGCTTTAAGCGCCAAAGGCAAAGGCTGTTGCATTTGTTCAAGCCGAGCCTTAGATATTTCAGGATTGCTTGAGGGAGGAATTCTTTCGCCTCTTCTCTTGTTCGAGGAGATTCACGATCAAGATGCTTTTATCAGGGATTATATTGACTGTATAGCGGGACTTAACTTGCGTTATGGTCATCATTTGTTGTGGTGGGCTACCGATCTTTCTTCAAAGAACCGGTATATGTCTCAAGTGCCGGATCATATTCAGGAATTAGTAGAGATTCTTTGGGCAGTGTCTCACTATAAGGATCAGCTTATTTTGGTCGTAAATCCTTCAGCAGCGATTGAGGCTTCTTTACGTAAGGCTTTGAAAGATTTAGGGGTGCCCGTTTATGGGCATATACCTGCTGGGCGAGCGTGTTTTGATTTTTATAAGACGAGGATTAAGAAGATAGGGGGAGTCTTTTATAATGCTATTCGGTTTTATAAACGTTCCCTTTTGGCCCGTTTGTATTTAAAAAGATGTTTTGAAAATAAAATGAAGGGAGCGGGACCCTATTATGTCATTAAGACATTCTCGTATGATTCTTCGTGGGATTTGAAAGGGCAGTATCAGGATGTAATGTTTGGACGACTCGCAGAGTTTCTTTCTCATCAACGAATTCTTACGTGGACCTTCCATCAGGGTGATTTCCAAAAATTTCTAAAACAAGTTAAGTCCGCTCACAGCCCTGAGATATTGCCAGTTGAATTTTTTTTATCTTTAAAAGATTTCATAAACGCTATTGGGCAGATATTATTTTTTCATATTCCCATTCAAGAAGCCGTTCTTTTTCGCGGTATAGATGTAACGGGTATCGTCAAGTATGAATTAGATAAGAATTTTAATGGGGTTCAGCTCATTCAGTATCTTCAT
Source organism: Candidatus Omnitrophota bacterium (assembly GCA_043742785.1). Classification (GTDB taxonomy): domain Bacteria; phylum Omnitrophota; class Gorgyraeia; order Zapsychrales; family Fredricksoniimonadaceae; genus JACQCF01. The sequence goes on from JAYTXU010000029.1 coordinate 14,005, forward strand.
TATTTTGCGACGAAGAATCTTAGTGCATTGGTTACCTTAGACACATTTCTTATGACTTATGAAAATAATCCTTGGGAGAGAATGTGCATCTTAGCTGTTAAGAAATATACTTCAGGAGTTAGAATTTTAGGTTATGAACATTCCGTGCTTCCGCAAGCATCGTTGAATATGTTCATCAGTTCCAAGGAAAAATTGATCGTTCCTTTGCCCGATAGGATACTAACTGTTGGCCGTATTTCAATGGAATTGATGAAGAAATATGGAGATTATTCAAGCATAGAGGTTTTTCCAACATGTGCTTTAAGGTATGAGTATCTTTCTAATACTAAGAAAATACCTCGCAGTACGACTAAACGTATCTTAGTGATTCTTGATGGTGTTAAGCAGACAGGGCAATTTGTAGATTATTTATTGAAAGAAATGAAAGCCTTGCTGGACTATCAATTTATTTTTCGTACTCATCCAATGCTCCCTTGGGATTCTTTGTCTGCGCGTTATGGATACCATTTTGAGAAGCTTCCTAATGTTTTTCTGTCAAATCAAGCTCTACCCGACGAACTAAAGAGTGTGGATATCGTTATGTATTGGCAAAGCACAGTTGCTTTGGAGGCTTTGAGCCTGGGTAAGCCTTTGGTTAACTTTTCTCCGGATTCGATGTTGAGCTACGACCCATTATATGGGCAATCTTCTTTAAAGTGGATTGTTAAACAAGGGGATTCTTTGGGAGTGGTTCTTGGCCAGATTTATAGCCTATCTGATGAAGCGTTTGAGGTTCAATATAAGCAAGCAAAAGCCTTTATTGGTGAATATTTTTACCCTGTAACCAAAGAAGACTTACGTGCATTTGGGGTTTGAACTTTACAGTTAAACTGATAATATATGGTCTTTAATAAGCGGATTTATTGAGGCTTCTAAGTGGTTGACCCAAATATCTATAATGAACAAAAGGTCTGGGGACTTGAGGGTAATGAGCAGTTTTTTATTGCCAAGCGTAGCCGTCCGGATCAGCTGTACCGTTCAGAAAAATTTTTTTTACCGGATGTCTTAGCCTTGTCAGAAAATTGCCTTGATGTTGGTTGTGCCTGCGGGGATTTTAGCGCTATTTTTAATAGTTATAATCCCAAGATTGATTATACAGGCGTTGATATTATTGAGCGTTTTGTCAATATTGCGAAAGAACGCTACCTTAAGTCTAAGTTTCAGTTAAGTGACGGGGCTTCCTTAGATTTTGCAGATAGTTCTTTTGATTTAGTCCATTCGAGTGGGATTTTGCATTTGAATTCTCACTATCAAGATATTGTTCGTGAGATGTACCGTGTAGCTAAGAAATATGTTTTATGTGATTTTCGCCTCACTGATGGCGCCGATCTCGTAGGGGAGATGGATGTTAATTTGTTAGACCAAGAGGGGGTCACGCAAACCCTTCCTTACTATGTCATCAATACATCTGAGCATTTGAATTTCTTAAAGAGCATGTTGCCTGCTCCAGCTAAGATTGAAGTGAAAGGATATCTTCATGAGCCTTCAAAATCAGCGAAGGTAGCGACCGATCAGGTGTATATGGCATTCATTTTAATTAACAAAGAACCGCAAGGACATTTAACAGAAGTTAACGTTAATTTAAATTTATGATTGAACCTCGAAATATTTTGAAAAAGATTTCCCGTGCGCCCACCAATACAGAAGGCAGGATTGGTAAAGTTATGCGTTTGGATCATAATGAGCGTACAACGTCTTTACCTCAAGCGGTATTGGATGCGGTGTGGAAAACTATTGCTCCTGAAGAAGTGGTCGCTTATCCACCTTTGGAGGGTTTGTATCAAAAATTAGCTAAGTCGTTAGATATTTTGAGAGAGATGCTTTTATTGACCTACGGTTCTGACACAGGGATTCGTATGGTTTTTGATACTTATATCAATGAGGGAGATGAGGTTGTTACTCTTAATCCTAGTTATGGAATGTTTTCTGTGTATTGCGATATGTTCGGAGCTAAGAAGGTCTTTGTCGAATATAACGAAGATTTTACTTTGCCAGTGTCACGTATCACTGACAAAATTAAAGCAAAAACAAAATTAATTATTATTGCTAATCCGAATCATACGGGGACGGCAATGAGTGAAGAAGATATTCTCACAGTGCTTAATGTCGCAACCAAGGTTAATGCGCTTGTTCTAGTCGATGAAGCCTACCATTATTTCTTTGAAGGAACGATGATGGCGCATCTACAGTCGTATGACAACTTGATTATTGTCAGGACATTATCTAAAGCCTTTGGCATTGCTCCGTTGCGTGTGGGTTATTTAGCTAGTCAGGTAGGTAATATTAATAATCTTTATAAAGTTAAATTAACCCACGATATCACGAGTGTTTCTGCTAAATTTGCGGAATATTTTATTGAACACCCAGAGATTTACAGTGAGCATGTGAAAGATGTCAATGAAGGCAAAGAATACTTAAGTCAGGAATTTCAGAAGTTTGGCGGGTACGTATTTCCTTCTGTCGCTAATTTTGTTTTTGTTCGTTTGCCTGTATCTATCGATGCGGCTAAAATCGTGCGTATGTTAGAAAAGAGAAATGTCTGGATTAAGGGGCCATTTAAAGGTGTTCCTATTGAGGGATTTATTCGTATTACAGTTGGCCCTCGTGATCAGATGGCTGTTTTTATGAAACATTTTAATGAAGTGGTTCAATTGGCTTAAAGGGAGTAAAACATGAGGGAGAAGTATAAAAATAAAATGATTGTTGGTGTTATTCCAGCTCGAATGGAATCATCCCGTTTTTATGGTAAACCTTTAGCTAAGATTTTAGGTAAAGAAATGATTCAGTGGGTACATGAGATTTGCAAAGGCTGTAAAAATCTTGAGAAAGTATATGTGGCTACAGATCATGAAAATATCAGGAGGTTTTGTGAGAAGCAAGACATCTCTTGCATGATGACATCTCCTCAACATAAGAATTGTGCAGAGAGATCTGATGAGGTTTGTCAAAAGGTTGGGGCAGATTTTGTCGTAGAGATTCAGGGTGATGAACCTACTCTTTTATCAGAAGATGTAGATGATTTTATTAATAGAGCCTTTGATTTTGATCAATTTGATGTGGTCACTCAATATGCAGATATTACAGAGCAAGAGGCTCATGATCCTCAGAATGTCAAGCTAGTGGTAGGGAGTGAAGGCAAGGCACTATTCTTTTCACGCTGTGCTATTCCTCTGGATTTTAAGAAATGTCAACCTAAATATTATAAACAGGTAGGCTTATACGTATGGCCTGCGGCAGCTATTAAAAGATTTTCTAAAACTCCTAAAGGGTATTTAGAAGGTGTTGAAGATACTCATATGTTGCGTTTGATCGAAAATGGTTTTGATGTGCGTTTAGTTCATACAACTAATAATAATGTTGGTGTAGATCTTCCTATTCATATTGAACAGGCAGAAGAGTTCTTGCGTAAACGTCAGGGGATCTCTGTTACTAGTAAGGAGAAATAAATTGAGTAAAGTATTACGTCTAGGAATTGTTGGTTGCGGTCGCGTTGCCTTTCATCATACAGAAATGCTTAAAGGAGTTGAAGGAATTAAGCTTGTTGCCTCCTGTGATTTGATTGAAGAAAAAGCTAAAAGTCATTCAGAAAAATCTGGCTCTAAGGTCTATATAAATTACCGACAGATGCTGGAAAAAGAAGATTTAGATATTGTAGCTTTGGCAACTCCAACTGGAGCTCATTATGAGCATACTAAGGATATTCTTAATCATAAAGCTGTTAATATTCTTTTAGAAAAACCAATGGTGTTGCGTATTGCGGATGGAGTAGAGCTCAATGCCTTGGCAGAGAAGAAAAGAGTAAGAATCTTTCCTGTTTATCAGAATCGTTTTAATAAAGCAGTTCAGCGGGTAAAATCTGCCTTAGTCACAGGAGAATTAGGGGACGTAGTTTTGGCAACTGTCCGTGTTCGATGGTGTCGTCCGCAGCGTTATTATGATTTGGCTTCGTGGCGAGGGACTTTCTCGATGGATGGGGGAGCTCACGTGAATCAAGGGATTCATTATATAGATATTCTGCGTTATTTGGCTGGAGAGATTGAAGAAGTTCATTCGCTGTTTGCGCAATTGGGGGCTAAATTGGAAGCTGAAGATACAGGTGTAAGTATTGTTAAATTCAAAAATGGCGCGCTTGGTCAAATTGAGATTACCATGGCTGCAAGGCCTGATGATTTTGAAGCGTCTGTGTCGGTGGTGGGAAGTAAAGGGCTGGCTGTTTTAGGAGGTATTTGTGCAAATAAATTAGAAATCTTTTCACCTGCACCTTCAGATCAAGCTGTTTATAGCGAAGAAGTATCGATGGCCTATGGTTTAAGCCACCATAAGGTCTATCAGTTGATTGTTAAATCTATTCTTGATGGAAAACCATCGCCAGTCGAATTTGAGGATGGGTTAAATACAATAAAACTATTACATGCACTTTATCGTAGCAATGAGGACCGTCGCTGGGTTCGTTTGGATGAACGGATTGAATCTAAGCGTTTGGGAGAGTGTAATGATAAACTCCTTGCAGAATATTTGATTAAATAGGGAGTTGAGCATGAAGAAAGAATTGCGTGTAGGTATTGCTGGCTATGGTGTTGTTGGGAAGATTCGTCAGAAGTTTATTGATGAGCATCCAGACATGCGTGTAACTGCTGTTTGTGATCAAGATTTCTCTAAGGTAAATAAAAAATTAAAAACAATACGTTGTTTTAAAAATTATAAAGAGCTTCTTTCTGAACCATTAGACGTTCTTTTTGTATGTATGCCGAATTATTTAGCGCCAGAAGTTACGATAGCAGGTTTAGAAAAAGGATTGCATGTGTTTTGTGAAAAACCTCCAGGAAAAGATGTGGAGGATATTCAAAGGGTTATTGCTTGTGAAAAGAGGCATTCTCGTCAAAAACTAATGTATGGTTTTAATCATCGTTATCACGATTCTGTACGTAAAGCGCTGTCTATTATACGTAGTGGAAAATTTGGGAAGGTCATCAATCTTAGGGGTGTTTACGGTAAATCTAAGATAATTAAATTTGGACCGGACGAGTGGAGAGCGCAGCGGGCGCTTGCGGGTGGGGGGATATTTCTAGATCAGGGTATTCATATGGTTGATCTTATGAGGCTTTTTGCAGGGGAATTCACAGAAATTCAAAGTTTTATATCGAATGATTTCTGGAAACATGATGTAGAAGACAATGCTTACGCGCTCATGCGTACTAAGGATGGTATTGTAGGGATGCTGCATTCTTCAGCCACCCAGTGGAGACATTCTTTTAATCTGACGATCAATCTTACAAAAGGTTCTCTTATTCTTTCTGGTATTTTATCTAGTTCTAAGTCATATGGAGCAGAAACAATTACCATTGTTCATGCCAAGGACAAGGATGCTGGAGATCCTTTTGAGGAAACTTTCCGTTATAATGAGGATAACTCCTGGAAGGACGAGGTTTTCGATTTTGCAAGCGCGATTCTTAAAAAGAAGAGAATTATTCATGGTAGTAGCAAGGAAGCCTTAACAACAATGAAGATGGTATATAGAATTTATTATGCTGATCCGCAATGGCGTAAGAAGTTTGATATTCTTGATCCGGATAGGGAGTAATATGGATGCAATAAAAGGTATTTATAGAAAAATTCTTAATAAAGAGCTGCGCATTAGTATTTATGTTTGGCGCAACCGTTTGGGCAAATCTATTGAGGGGTTCTTTTCTTTTCTTATTAATCTTTTTCCTTGTAAATTTAAAGTCTTTATCAAGGAATATATTAATGTTAAGAAATTGATGGATTATTCTAATGCAAGAATTTATTTAGATATTTCATCTTCAGTAGAGAACAATATTCGCACTAAATCATGCGTTAAAGAACCTGAAACAATCATGTGGATAGAGAAATTCTTAAAAGAAGGAGATGTTTTATGGGATATTGGAGCCAATGTGGGGGCATATTCGTTAGTTGCAGCTAAGAATGGCAATGGAAAAGTTAAAGTTTATTCTTTTGAACCTTCGTTTTTGAATTTTCATCAACTATGTAAGAACATTGCTTTGAATAACTGTGGTGACGTAGTAACTCCTTTTAATCTTGCGTTATCTGACAAAACCGTTTTAGAAGTCTTTAATTATCAGAATTTTGTTCACGGAGGGGCTTTGCATAATCTTGGGGCAGCTATTGATTTTAAGAATGAAGCATTTAATCCCTTGTTTAAACAAAATATGATGAGTATTTCAGTAGATGATTTGATTAAAACATTTAATTTATCAATACCAAATCATATAAAGTTAGATGTTGATGGCATAGAACAAAAAATCTTAAAGGGAGCTAAAAATACATTGAATGCTCCTCAATTGCGCAGTGTGCTTATGGAGGTTGGTGAAGAAGATGGGTTGAGTATTAATTTATTAATGGAGGCTGGTTTTAAAGAATACGATCGTTATTTGCAAGGAAATGCAGACCATGCAATGTATAATTATATTTTTGTGAAGTGAAAGGATTCTGCTGTATGTTAGAGAAAATTTTTGAAGAACAATCGGATGCGTTGGGATATTCTAAAGCTTATATTATTAATTTGATCAGGCTGTTAGAGTCTCTTGATCATAGGGCTATTATAAATATCATCGATATTCTTGTTTTGATTAATTCTAATAAGAAAAGCATTTATTTTGCAGGTAATGGTGGGAGCGCCTCTACGTGTGGACATTTTGTTAATGATTTTCATGCAGGGTCATTACGTCATGGTGGAGGAGGTTTCCGCATGATTGACCTGACGAGCAATATCGCAGCTCTGACTGCAGTGGCTAATGATACAGGTTATGAGGGTGTTTTTTCTAAGCAGTTAGAAGGGGTTATTGAACCAGGAGATGCTCTGTTTGTCATCTCTGCCAGCGGTAATTCTCAGAATTTAATTAAAGCTGTTGAATATGCAAAGTCTCAGAGAGCTAAAACAATTGGATTATTAGGTTTTGATGGAGGTCAGCTGAAATCTTTGTGTGATGTTGCTTTGATTGTAGCTACTCCCCAAGGTCAATATGGACCTGTAGAAGATATTCATTTAATTATTAATCATTTAATCTCTACTTATTTGACTTTTAGGAAGAATCGAAAGGGTTAATATGGCAGCAACTTCTCCTATTACTAAGATTATTTACGATGAATATTATCAAAGAGACATTACTCCACAAGCATTGATTTCTTCTTATTGGAAAGATATGCATAAGAATTCAAAAGTTCGTTTGCAAGGAGATGACTTATATTTAAAAGGAGTTGGTTTCGGGGATATGCAGCAAGCTTCTTTACCATATTTGTTCTTTTCATGGTTAACCATTTTTGCGCATTTATGTCATATGCGTGATCGTTGGGCAGTTATTTCTAAAATGTTTAAGGCTATACAATTAGCCCACCGTATGGGTTTGCCATTTACGTATGATAGTTTTCGTCAGGTTTGTTCTCTAGTGTTAATTATGAAGAATTACCAGGTAAAGTTGGACCAGCCTCTTAGAATTATATCTATTGGCGATGGTTTTGGGTTTTTGTCTTGTTTAATTAAACAAATTTATCCTAATAGTAAGATGTATCTGGTTGATTTAGGCAAAACTCTTCTTTTTCAATCACATTTTGCTTTTCGAGCATTTTCTTCTTGTAAGCATAGATTGATCAATGCTCAATCTCAAGAAAATGAACAGGAAGGTGATTTTAATTTTTGTCCTGCAGAGTTGATATCCAAGATAGAAGGAAAGAACTTTGACATTGCCATTAATATTGAATCGATGCAAGAAATGAATGAAGCGACGGTTAAGTGTTATTTTGATTTTCTACGTCAGAACTTAAATGATCGTAATTTATTTTATTGCTGTAATCGTGAAGAAAAGATTATGGCTGGTGGAGAAGTTTCTAGAATAGCAGATTACCCTTGGAGTGATCAGGACAGATTTTTACTTGATGAATTATGTCCATGGTGCAGTTTTTATTTGTCTCATCATAAGACTTTAAAAGGATTAACCATTTTTAATTGTAGAATACCTTTTATCAATTTCATGGATGGTCCTACGCGCCATCGTGTATCAATATTGCGCACAATTTCTCAATGATTAAAGTCCAAGAGTATCTTCCAATCGCTGTTAAAGCTGCGCAATTGTCAGGAACTTATTTGCTAAAAAGCATGGCGAATTCACAAACTGTGGAATCAGATATAGCGCACGATTTAAAGTTAAAAGTTGATCGTATGGCTGAGAGACGGATTGTGCAATATTTAAAGAAATATACTTCTTTTTCGATTTTATCAGAAGAAATAGGGTTCCTTAAAGGAGAGAAAAATGAATTTTGTTGGGTTGTGGATCCGTTGGATGGAACGATTAACTATTTTCATCAAGTACCTCTTTCCTGCGTATCGATTGCTTTATGTTATCAACAGAAACCTGTTTTAGGTGTTATTTATGACTTTACGCGTAAGGAGATGTTTACAGGAATTGTTAATAAAGGCGCTTATTTAAATGGACGAAGAATTCGGGTAAGTAATATTAAGGAACACCGTCAAGCAGTCGTTTCTACTGGTTTTCCTAGTAGGATGAATTTAAAAACAGAAAGTTTTAAAAAATTTATTTATTATGTAAGAACTTATAAAAAAGTTCGTCTTTTAGGGACGGCGGCATTATCCATGGCTTATGTGGCTTGTGGCCGTTTAGATGCTTATTTTGAAAAAGATATTATGTTGTGGGATGTTGCCGCAGGGGCAGTTTTGGTGCAGGCAGCTGGGGGGAAAGTAGATTTGCGTTTGAATAAGGATTCTTTTAAGTGTCAAATAATGGCTGATAATAGGTCATTAACTACTAAAGAATAAAGATAACATGAAAGAAGATAGTAATAAATATGTGTTGGAGTCAATAGGTCTTTGTCTTTTAGGATTTTATTTTCTGATGGCATCTATTTATCAGGA
>JAYTXU010000030.1:0-3150 GCA_043742785.1 Candidatus Omnitrophota bacterium
TGATAGGATTTCATTTTTTTAATCCCGTTCACCGTATGCCTTTGCTTGAGATTATCACTACAGAGAAAACTTCTAAAGAAACACTTGTTTCAACTCTAGAATTTGCTAAACGTTTGGGTAAAACTCCGATTATTGTTAAAGATGCTCCTGGGTTTTTAGTAAATCGTATTCTGCTTGCCTACATTAATGAAGCAGGGCGCCTTCTAGAGCAGGGAGGAACCATTCAGCATTTAGATAAGGTTGCTACCGATTTTGGTATGCCTATGGGGCCCTTTACTTTATCAGATGAAGTGGGTTTGGATGTAGGAGTAAAGGTTCTTCATATTCTCGAGGCTGGGTTAGGTTTTCGTTTCAAACCTTCTTCAATCTTTGATAAAGTTTTTGCTTTAAAGTTATTAGGTAAGAAATCAGGTAAAGGATTTTATATTCATGGTGCGCAACGTAAGGTGAATCTTCAAGTGCAGGCTTTAATTAAAGGGAAGGCAAACGTTTCTGATGAAGAAGCATTGAATCGAATGATGTATATTATGATTAATGAAGCTGCTCGTATTTTGCAAGAGGGGGTTGTTGATTCTGCTGATACGGTTGATATCGGTATGATTATGGGAACGGGTTTTCCACCTTTTCGTGGAGGTTTATTGCGTTATGCAGATTCATTAGGAGTGGATAAGCTTGTTGCAGATTTAGAAGAGTTAGAGAGTCGTTTTAAAGATGGGCGTTTTAAACCAGCAGATTATATTTTGAATTTGAAAGCAAAGGGAAAGAGGTTTTTCTAATTATGGAACAGGCAAAAAAGAAAATAATATTGGTGGTTATCTTGTGCGCTACAGTCCTTGTATTGATTGCTGGCTCTATTTGGTTATGGATTTTTCTTAGTCAATTTTCTTCTTATCATAATCGTCAATACGGGTTTAACTTGTCTTATCCTGTTAAATGGGAGAAGACAGATGATTATAAAGGAATAGCTGTTGCTTTTATCCGTCCTAAACAAACAGCGTTGGATACTTTCCAACCTAATATTAATATTACGGTTCAGAATGTTCCTGCCCATATAGCTACGTTATCGAGTTTCTCGGAGACAATAACTAAACAAATGACAGCTGTTTTTGAGAAGAATATGAAAATTTTAGAAGATAAGAATTGTAAATTTGCTAAAAGGCCTGGACATCGATTGGTTGTTGCGGAGACTGATTCTAGTCATTTAAAAATAATTTTTGTTTGGACCATTAAAGGTTCTGAGGCATACGTGTTTACTTTTATGGCTGAAGATAAACAATATGACGAGCTTTTCCCTATCATAAAGAGAATGATTGATACTTTTGAATTAAAGTAGATCTAATTCATTCTTTCACCCAGAAATTCTTCTAAACTGTCCGCTTGTAAATAAGGATTGGTTCTTTTTTGATTTTTGATAGTATCGAAAGGAAATGGTCCGTAGTTGTGTCCGGGATAGAGAATGGTTTCATCAGGTAGTTTTTTGAGGATATTATTTAGGCTGTTGTACATAACAGTTGGATCCCCGCCAGGCAAATCGCAGCGTCCGCATGCATCGATAAAAAGAGTATCCCCGCAGATGAGTTGACCGTGGGCTAAAAAACATTGGCAGCCGGGACTATGCCCGGGGGTATGGAGAGTATCAAATGTAATAGACCCAAGTTGTAATTTTTCTTTATCGCTGATATCAACTAGATTTTTTAGATTTTTACGTAAGAATTGAGCTTCATGTTTGGAAATATAAACAGGAACATTGTAGAGGCTAAGAAGTTCATCAAGGCCGTTGATATGGTCAGGATGGGCGTGTGTTAAGAAAACCTTGGTTATTTTAAATCCTAGTTCTTTAGCTTGTTCGCATAAAAATGGAACGTCCCAGGCGGGGTCTACCACAGCCATTTCTTTGGTTTCTTCATCACCTAAAAGGTAGAGAAAGTTATTTAACGGGCCAATTTCGTATTGTTTGATGACCAAGGAGCTCTTACTTGACATGGGTACGTATCCTCTTATAATGAAAAAGTTTTTAACAATCTTACACGAATATTGGAGGGTAATCAAATGGCTTTATTAGAGTCGATTAAAATTCCATTAGGGACATCGATCCCAGATTTTGAACTGAAGGATGCTTTTGGAAAATTATATAAATCTAAAGAACTTTTAGGGGATAGGGGGCTTCTAGTTGTTTTTACCTGCAATCACTGCCCGTATGCGATTGCTCTTTGGTCTCGTGTTATTCGTTTGGCTAAATATGCATTAGGTATGCGCGTTAATACAATAGCGATTAATCCCAATATTAATCCTGAATTTCCAGATGATGCTCCGGATAAGATGATTGTTAAGATTAAAGAGTTGGGAATAGAATTTCCTTATTTAGTGGATGAAAATCAGAAAACAGCGGATGCATTTCGCGCTCAGTGTACGCCGGATATTTATTTATTTAATAAAGAGGGTAAATTAGTTTATCACGGACGTATTGATGATAATTGGAAAGAAGAAGATAAGGTCACTCGTGAGGAACTTAAAGAAGCTTTAAATAATATGGCGGCGGGTAGACCCGTTGAACTTAAACAAATGCCTTCGATGGGTTGTTCGATTAAATGGAAATCCTAAAGATTGTTAAGGGGATTGAATGAAGAAACCATGGCGAAATAATGTTACTACTGTAAGTTTACCGGAAGTTCATGCGTCGGTGAGCGTTCCTGTGACGGCTTCTTTTTGGAGAAAAATGATGGCTTTTGTTGGTCCTGGACTGATGGTGGCGGTAGGCTACATGGATCCAGGCAACTGGGCAACCGATTTGGCTGGCGGCGCGCAATTTGGTTATACGCTATTGTCCGTTATTTTAATTTCAAATCTTATGGCTATCCTATTACAGCATCTAGCTCTTAAGCTTGGAATTGTCACGGGCCGTGATTTGGCTCAAGCTTGCCGTGATCATTATTCAAAACCTGTTTCTATGTTTTTGTGGGTGCTTTGTGAAATCGCCATTGCTGCCTGCGATTTAGCTGAGGTTATTGGTTCTGCGATTGCTCTTAATTTATTATTTGGTATTCCTTTAGTCGTAGGCATTGTGATTACAGCTTTGGACGTTATGATCATTTTATTTCTACAGAATAAGGGATTTCGAGTTTTGGAATGTTTGGTGGCAGGATTGATTGT
>JAYTXU010000031.1:0-13342 GCA_043742785.1 Candidatus Omnitrophota bacterium
TTAGGCTCTGATATGGTGATGCCCTTGGATGAATGCTCGCCGCACCCTTGTGATTATAAGAGCGCGTTAAAGGGTTTAAAACGAACCACATTATGGGCCAAACAAGCGAAAGATCATTTTCATAAGACAGGGATGCACGAGCGTGGTCAGCGTTTGTTTGCGATTGTACAAGGTTCTTCTTACGAAGATCTACGAAAAATATCTGCAGAAGAATTGGTGGCTTTAGATATGGACGCCTATGCCATTGGCGGAGTCAGTGTAGGCGAATCGGTCAAAGAAATGTTTGATGCATTAAACTGGGCTATTGTGCATTTGCCAGCTAATAAACCTCGTTATTTTATGGGTATTGGTTTACCTGATCAAATTGTCCGTGCGGTAGGATTAGGAATTGATATGTTTGATTGTTCAATACCTACTCGTTACGGTCGTCACGGGAGTGCCTTTACCAATAAGGGCAGAATAGTAGTTACGAACAACGAGTTTACTAAAGATTTTCGTCCTTTAGATGAAGATTGTCATTGTCCGGTTTGTAAAAATTATACCCGCGCCTATATCCGCCATTTGCTAAATCTTCGTGAAATCACTGGAGTAAGGCTGATGAGTTATCATAATCTTTATTTCTATGTTAAGCTCATGGAGAAAATTCGTACGGCTATTGAAAATAATCAATACGAACAATTTCAAAAACAATTTTTAACCAATTATAATTCAGAACTTCTGACAACTCTTTAATATGCTGCGTTTTGATATCATTACATTATTCCCAAAAGCTTTTGATGGAATCCTAGGCGATTCCATTATCAAAAGAGCACAGGATAATAAGAAAATTATTATTAATGCTCATGATTTACGGGATTATTCTTCGGATAAGAAACACCGTAGGGTAGATGATAGGCCTTTTGGTGGAGGACCTGGCATGCTTTTAACACCTCAGCCTTTATTTGATGCTGTTAAGAAAATCAAAGGACGAAGAAAAGCAACGATTATCTACACAACTCCTTCTGGAGTACCGTTTTCACAAAACCATGCAAAACGCTTGACTAAACTCAAGAATTTAATTATCATTTGTGGCCATTACGAGGGAATCGACGAGCGTGTACGAGAACAGATTGTTGATGAAGAATTCTCTATCGGTGATTATGTTTTAACGGGGGGAGAAATTCCCGCCATGGTTATTGTCGATGCTATAAGTCGTTTACTACCTGGTGTTTTAGGTAAAGATGAATCCTTAGTTAATGAAAGTTTTGAAAGAAATTTATTGGAAGGGCCGCAATACACCCGTCCAGCAGATTTTCGTGGTCTAAAAGTACCCGATGTGCTATTATCTGGCCATCATAAACAAATAGAACAATGGCGTCAGGAAGAAGCGCTTAAAGCGACTAAAAAAGTAAGACCTGATTTATTAAAGAATCGAAGGAGAGTATCATGATAAGCAATGTTGAAAAACTCATAGCAGTAAGCGAAAAACAAATTCGCAAAGATATTCCCCATTTTGATGTTGGGGATACTATTAAAATGAGAATTAAAGTTAAAGAAGCAGAAAAAGTACGTATTCACCTTTTTGAAGGAACTGTTATTAAAATACAAGGTCAAGGGGTTTCTAAAGCTTTTACCGTACGTAAGGTTTCTTTTGGTGAAGGTGTTGAAAGAACATTTCCTGTTAATTCACCTGTCATTGAGAAAATCGATGTAGTTTCTAAAGGTTTAGTTAAACGCTCTAAATTATATTATTTACGTGATCGTTTAGGTAAAAGCGCTCGTGTTAAAGTTGATCAGTCTCAAAGTATTACTAAACAAGCAATTCCAGTTGCAGCTGCTGTTGCAACTCACAGTTAATTTCACCTCATTCTCTAATGATTGAGAATTCTCTAATTTATGAAACGGAAGCCCAAACACAAGGCTTCCGTTTCATTTTAGGGGTTGATGAAGCAGGAAGAGGCCCATTAGCTGGACCTGTAGTTGCTGCAGCTGTTTATTTAAAAGATTCTAACTTTACCTGCCACATTGATGATTCCAAAAAGATGTCAGCTAAAGCAAGAGAGAAAGCTTTTCATGAAATTCTTGATAAAGCTTGCGTAGGGATAGGTTTTATTTCTGAAGTAGGAATAGATCATATTAATATCCTAAATGCCACCTTCTTATCAATGGAACTCGCTGTAAATCGCTTAATAGCCCAAATTAATCATCAAACAAATCAAAAAATATCAAAAGAACAAATTAAAATTCTAGTTGATGGAAATAGTTTTAAAACAAATTTACCTTATCTCTACAAAACGATCGTAGAGGGAGATGCTAAGAGCCTATCCATTGCTTGTGCCTCCATTATTGCAAAAACGTATAGAGATCGTTTAATGGATAAATATGATAATATTTATCCTCAATACGGATTTAAAACACACAAAGGCTACCCTACAGCATCACATAAAGCAGCTATTGCCCAACATGGACCATCTAGAATTCATCGTAAAACATTTCAAGGTTGCCTACCGACAATAGTAGGCCATGGAGTTTTATGATTTTTGATCATTTTAATAACTTAAATCGTTATCATATTCCTCTGATGGAGAAAATCCAAAAATTTGTTTCTGAAAACAATTGCCTAATATTACCCAATGAACAAATTAATATCGATGACAAAAACTTATTTGTACGTGTTATGGAATATCAACCAAAGCCATCTACTGAGAAAAATTTTGAAACCCATCAAATTTATATGGATTTACAATATCTCGTTTCTGGAGTTGAGCTTATACAGACTGCACCATCTGAAGTCTTAAAACCTGTAAGTGATTATGATGTAAAAGAAGATTACCAATTCTTTAAAGCAGAAAGAGACATTACCAATCTTATTGTCCATGCGGGAGAATTTACTGTTTTTTATCCAGGAGAAGCTCATCGCCCAGGATGCATATATCATAACTATCACAGTACGATAAAAAAATTAGTTTTCAAAATCAAAATCAATTAAAAAACCATATCATTGACGATTATTCCCTAAAATTTAGAATCAATGTTATAATAGAACCATGTTAGCCGTTAATCAATTTAAAGGAGATTCATGAGTAAAAAAATTACAACTCTACCTAAAGGACGAAAATGCAAACATTTTGGCTGTAAGCATATTTTAAGCATTTATAATACAGAAACCTTTTGTAATACTCATTCCGGAGATTCTCCAACAAAAAAAAGACCTCAAGCAGCTAAATCTGTGGCAATTTAATTCTTAATAATCATTAAAATGTTTCTTAAAGAGCCTCTAAAGACTTTCCTCTATTACGCAGTAAATATTTTTATTAGTCTTTCTTTAATCTACGTTTTCTTTTCTTATACTCGCCAAACAATTAAAACTATACCTCTCGCAAGAGCCTCAGGATTTACAAGAATTAAACCTGATCCCATGAATTATTTCTGGAAAATCAATATTGAAAATACTCCTATAGATAAAAATTTGGTCCGATACTACACAGACTACTATGATCAACTTCTTATCGTTCTGCCAACAGAATCTGATATTGAAGGAATTTTAGGTTATTGTTATTACCAATTAGGGGATAAAAAGAAAGCAGAAATCTTCTTAAAGACAGCTATTACTAAAAATCCTTATTATTTTTGGTATTACTACAACCTAGCTATTATTAATCTTCATAATAACCATTACCCAGAAGCTATTGATCTGTTACAAAAATCTCTACAGATTGACCCAAACAAAACTTTAAATGTTATTGGAGCATCTCAGTTAATCTATCTTCCTTTAATAGAATCAAACAAGAAAGAACTATCAAAGATTCCTCAACATTTAATATTCGGATATAAACAAAGCTCATTGTTATTACAAAATTTGAAAGATTCTTTACAAAAAGAGAAGGTGGAAGATTTTATCAAATCATCCAATTTAGAGATATATGCGTTCTAATCCATCACAAAATTTAACGATATCTACAATCCTTTTTATTCTTTTATTAATTACAGGCTATCTCTTGTCTCAACAAAAACTTCTCTGGCTTGATGAAATATTCACTCAATCTAAAAGTATCGATGCTTGTTCTTATACAGATATTATTTTAGGACGTTTTTCTGAAGGAAACAAAAACCCTCTTTTTTATATTATTCAAAAAGCTATAAGCGATACTTTCTCTTATAAACTTCCTATAGCTTTTACATCTGAAATAATAAAAATCCACGATAATTACTCTCAAGTTATTATACGCGCGCCCTCTAATGTTTACATGTCCTTTGCAATTGTATTAATCTTCTATTTTTTTCTGAGATACTACTCTTTATCTTTGGCACTATATTCATTAGCGATACTTTTAACTACTCCTATGGTATGGATGTATTGGGTGGAGGCTAGACCGTATTCTTTATGGTTTCTACTAACAACAATCCAATTATTAATATTTTGTCGCCTTCTTGTTGAGAAACAACCCAATCCTTTTAAAATTAGGATACTTTTTATAACTCATTTGCTTCTTTCTTTAACAACCATTGCCAGTATTTTTCAAATCTTTATTGTCTCTTTTTTATTGTTAAGATCAAGCTGCCGTAAGCAATTGTTGTGGATTTCTTTAATTCCTTTGTCCATAGCATTTTATTACTACTTTACCGTTCATGTTTACACTATCAAAGCCTACTATTTCTGGCCCCATTTAATCGATGCCATTTTACCAGAACATATTCCCATCTATATACTTTATGGGCTCTTTATTGGAGCAGGAATGCTCAGAAAAAAGAAAACCTTTAATCATTCCTATTTCTTTCTTATTTTCTTGTTATTTCTTTCTAGTATTTGTTTTATCTTATGGATTTACATGCATAAAACACAAGGTCAGTTTGGATTTAGTAATCGCTACTTAATCTATATGGTCCCTGTCGATGTTTTAATGTTTTCTTTTCTTACTCATGATTTCTTAAAATTAGCAAAAGCAAAAACCTTTGTATGGATCAATGTATTAATCTTTTTTACGGGTTTACTGATTGTTCGATCATTGGTGACCTATACCTATATATTAGTTTTGGGTTTATATTTACATACGCCGAGTTAAACATAGGAAATGCTTCTTTACAGCTTTAAAGAAGTCTGTTATAAAAGACTTTCGTTTTTACCAGTTTTGTTGGGACATTAGCTCATCTGGTAGAGCATCTGACTCTTAATCAGAGGGTGGCTGGTTCGAGTCCAGCATGTCCCACCACTTTTACTTAAAAATATTTTTGTATATGTCTTCAAAATCCATTGATATCGATTTTCTAAAAAAACAAGCCATCATCTTTCGTAAAGATATTTTAGAAACTTTACATCTCGCTGGATCCGGTCATCCAGGAGGATCCTTATCAGCTGTTGAGATTATGTTAAGCCTTTATGGCTATGTTCTAAATCACAAACCTGCTGATCCTTTGTGGGATGGACGAGATCGTGTAATTATTTCTAAAGGCCATGTTTCTCCCGTAGTTTACGTAACTTTAGCTAATTTTGGATATTTTCCTAAAGAAGAATTGAAAACCTTTCGTAAATTTAAAAGCCGCCTACAAGGACACGTTACAACCAAGATTCCTGGTGTTGAATTTAATACCGGTTCTTTGGGTCATGGTCTTTCTTACGCTAATGGCATTGCTTTAGGTGCTAAAATGCGTGGTAAAGATTTTAAGACTTATTGTTTGATGGGTGATGGTGAAATTCAAGAAGGATCTGTTTGGGAAGCTGCCATGACATCTGCCCATCATAAGATTGATAATGTCTGTGCCATTGTAGATTGCAATGGGGTTCAAGAAAACGGACGAACTAATGAAATCAAAAGTTTAGAACCCTTGAGCGACAAATGGTCTTCCTTTGGCTGGCACGTCATAGAAATTGATGGACACGATCTTAAAAAATTAGGTGCAGCTTTCGATGAATTTAAGAATACCAAAGGTAAGCCTACTGTTATTATTGCTCGCACGATTAAAGGCAAAGGCATTTCTTTCATGGAAGGTAAGTGCGCCTGGCATGGAAAAGCTCCTAATCAAGAACAATTAACTGCTGCTTTAGCGGAATTAAAATAATGGACTACAAACCAACTCCCACGCGTGACGGATTCGGTGAAGAAATAACAATCTTAGGAAAAACAAATCCTAATATTGTCGTTGTTTCTGGAGACTTAGAAGACGCCACTCGTGCAGAATATTTCAAGAAAGAATTTCCTGATCGTTTTTTTAATTTAGGTATCACAGAACAAGATGTAGTTGGAACCGCAGCTGGTTTAAGCACCCAAGGTTATGTGGCTTTTGCCACAAGCTTTGCTGTCTTTATGACCAATCGCGCCTACGATATGATTCGTTTAGATGTTTGCTATAACAATACAAACGTAAAAGTAGTCTGTTCTCATGGTGGAGTAACTGTTGGGGAAGATGGAGCCTCCGCACAATGTTTGGAAGATTTTGCTATTATGCGTGTTTTGCCCAATATGAAGGTTATTTGTCCATGCGATTATCTGGAAGCTAGAAAAGCTACAAAAGCTATTGTGGAGCAATACGGTCCTTTCTATATGAGAACTTCAAGAGCACCTTTACCTGTGATTACCAAAGATGATTCACCCTTTACAATCGGAAAAGCTAATATTGTACGAAAAGGCAAAGATGCTACCATTATTGCCTGTGGTGTTATGGTTACAGAAGCTATATCCGCTGCTGAGAAATTAAAAACCGAAGGAATCGATGTAAAAGTAGTGAACATGCATACTATAAAGCCTATTGATATTCAAGCCATCATTGACTCTGTGAAGGAAACAGGAGCTATTGTGACTGCCGAAGAACATCAAATTCATGGAGGATTAGGAAGTGCAGTGGCTGAAGTTGTATCCCAACATTCTCCATGCCCGATAGAAATGATTGCTGTTAAAGATTCTTTTGGTGAAAGTGGAACCCCTAACCAATTAATGGAGTATTTTGGTTTAAAAGATATTCATATCGTTGAAGCCGTTAAAAAAGCGATTAGGAGAAAAAATGTCTAAAAACATTTTAAATGAATTAACTACTTTAGGACAAAGTCTTTGGATCGATAATATCAGCCGTTCCATTATTATTAATGGTCAATTGAAAGATCTTATTGATCAAGGCTTACGTGGACAAACATCCAATCCTACCATCTTTAAACAAGCAATTTCATCTAGCAATGATTACGATCAAAAAATCCAATCCCTCAGTGAAGGGGGACGTACTACTTTTGAAATCTACGATGAATTAACCATTAAAGATGTATCCGATGCTGCAGATTTATTTAAGGGAGTATTCGAAAAAACCAATGGTCTTGATGGTTATGTAAGTTTAGAAATTAATCCTAAGTTAGGCAATGAATTTGAAACTCAATTAAATGAAGGTCTACGATTGTGGAAAGAATTAAATCGTCCTAATGTGATGATTAAAGTTCCCGCCACTAAAAACGGCATGAGTGTAGTGGAAGGTTTAATTGCCCAGGGTGTTAACGTCAATGTAACCTTAATTTTTTCTGCTGAACAATATGCTCAAGTAACTTGGAGCTATTTAAAAGGATTAAAACGTTTACAAGAAAAAGGTGGAGACTTAAGTAAAGTTCGATCTGTCGCTAGTATTTTTGTTAGCCGCATTGATACAACCATCGATAAATGGCTTGATGAAAGAAATTTAAGCTCTCTTAGAGGACAAGCAGCTATCGCAAATTGCCAAATTATCTATCATAAGTTTCAACAGATTTTCTCATCAGATGAATTTAGAACACTCCATATTAAGGGTGCGAATATCCAAAGAGTTCTCTGGGCTTCTACTGGAACTAAAGATCCTCTGTACAGCGATATTAAATACGTTACTGAATTAATTGCTAAAGATACCGTGAATACTTTGCCCGATAAGACATTACAAGCAGTTTTAAATCATGGAACAGCACAATCAGCCTTGCCTGGAAATATTGCCAATGCTCAGAATATTGTAACAACCTTACGTGAAAAGGGCATTGATGTGGGGATTGTTTGCAATAAACTTTTAGAAGATGGTCTTTCAGCATTTGAAAAATCTTTTGAAGAGTTAACTGTTTCTATTGAAGAGAAATCTAAAAAACTCTGTACAAAAGTCTAGCCCTATGCCTAATTATGAACGTTTTGGACGGTTTTTGTTTGGGGCTCTTTTAATTGGGTCATATTTTTTCAGCTGGGGGAAATGGATAGCTGTAGCCCTAGGAACTTTATTTTTAGTAACATCTGCTCAAGGATTATGTATTAATTGTAAATATAAAAAATTATTAAACAACATCAAGGAGAAAATGAAATGAAAAACAAATTAGCAATCATCTTAACAGCAATCGTTGGTTTTGTAGCAGCTACTGTCGTTTTTGCTCAAGAAGGTATGAAAGCAGATTCTATGGAAAAAAATGAAATGGCTAATACAGAGATGAATGAAATGATGAATGAAGAAATGAATGAAGGAATGAAGGAAGAAATGAATGAAGTTGTAAACGCTGAAGCCCCTATGATTAATACAGAAACTTCTGCAGCTAACTCAACCGCTCCTGCTGCGTATTAATCATTCTAGAATATCAAAATAACTCCCACGACTTTCTGTCTTCTTCTATTCGACAGACAAGAAAACAGAGCAGTGGGAGTTATTTTTTTAATTTCTCTAGCGAGTGAGTTAACTCTATATTAAACTACTGTCAATTATGAATCCTTGGAAAAACCTTACATCATTATCCTTCGAACAAATCAAAGAATTACAAAATCATAAACTTCAAGAATTTATTAATACTCACGTTTATCCGTTCAGCCCACATTACCGTAAATTATTTGATGACAATAAAATTAATCCAAAACTCATCAAAACTGTTACTGATTTAAAAAACATTCCTTTTACAAGCAAGCTTGATTTAGTCAATAAAGAAAATCCTCAAAAATTTAAAGATTTTATACTTCAACCAGATCAAGAAAGAATTCGTCAATATTGGCCTAAAAACAAACTCCTAAAACTAGCCCTTCAATCTACATTTAAAGGAAAAGAATTTGTTTTAGATTCTTTGGGCAAAGAGTATCGTCCTATATTTATGACATTTACAACAGGAACAACGAATTCGCCTGTTCCATTTCTTTATAGCCAATATGATATTGATAATCTTAAAATCTCCGGCAGCCGCATGATAAGTCTTTTTAACATTAAATCAGATGAACGCATTCTCAATATTTTCCCATTTGCTCCACACTTAGCCTTCTGGCAAACTTTCTTTGGCGCCCTTGAAGCCAATATTTTTGCACTCAGCACAGGAGGAGGCAAGGTTATGGGTACTGAAGGTAACTTTGCAGCTTTGATTCGCACCAAACCGTCCATTGTTCTAGGAGTGCCCAGCTATATTTATCATTTAGTTCGATTTGCTCAAGAGAAAAAACAAGATTTATCTTTCATAAGAAAAATTGTCTTAGGTGCAGCCAAAGTCACAGTTGGCTATAAACAAAAGTTAGCTGAAATGTTAAAAGAATGTGGTGCTAAAAATGTATTTATATTCGGCACCTATGGTTTTACAGAATCTCGTACCGCCTGGGCTGAATGCCCGACAGAAAATCATATATCCAGCGGGTACCATTTGTATCCAGATAAAGAAATTTTTGAAGTTGTTGATCCAGAAACTGGAAAACTTAAAAAAGAAGGAGAAGGCGGAGAACTTATTTACACCTCCTTAGATTCCAGAGCTTCTGTTGTTCTTCGTTATCGCACGGGAGATTTTGTTGAAGGAGGAATCACATATAAAGCTTGCCCTTATTGTGGTCGCATGACTCTTCTTTTATCCAGCGATATTTCTAGACTTTCCGATACAAAAGATTTAAATCTTTCTAAAATTAAAGGCATGCTTGTTAATTTAAATCATTTTGCTGATTTACTTAACAATATAGAAAATATTGATGAGTGGCAAATTGAAATCCGTAAACATAACAATGACCCTTACGATAGTGATGAAATTATTCTTTACATCACACCAAAAGGACAAATAGATGAGTCTTCTTTCTCTCAAATACTCAAAGATAAATTAATAGCTGCCACAGAACTTGCACCTAATGAAATCAAATTTGTTTCACTTAATGAAATAATTAAACGATTAGAACTTGAAACCGCTAATAAAGAAAAAAGAATTTTGGATACAAGACCAAGAAACTAAGGGGAAATTATGGAACGTATTGCAATTATTGATGGCATTAGAACACCTTTTTGTAAAATGGGAACTAATTTTAATGATTTAAGCGCGCAAGAATTAGGTCGTATTGCAACTCGAGAGTTAATCGAACGAACAAATTTTGATGTTAAAAATATTGATGAGGTTATCTTTGGATGCGTAGGTCAACCAGCTGACGCGGCCAATATCGCACGCGTGATTGCTCTTTTAGCAGGAATTCCTAAAACGACTCCAGCCTATACCGTTCATCGTAATTGCGCTTCCGGCATTGAAGCTGTTGTTTCAGCAGCCATTAAAATTCAAGCAGGAGAGGGACGCTGCATTTTAGCTGGTGGAACAGAATCAATGAGCAATATTCCTTTTTACTTTACCAAGGAATCCCAAGAAATATTTATAGAATTAAGCCATGCCAAAACTCTTCCAGCACGTTTAACGACCATGCTCAAATTTCGTCCTCATCATTTTAATCCACGTATTGGTTTGCAATTAGGTCTTTTTGATCCCGTTTGCGGATTAAACATGGGACAAACCGCTGAAGTTCTTGTAAAAGAATTTGGCATCACCCGAAATGAACAAGATAAATTTTCTCTAGAAAGTCATTTTAAAACTCTTGCTTCTAAAGTTTTCTTACGAGAAGAAATTGTTCCTGTTATTCCAGCCCCTAAATATAGAGATGCTGTCATTGATGATAATGGTCCTCGCGAAGGTCAGACTTTTGAAGCGTTAGCAAAACTAAAACCATTTTTTGAAAAAAGCACAGGAACCGTAACTGCTGGCAACTCTAGTCAAATTACCGATGGAGCCGCAGCACTTCTTGTAATGTCAGAAAGTCGTGCTAAAGAATTAGAACTAAAACCGTTAGGCTTTATCCGTTCTCATGCTTTTGCAGGCGTTGAACCTCATCGAATGGGTATTGGACCTGCGCATGCTATTCCTAAAGCCTTAAAAAAAGCAGGGCTTAAACTCTCTGATATGCAAGCCATTGAAATTAACGAAGCCTTTGCCGCTCAAGTGATCGCCTGCGTTAAAGCTTTAGATTCTGACAGATTTTCTAAAGAATATAGCTATGAAGGTTATACAGGAACAATCGACCCTGCCAAACTTAATGTCCATGGTGGGGCCATTGCTTTAGGACACCCTGTGGGTACAACGGGAGCACGCTTGATTCTCACTATGCTCAAACACCTCAACCGCGAAAATTTAAACCTAGGTTTGATCTCCCTTTGTGTAGGAGGAGGACAAGGGGCGGCAATAATACTTGAACGATAATCATTTAAAACCTTAAAAGGTAACAGACGCTTCTATAATAAGAATAAGAAATAAAAATATTAATCTTAACTACTATCTTATACACTTTAAGTGATGAAATTAAAGAAACCCGCCCGTATCCTTTCCTTTTTTCTAAAACGTAAGAGGGCTTTTACTTTAATAGAAATTATAGTTGTTGCTGCTATTTTTGCCACTTTATGTATTATCGCCGTTCCTAATGTAAATAAAATAATGTCAGGAGCTTCTGCAAAAGATTCTGTAAGTAATTTAATAGCTATTTATGAGGCACAAAAAACTTACTATTTAAATAATAATCAATTCTGTGGAACACCCTCATGCGATAATTTAAACAGTATTAATAGTAATTTAAATTTAAGTTTAGTGTCGATAAATTCAAACTCTTATCGATGTTCTATTGGATTGGTCAATTATTGCGAAATAAGAACTAATAAATACAATATTCAAGCAATTGTTTGTTTAGATAATCCGATTAATTCTTTTAAAGCAGTTGATTGCCAGGGTTCGAATTATAACCCCTGTATAAATGGATCAGCAGTCAACTGCACAGGAACTGGGACAGGAACAGGTACAGGAACGGGTACGGGAACTGGAACAGGTACAGGAACTGGGACAGGTACTGGGACAGGAACAGGTACAGGAACGGGTACGGGAACTGGAACAGGTACAGGAACTGGGACAGGTACTGGAACAGGTACGGGAACTGGAACAGGTACGGGAACTGGTTCTGGAACAGGTACAGGAACTGGTACTGGAACAGGTACAGGAACTGGTTCTGGAACAGGTACTGGAACAGGTACAGGTACAGGAGCAGGTACAGGAACTGGAACAGGTACAGGAACAGGTACAGGAACTGGAACAGGTACAGGTACAGGAACTGGTACTGGAACCAGTACAGGTACTGGTACGGGAACTGGTACGGGAGCAGTAAGCATTCCACCTGGTGCAATATCATTTTCTGAGTGTACCAATGGTTCATATATATCTATAAACGGGAATCCTCTTCTAACAGTTCCATATGGAAATTCTCAAGCCTGTTTAAATTATTGCAATGGACTAGGCAATAATGCTCATTGTTGTCAAATGGTGAGCGATTGTGATCAGAAGTATAGCCAGTGTTCTGCTAAACAAGGCAATCCTTTAATTAGTTATAAAGGAAACTCTTGTCAAGGCAAAATTTATGATTGGGCCCTAGGTATAAAATAATAAAAGAACCTTCAATACGAGAACCTACCCATAAAAGTTTTTAAATTTTCTTAAATCATCTTACCTCTTAACTATTTCTTTTAATAAAAGCACAAAATAAATATGGATAAAATAATATTATCTCAATTTAAATAATCAATAAAAGTGTCCGTCACTGTTATTTAGTATATACTTTAATCGATGAGATTAAAAAAGCTCAACTTAATCCTGTCTTCTTTACTAAAGCGTAAAAACGCTTTCACCTTAATTGAAGTTTTAGTCACCCTTGGTATCATAGGAGTTTTAGCGGTTGTAGCTCTTCCAAATTTAACGTCTTCGATTAAAGCGGCTAAAATGAAGGAGGCTTGCAATGATTTAAGGGCTATTTCCGCAGCCCAGCAAGCCTACATGGAAAGACATGCAGGTCAATATTATTCTTCCTCCTCTTCTTGCACAACTTCTTCTAATGATTCAGCAGCAATAAATCAAAATTTAGGTATCAATCTTACAACTAGTTCAGGGTCGTCGCTTTGTTGTAATTCTGTTTCTAGTAATAGTAATGCATGTGTAGCGTATTTGCAGGGAGAGGCCAATCCAATCACATGGGAATTTTGTAATGATATATCGGGTACTGGAACAGGTACTGGTACAGGAACAGGTACTGGTACAGGAACAGGTACTGGTACAGGAACAGGTACTGGTACAGGAACAGGT
>JAYTXU010000032.1:0-46474 GCA_043742785.1 Candidatus Omnitrophota bacterium
CCCACCATTTTACCAGATATGACTCTTCAGGAAGCACTAGAAACAACCAAGATTCATTCCATCATAGGACTAATCAAAAACCTAAACGGCATTATCACGACGCGTCCCTTTCGCTCTCCCCATCACACATCTTCCGATATTGCTTTAATCGGAGGAGGATCAAATCCAAAACCAGGAGAAGTGAGTCTCGCTCATAATGGAATATTATTTCTAGATGAACTAGGAGAATTTTCTTCCCACGTCTTAGAAGTCCTCCGTCAGCCCATGGAGGATCTATACGTTACCATCTCACGGGCGAATCGTTCGTTATGTTTTCCTGCTGGATTTATGTTGGTTTGTGCAACCAATCCTTGCCCCTGCGGATGGTTGATGAGCCAGCAAAGAAACTGTCAATGTTCTCCTGTTCAGATCCAAAGATATTTATCCAAAATCTCCGGGCCCTTACTTGACCGTATTGATATCCACTTGCAGGTTCCTGCTCTTAAAACTCATGAAATATTAGGAAACCCTCTCGTAGAAAGCTCCTTGGATATCAAGCAAAGGACAGTTGCCTCCAGAGAAATTCAGCGAGAACGTTTTAAAGGATCTTCGATTGGCATCAATGCTCAAATAACAAGCACCCATATCAAGGAATTCTGCAATTTAGATGAGGAATCTAAAAATCTTCTTAAAAAAGCAATTGAAACTTTAGGACTTTCCGCACGAGCGCACGATAAAATCCTTAAGGTGGCTCGAACAATTGCAGATTTGGCAAGAAGTAAAGAAATAGAAACGCCCCATATCGCAGAAGCGGTGTCCTATAGGGCGTTGGATAGGATTAAATAATAGGTTTTATTTTATGAGTCGTTAGGATTTCCTTTTAAACTCTTAATCTTCTCTTCCAAACTTTTAATTCTGGCATTAAGAGCCTTCACCTGCTCACTTAATTGGATAGATTGATCGCTTTTATCATGAGAAGCAGCTCTCACCTCAGCAATTTCTTTACGAGCATTGATTAACTGTATCTTTAAATCCCCTTCAACTACTTGTTCTTTAGGTAGGTGATCAATTTGATATTCTTTCTTCTTCAACTCTTCTTTGAGTACTTTAATCTGATTATTAGCATCTTCTAAATTAACCGTAGCCTTAGAAAGATCCTCACTGGAAACTGAGACTTGCTTGCTCTCTTGAGCAACTTCAAACTTTTGAACAATCGGTTTAATAGTATTGTCTCTCTTAGATAATTGAACTTTAAGACGACCTATTTCTTTATCTTTGAAATAAACTGATTCCATCATACTTTTAATCTTAGATTGAGCTGTCTCCAATTTCTTCTGGTAACCATTAATCTCTGTCGCATTCTTCTTTAGCTGTTCCCCTTGCACATCGTTATCTTTCATATTAGCTTTAAGAACTACAATCTCATCATTGGCCGCCCTAATAAACTGCTTTGATTTAACTAACTCAATAGGATCAATTGAGGACATTACTTTACTCTCTGCCACAGCAAGTCTTTCATTGAGAGAAGCTAATTCTTGTTTTTGTTTATCAAGTAACGATTGTTCCTTACTCTTTTGAATTTCCAAAGAGCTCTCAGATGTTTTAAGTTTCATTGAAATAATCGCCAGCATGGCTTGAAGTTTAGAAAGATCTCCGCTTTTTTTACCCACTAATTCATTAAGCAAAGCTATTTGCTGCAACTTATCTCTTAACTCCTTAGATTTATTTGCTGAATTCTTCTCCATTTCAAAGAAATAATCTTTAACTTTTTTAAAATCTTTCTCTCGCTGACTTAATTCTCCTGCAGTTTTCTGTAATTCATCCTGCAATTGATCGATATCTTTAGCCTTTTTCTTAACAACCCCCTCTTTATCTTCCGCCTTCTTTTGATAAACATCCAACATGCTCTCTAGCTGAGCTGAATTCTTCTGAGCATTTTCTAATTGTTTTTGTAAGTCCTTAAGACCAACTTCTTTATCAGACGCTTCTTTCTTTAAAGCTTCCAGTTGAGTTTCACTACCTTGATTCAGTTCCTGCCAATAAACAATGGTCTTCTTTAATTGATCTCGATAATACTCTTTTCTTTCTTGATTGCTTTGTAAAAGCTGTGTCAACAAACTAGCCTTTTCCACGGATAATTTTTCAAGCATATGATGCCCTGAATCCACCACATCATAAAGCCTAAGACGATCTTTCATTGTTAAGAAATCAGCCATATCATTTTTGAGTGAATTCACTTGATTCGATAAAGTTTTTAATTGCTCTCTTAACTCGATAATCGTCTTTTGAGAAATTTTATTTTGCTCTTTTAATTGACTGATCAGTTCATCTTTTTGAGCTGCACGCGCTTGGACATCGACTAATTTCTTTTTTAAATCAATAATTCTAGTCTGAATAAGCTCAAAACCCTCGTCATAATGAGTAAACTTAAATTTTAAATCCGCCATATCCCGCTGCATCCCCACTAGATCTTGATGAAGATTATCCATTGATTTCTTCTGATCAACGATAATCTTTTCTTTCTCTGCTAAAGATTCCTGCGACTGGATTAAGAGTTTCTTAGAAGCTATCAATTCCATTTTTAATTGGGATATTTCCTGATCTTTATTAAGAATCTGTTCTTGTAATTGCATCAAACGACTATCTTTGTCTTTTAAGGATTCTTCATACTCTCTTGATAAACCGGCATCCTTCTTTAATTGATCTGTTTTTAGATTCAACTGATCTTCTGTTTTATATTTATTTTTTCCTGCTAAATCCTCTAAACGATGATTAGCGCTTTGTAATTCCTCTTGCGTGCGTAGCAATTGCTGTTTAAAACTCACCAATTGCTTATATTTTTGGTCCAAGGTCTTAGCTTTAAATTGTAAAAAATCTTTCTGTGATTTAAATTGAGATTCTAGTTTTTCTTGTTTCTTATCATCTATAGGAGAGAACTCCTTTTTTAAAGCTTCCACATTACTGTTAACACTTAACGTTTCCTTATATAAAGCTTCCAGTTTCGAAATACGGGCTCGTTGATCAATGGTCTGCTCATTACGCATCATCATTTGACGATTACGTTCATCCAGCTGACGGCTATAAGTTTCCATGACAATTCTTAGATCTTCTAAAGAATTAATGCTATCCACCAAATCAAGAACCTTTGGTTCCTTGCTCTTCATTAAAATGGTTTTTTGTAATTCCTGCATCTTGCCAACGAGAATAGCATTTTGTTGCGCCAGCGCCCTTGTCATATCTTCTTCATTTCGGCTCAAACGCTCTTGTTTTAAAAGCTCCTCTTTTAACTGAGGAACATCTTTATTTAAATATGAGCCCTGAACAAACACTGGATTCAATGTGGGGGTCTCAATAGCAAAAACTTTGAATGGAGTCATGCTAGATGCTATTAGTGAAGAGAGTAAAAGGTGAAATGTTTTTCTCATGTCCAAAGTATCCTTATTCTTGCCCAGTGGCTATTTGTTGATTTAAATTAGAGATATCCTTCTTTAATTTCTCAATTCTCTCATCCGTTGCTTGAATATCTAATTTTAAATCGCCATTTGGATCAGAGAGATCTGTCTTTAAGGCAACGGCACTAGGAAGAGATTCTACAACGACAGGTCTTATAGGAATAACCACATGCTGCCCTTTCTTATTGAGAGCCTCTGCATACCCTATAGTTTCTTTATAATCAGGCATGATCGCCAATATTCTTGAAAAAACTTTTGCAGCTTCCGGATAATTCCCTCTATCAAAAATAGCTTCCCCATAAATATACATTTGTTCTATCGCCAAGGTACGCATACTAACAGGTTCTAAAGCGTAAGTTGAACCTGAAAAAGATAGAAATAAGACAAAAAATAACAAATAATGTTTACACATAATCAAAACTCCTTTATTTCTAATGAGTTACAATATTTCCTTTATTACAATCTTACGTAATAAATAGGGGCTAAATATAAACATCCTGAAGTATACCATCCTCTATGGCTCTATGTCAAGTCTGCCTGCCAGCAGGAAGGTTATGATCAGCGTCGAATAATATAAACTATTTAACCCTGAAAATTTAATTCAGCTCTTTGACTCTTGACTATTATTATTAACAAAATACCTGTTTTATGATATAAAGTAAACTTACCTTATGGAACACTCCTCTACCCCAATGCTCAAGCAGTATCACGAAATCAAATCCCGCCACAAGGATGCTATCGTTTTTTTTCGTCTAGGTGATTTTTATGAAATGTTCTTTGATGATGCCAAACAGGCCTCTTCTATTTTAGACTTAGTTCTAACCTCCCGGGGTCAGGATTCAACTGGGAAAATTCCTATGTGCGGAATTCCCTATCACGCCTCAGAAAGCTACATTTCCAAACTTATTAAATCCGGCCTTAAGGTGGCTATTTGTGAACAAGTAGAAAACCCAGCTGTAGCCAAAGGAATCGTTAAGCGCGATGTGATTCGTGTTATTTCTGCGGGAACCTATTTGGATGAAGACACTCCGGAGCGCAGCCTGCTTTCTCTCTACATCAGCCCACCTACCGGTGAGACAGGCAAAACAAGAATTGGCTTTTCGTTCTGCAATACTGCAGGTGGAATCATTTGGGCTAATGAGTGGCCTTCCTCTAGAGGTGCTGTTGAAACAATTTCCAAGCTATCTTTTTATGAATGCGTTTATCCTCTTTCTCAAGAAAATGAAATCCGTCATCTGTTTAACCATCCTCTGTTAAAAACAAAAAATATATCCCTTAGCCCATTAGATGATTGGCATTTTCATTTTGATGCAGCCCTTAAAAATCTGTGTACTCATTTTGGTGTTTTAAATCTCAATGGTTTCGGACTTGATGGTAAACAATTGGCTGTGGCTTCATCAGGAGCCTTATTAGAGTATTTACACAAAGCTAACAAAACGCCTCTCAAACATCTAAACCGTATGGCACTTTATACAGCTGATGATTATGTTTTTATTTCTCCAGCAGCTCACTATGGTCTTGAATTAGAAGAAGTTTTTAAGACTTTAAATCTCACTCAAACATCGATGGGACACCGACTCTTTCGATTTTGGATGTTTCACCCACTCAAAAATATAACTGCTATTAACGAACGTCAAGAGGCCATCCAAACGCTTGCTAAAAATACGCCAGCAGCTAAACAATTAAGCGAGTGTCTGCAGAATATGCCTGATTTAGAGAAAGCATTATCAAGAATCAGCTGCGGCTGCTGCAGTATTAAAGATATTTTGAGTTTACGCAACGGACTCCTGCGCGCGCCGCTGATTGCAGAGACGATTAACTTCTTAACTCATCCTCTTTTAGAACTTAATGATCTTCCAGATCTTCGGGAAC
This sequence comes from Candidatus Omnitrophota bacterium, assembly GCA_043742785.1. Taxonomy (GTDB): domain Bacteria; phylum Omnitrophota; class Gorgyraeia; order Zapsychrales; family Fredricksoniimonadaceae; genus JACQCF01. The sequence continues at coordinate 5,304 of JAYTXU010000032.1, forward strand.
TCTTAACAAAGACCATCAACCCTGACGTTCCTTTATCAAAACCGGAAGGCAAAATAATTCAAGAAGGCATTGATAAGCAACTCGACGAACTGCGTGGGCTTCAAGACAATAATCGCGCCTGGCTGGCTAATTATCAGGCAGAAGAAATTAAACGTTCAGGAATTAATTCACTTAAGGTTGGTTTTAATAATGTCTTTGGTTATTACATTGAAATTACAAAAACGCATCAAAAATCAGCTCCTACACACTATATCCGTAAACAAACCTTGGCTAACGGCGAGCGATACATCACCCCTGAACTCAAAGACTATGAAGAAAAATTCTTAACTGCCCAAGATAAAATCCTTACCCTTGAAAAAGAGATTTTATTAAAAGTAGAAAAAGAAATCTTAGAAAATGTCAGCAGCATCCATACCTATGCCTCTCAAGTGGCTCTCTTAGACTGCCTTTTGTCTTTGAGTGCTTTAAGCCAAAAAGCTAACTACATTTTTCCAACCATCAACGATAAAATGAACATAGATATCAAGGATGGCCGTCATCCGGTCGTAGAAAAAACAGTATCTGAGAATTTTATCGCCAATGACACCTTTCTTGATGACATCAATTGCCACTTGATTATCCTCACAGGTCCAAATATGGCAGGAAAAAGTACATTCATACGCCAAACAGCTATTTTGGTCTTAATGGCGCAGATGGGCGCCCCTATTCCAGCTAGTGCGGCAACGATTGGTCTAGTCGATAAAATCTTCACCCGCATCGGCGCTCATGATGATATTTCTAAAAATCAAAGCACCTTTATGGTAGAAATGACAGAGGCTGCAGACATCTTAAATAATTTAACCCCTCGTTCTCTTGTAATCTTAGATGAAATAGGCCGAGGGACATCCACCTCCGATGGTCTCTCTCTAGCGTGGGCTCTGGCTGAACACTTGCAGAAACAAAAAGTGCGCACACTTTTTGCTACTCATTTCCATGAACTAGTCGCTCTGGCTGAACGATTTTCTGGCGTTAAAAACTACAACGTAGCTGTTAAAGAATGGGAAGACCAGATTATTTTTATGCATAAGATTGTGCCTGGTGGCTGTGATGATTCCTACGGAATTTATGTGGCTAAACTTGCCGGCATTCCAGAAAGTGTCATCAATCGCTCTAAAACCATCTTAAGTGAGTTGGAACTAGGTTCAACAACGCCAACCAAGCATCACGAAAAGCAAATTGATTTGTTTGCTCCAAAATCTGATCCCGTCGTTGAAGAATTACGTTCAATCTTAGAAGCGATAAATATTAATAACATCACACCACTCGAAGCCTTGAAGAAGTTAGATGAAATAAAGAAGAAGCTGTCTTAACCTATGCCTAAAGTCAACATTCTATCCCCTGATGTAATTGCAAAAATCGCTGCTGGTGAAGTAGTGGAACGCCCTGCTTCTGTAGTTAAAGAGCTTGTTGAAAATTCTATCGATGCCTCTGCTGATTCTATTGAAGTGCATTTAAAAGACGCCGGCAAGGAACTTATTCACATCAAGGATAATGGTCATGGCATTTCAAAAGAGAATTTAGAAAAACTTTTCGAGCGTCATGCCACCAGCAAAATCCAGAACATCGAAGATTTAGAAAAACTTGTCTCCATGGGTTTTCGCGGCGAGGCTCTTTATTCCACCGCTGCCGTCTCTGATATTATTTTACGCACTCAAACAAAGAATACCGATGCCTGGGAAATTCACCTGCAAGGGGGAAAACGTCTTGAACTTAAACCAGCTGCCTTTTCTGGATCAGGAACGGAAATAAAAATCACCCAGTTATTTTTTAATACCCCTGCCCGTCGCAAATTTCTTAAAAGCTCAACCGCTGAAATGCAGCAGATTCTCAACATTTTTTTACCTTATACACTTCTTTATCCACAAAAACGTTTTATCCTAACCCATGCCGGACGATCAATGGTAGATCTTCGTCCTTCTCTTTCAGCTATTGACCGCATGGCTAATGCCTTAAATTTAGAAAGCAGAAATTTGATCGAAGCCACCCAAGAATTTACTGATCTTGGCGCCCAAGTACGCATGATCTTAAGTGATATCAATGTGCAACGTCCAAGACGAGATCTTCAATTTATCTTTGTAAATAATCGTCCAGTCGAAAGCAAAAACTTAAGCTTTAATATCAATGATATATACCGTCTAATCCTATCCCCTGGGGTTTATCCATCTTTTATTCTTGATATTCAAATTGCCCCATCTGAAGTGGATGTCAATATTCATCCTACCAAACGTGAAGTGCGTATTCGTCAAGAGGCACGTTTAGTTTCCTTTGTTCGCCATATGGTGGAATATACTCTCATGCAGCAGGGACAAGCCAAAAGCATTAGCGAAGCCATCCCTACAACGGGTGGTTCCTACGATATTCCAGGAGGATCATCAGTAAAAGAATTTCTATTCAACCCTGCAGAACAACAGGCATCGTTTAATCCTTCTACTTTTTCTAAACCTTCTGCACGCAGCTTTGATACCAGTCACTGGCAACCTCCTCAAGAGAATCTTTTTAACAACAACGATACCTTACAAAATAAATTCTCTCGAGCCCGCTTCGTGGGAAGTTTTATTAATAAATATCTACTGTTCGAAGCAGACCAATCCCTGCTCTTAGTAGATCAGCACGCCGCTCAAGAACGCATTATGTTTGAGAAATTTGATAATCAAATTAAGGAAGGAAAAATTGAAATCCAGCCTTTATTGACTCCTATCCTATTAAAACTATCTCCTGCGGAAAAAATTGCTTGGGAAGAATCTGTTGAAAAACTTCAAGGAGTGGGTATTGAAACAACTGCTTTTGATGAAGATACTATTGCCATTCAGACTCAGCCAGTTCTATTAAAAAATATTGAAAAAGCTTTACGAACTTTATTAGCCGGTGATGATATTGCCCGCTGTGACCGCTCCATAATTGCTTCTCGTGCCTGTAAGGTATCGATTGTAACCGGAGACAAGCTTGATGCTTCTCAAGCAGATTATCAGCGCAAGCAACTGCTTTTATGTCACGACCCCTTTACCTGCCCGCATGGCAGACCAACGGTCATTGAAATTAAAGAAAACTTTCTCGATCGACAATTCATGCGCACTTAGACATTTCTATTGCCACCACTGATTTTTTAACTGCTCAAAACAATTGCTGTAAATATATTTATAGATTCTCTCTTTGTCTACGTCCTTTATTCTAGTAAACAACAAACCATAGATATAACGACCTTCAGATTCCCTAGTCCACGGGATTGCAGCCTCCACTTCAAAGTCCAAGCTATCCGTGAATGACAAAGTCATTCTAACTGAACTATCCAAGGGTAATCGCTCAGACAAAGACATACGAAGGCCTTTGAAGTTCAGATCATCAATATAGCAATCTTCAAAATTCAAATGATCCTCAATCCTTACCTTCGCTGGTCTTTTGATACTCCATCGATTAAGTGCTCGACGGTTGTCTTGCATAGAAACCTCCTTTCAATATATTTCTTTGTTTTCCTAATCATCATCCACTTCTTCAATGTCATCACCTCTGGCTATTCTTTCAAAAAGATTGCTTAGAAGAACAATGACACGAAATTTCTGTTTTCTTGTTTCTATAGAAAAAATACGAGCTCTTTCAAGAGCATTCCATGCTTCTTGCGCAAGAATCTCTTCTCCCAAATTAGATAATCGTTCCCTCCATTTTTTAATATAGAAGCTAACAATTTCTTCTAAAGCTGACAACTTGATCTCTTCTGCAACAACCTTTTTTTTGATAAGAGGGGGCCCTTTCTTCTTGATTACCTTAGGAGATTTCTTCATATTTCTAGAAACAAGCGTAGTCTTTACTTTGAGAGATCTTTTGATACTCTTAACAGGTTGATGGACAATTAATTTAGGATGCGTAATTTTATCTAGTGTTTCTAAAATAGAGTTTTTCTCTACCTTCAACTGAGGACGAAAAATACGATGAATCTCAAGACGATTTTCTTGAGGATTTAAAACATACCTCACAGGATCTAGCTTGCTATCTTTAAGTTGAAAAATTAACCCCCGTGCCATTTCTTGGGTATCTTTGACAGTTGTTACCGTCACTTTCTTTTCCTTCCATTCCCCCATATGGCTTGAAGGAAGTCGTAGCTGCACACGCTTACCGCCAACTGCGAATCCTATAGCACCCCAGTCCATAACCGCTGTTTCAAACGAGCGGCCATATTCTTTAAGTGTCCCTCCTTGGCCAATATCAAAAGCATCCCACTCAGCCATAGAACATGAAATAGGTACAGCTTTTAACTTTCCCTCCACATAGCCGTATCTAACAATAGGGTCAGAATTAAATCTTAAAATATGATTATGGTTAGGATCATCCTCAACAACCCAACTGATCTTTTGATATCCTCCATCAATTCCTAGCTTATAAAAAGCAAATCCCGCTTTCAAATCTCCACTAGTAATAACCTTCTGATATCCTGAACGAATTGTTATTTCCCCTGTTTCACCAACCTGAAGAGGATCTAAACAATTCTTTTCCTGACGATTGTACCAAAGCAACACTCTCTTGGCCCATACGTAACGTTCTTTGCCTGTTACAAAATCACTGCTCCCTTTTTCCTTCTTTGAAACATATTTATTCTCTAATGATCCTATCCGATCATGATCCGCAACAGTTGAATCTGTTAAATAAAATCTCGGACGGGTATCTGTCATCATCTCTTCTTCGCTTAAAGCATGGATACTTCCATCGGAATTTCTGACAAGCGGGAATCTTTTCCAAAAAATAGAGTAAAGATGAAAACGTGATAAGGTCTCTACGATTAATCTCTTGGATAATTCACAGTTTGTTTGACCTAAAGGCCCAAAATGGATTGATATCTGCTTTTCATTGACTGGGTTAGACATCGCAACTTCAAGAGCTTTAACCAAGTGCCAGAGTTGAAGACTTTTCAGTCTATCTAACAGGCAATTCTTCCCAATATCTTTTACTGCAATAATTTCATAAATATAGGTTTCTTCATTTACTAACAAAGCAGACTCTGCCCCTGAACGACGCCCTTGACGAGATTCTATCTGCCTGTGATGGGGGCCATTTTGAAAAATCAGATATCCATTGCTCTCAACAAATTTCTTCATTGCCGCAAGGATGCTCTGCGAGCTTTCTAAAGAATCTGTATCTTCCGGGAAGACAGTATGCCTGAAAATAATTCTTCCTGATGGCTCTAAATGCCCTCCTACCTGATTAAAGAAATCTTTTACATAATTTCTATACACATACCTTTGATTGCTTTCTAGACTTTTATCCCAACCATCGATCGGTGAAGGTGTAAAAACAACTAAGTGAAACTTCTTTTCTTTTAGATTTCTAAACAAACTCCCTTCAACAAAGCTCATCCTTAATTGATTATCTGTATCGTATCCCCGATGTAGAGCATTATCCCTCGCACAAATTAATGCTTCTTCTTTAACATCTGAAAAAGTGACATGTTTTGCTCTTCGGTAAAGCATAATTAATCCTAAAATGCCTGAGCCTGTTCCTAAATCCAAACAGTTTAAATTTGATAAATCGTAGTCAAATTGTTCCGCAACCTTTCTTGTTAAAAACCTGTGAGGACTGTAAACATTCCCTCCGGAAGAAAGCCTCCCTTGGATCTCATGAAAATAAACATCCCTGTTGGTGTGACTTTCCCAATAGTTAGAGGAATCTCCTTTGCTTCCTTTTTTATCGTCCGCTGGAAGATTTTTTTTAGCCTTCTTAGGTGCTTTCTGAAATCTCCCCTCCTCCTCCCATCGTTTTAATCGAGATTCATAATTTGCATCAAAAAATTCCTGCGCCCCCACCCATCCATTTGGATATTCACTAATCAACTCTTCAATCCCCCAAGGTGAATTAGACATAAACCCTCTCAAAAACGCGTGCCAAGAGCCAAAAGGATTGTTTCTAATAAAACCAAACCGTGATAAATCATCCTTGTTTAATATCTTTGGAAGATACCTAAGTGTTGAAATCTTAATTAAGAATCTGTCATCGGTTTCTTGTCTAATTTGATTGCTATTAATTCGACGGGCGAAACGAAGGATATCACGATGGGATATTTTTAATTTTCTTAAAACATCAAAAACACAATTACGTCGGCTAAGTTCTTCCACAGAAATTTTTGCCAATGGTCCCGGCCGTGCACGCCAGAGCAACAATCCCGCTGCTGCAAGAATTGAGAATATCCCAACAAGAACAATCCAATGCCCTGCGGTGCAACCTATAGTCAAAAATAGCAAAATGGAAAGACCGATGAGTGCTGGAAATTTAGAACTTAAAGAATTTTGTGCAGGTGAAATAGGTATTTCTATATCTGCTGTCGTAAAAATCTTTTTCATGGCTTCATACTTACGAGTAAGTTCTTTGCTTTTTTGAGAACGAAGCTGTAACTCTTGAGGATCTAAAACATGGTAGGCATATGTTTCAGCAAAATCTTCTAGTTGATTCTTTGAAGCGTAGTTTGTAATTGATATTCCTGTTATTTTAAAAACCCACATCCTTATAATCGGATAAAATACTCCGCCGCCTAAGCCCCATATAAATAAAAAACTAAACACAAAAGAAGAAATAAATTGAGAATAAACATTGTTTATGGTTAATAATCTAATTAAATATTCTAAACTGTTCATTAAAATCATTAGGGCAACTCCTACAGCAACGATCGCCATCAAAGCTGAAGCAGCTCTATGCCAAAAATAATAATTTTCTTTCCAAAGCTCTTTGGCTTTAGGATAGTGGCCGTGGACAATATGCCCTATTTCGTGGGATAAAGCATATCCCCACCGGGTTTTTCGTTCGCTGCTTAAATCAATATTAATCTCAAAATACTTCCAGATTTTTCCTATTCCTGCTTTTCCGTAATACCCAAAACCTAATGCTGCATACATTTTGGGTTGTTTGACCAGTTGAATTGATTCTAACACCCGTGCATGATCTTCAGGAATTCGATAGGCCAAGCATTTTAAATTGGCTCTGATAATTCTACGTTCTCTTTCTGTACCTCCTACAATAGGAACGGTCAGCAAAGGATGTGTCTGTGAAAATTTAGATTTTTTATCCAAACGATTTTTAGGACTTCCTGTGGATTCAAAAATTTTGCTATAAGCAGCAAGAAGAAATAAGTAAGGTATAATAAAAATTTCCATACCAAAAATGTTTTGTGTCTTGTTTGAACCAGAACTCCTAGCTCCAGCCTGCCCCGCCGCTTCACAGGCGGTGGTCAAAAACGGTAAGACCACTAAAAAAGCCGTCTTGACAAAATTTTTCCATGATGATAATTTAATGACCTCAACCGAAGCAATTCCCCCGCTTCTTTCATTAACTCTTCCCCAGAATATCCGCAGGAGGTTTATTGTGTTATCAAGAATTGATCTAAGATTTAACCAACACCAAGTCAAAGCTTTTTCAAATTTGCTGCTGGATTTATCTAAACTATCTTTGGGGGGACTTTGTTTAGCTCCCCTAGCAACAGACAAGGTAGACCCCTCTCTGTTTGTTTTTGGACTTATTCTGTTTGGAATAATGTCTCTGGGTGGTATATTAATTTTAAAGAAAGGGGTTCTTCTATGACTTTCAACGATACTCTTTTTGGTGTTTATTGTATGATGCTGGTTGTTGCCCTTTTGGGTCTCTGGGTTGCTTTCACCAATAAATCGCCAAACTCTAAAAATTAATTTAATTATCAAAATCACCGCAGCAGTTGTACTCAACACAATGGCTGCGGTTTTTTCTTGCCCAGACGACACCATCCATCCACCAGTCAAGAACGGTAAGACCACTAGAAAAGATTTCTTAACAAAAGTTTTCTTCGTTATTGCTAATCTAAAAGCAACCAGTTGCTCAAAAGAATATTCTCTATCTACGATAATCCCTTTATTGAGTAAAGGAATTACAGCCCCTGGTAAATCAAAGATGATTTTCTGAGCACCTCTTTGGAATTCTCTACGCAAAACATAATTTAAAAGTTGCCAACCTGCCCCTTGATAATAAGGATACATTTTTGAAAGATTGTCCGGTCCAATCTGCCATGTTACTAAACGCGTCACACTTGGATCATCAATAACGCGCACAAAACCCTCTACCTTGATGACTGATTCTCCTGTGAAACTATAAGCAAGATATAATCGATCATATAAATATTCCTTGTCTAGATCCGTGTTCCAGCTACGATTCTCATCTTGAATAATCAGTTGAATCAAAGATCTATGCGAAGTCTGCGGGAACTCCAGCCAACAAAAAAGTCCAGCAAACAAAGGTTTTACAAGTTCTCGATGATCCGAAATTTCACAAACATAAATCAGTTCTTGTTTTGACTCTTGCTTGTTTTTATGCCTTTGAACAATTAAACGATGACCATAGTGATAATAATAGTTCTGCTGCAAATGCTTATAATACGCATCCCTCCAGTGGGAGTAGTCCTTAATCTCATCGTAAAGCGTGCTTAAACACAATCTCTCTTCCTTGTTGATCGATTCCAAACCTCTAAACCGATGAGCCCAAAGGAAGAATATTTTTGGTAAAAAGAAATTTCGGATGAGAGTATTCTCAACAGCTGTTACTACTTTAAGCAGAACGTCCTTCATCCATTGAGGTTTGACTAAATTATACATCCACCAAAACGGCAGCATCATGCCCATAAATATTGAACTATCCTCATCAGACCCGAAAAATATTTCTTCTTGCAACGGCCCAAAATCCGCAATCCCAGTAAAATATATTGGGCCATCCTGCAGGGAAACACGATAGGCGATATAGGGCACGGCTTGACCTGAAGCTAAAACCTGACGAATTTCTTCCAGCATCTGTTCATAGGTATATGTCTTCCCTTTAATGGTGACCTTCAACGCATCAAGATCCAGCCTAGGTTGTGGCTGATACTTTAATAAATCTGTGTTGGGGTTTACAATCCAGTGAATTGAAATCGGGGAAAATATTTTCTGAAGAACATCTCGTCGCAACAAAAGTGAACCATAAAAACTCTCGTACACATTCAAAGAAACCGGCGGTGCGTGAGCAGGTGGTTGTTTGAAATTACTAATCATCAAAGGACGCAGAGATTCCATGGCAGTTTCGATCACCCGAATATCTAGTGTCAATCTCACCAAATCGACAAATCTCGCCCTGGCCGCGTCAGCCATGAGCTTTAATTCCTTAAGACGAGGCGTCATCTTAGGCGGACTCTTTCCATCACTTGTCTTGGCCGCTTCATTTTTGAGTTCACGTTTGGCTTTAACACTGTCCTGAACCTCATCAAAAATACGAATGGCCTGAGTAAGAATTTCTGTATTGCCTTCTTGGGTCGTACCAGTTGGAAGTTCCTTAACAAATAAGCCATAATCGGCAATGCCAACGTAACATTTCCTACCTTCGTGCTTAACGGTACGGTAAATGATATAGGGGGTCCAGCCCTTTAACCTCTGCACCTGTTTGATCTGCTCTTGAATTTGAAATAGACGATATCCGTGGCCCACGATGTGGACAATCATGGCCTCTGGCTTAGCCTGAGGGTGCCATTGATACATCATCATGGTGTTTTCATCCTCTTGCCACTGGAAATCATAATTTTCTTTTGGATAATTTTCCTTAAAAGCCAAAATTTGCAAATAATATTCACGGATAAAAAACTCCGATGGTAAAGGACCCAAAGCATCCAACTGAATCTGATGGGATTTAACCAAAGGTAGCCGTAAACTTCTTAATACCGCCTCCAGAACTTCTAAATTATTTTTAGATTCCCTTAAGCTATGCTCAAAGCTTGCCTGCTCGCGCTCTACCTGATCTGCAATATCCCTAATGCTTCCCTCATCCTCGCCATTGGCCACTGCTTGGGTAAGATCACTGCGAAATTCCATAAGTGCATTTAACTTCTCTAAAATGACAAGCGCCTGAGGATTCTCCTGCATCGTCCATTCATCGATAACAGTCTGGGCCGCTGCGGCCGTTTGTACCTGCTCATGCTGAGACCGTTCCTTCATAAGATGGGAGAAAATTTCAGCCATATCAATGGGGTGCTCTAAACCTGGAACTTCCACCTGTGCTAAAAGAATCTGAGCTATAGCAGAAACAGGAATACACTCAAGCACTGCTTCTTTAGACCTAACCCTGACCGTGTGGTTACGTGGAGGATAAACAGAGCCTTTCAACATCTCTTGAGCCAAATGCTGACTTGCTGTGTCTCCAGCAAAAGCCTCATTCAATCTGTTTCTGGAAACACCCAAAGGCCAGATAAAATGATCGTATTCTTTTCCATCTTTATGCTCAATTGATTCAACCTTAAGAAAACCTTCAGCAACTAATTTCTCAATGACACTTCTTACTTCGCATGCTTCTAAGGAGTAACTCTCACGATCTACTTGCCGGCGAACAAGGGCCATTTCACCAATAATCTGATCTGAACCACTAACGATAATGGGAGTCCCCACAATTTCAAGTTCTCCTTCACGCAGAATATATAATTTAGGATTCACCGCAATAGGCTCACCAGCGTGAAAGATTTCGAATCCCTGAGGATAAAGAACAGACGCTTGTTTATGTAATGACACTTGTTGAATCATAGCTCCATAAAGTTGATGAAGACTTTCTGAACCTACAACCTTAGCTCCAAAAATATTCATACGAGAAGTGAATAATGGAAGAATAGGTTGAGCACCGGCTGAAACAGATTCTCCCAGCTTAGGCAAGTGATAGTTCACTGCACCAACAACAACATCCGAAGAGCCAATTTTGACTACAAAATAAGGCTTAAGCAAACTCTTGGCTCTATCAACATCTTGGACTGCATCAACCAAGGCCTCCCAAATCCTAGATCCAAACATAGATGGAGAATCAAGGCTTGGGTCGAAAATAATGTCTTTATCAGAAACATTCCTTTCAAGCCGTTGACGCTCATCGTCGGTCAACTGACCATCCTTGATCAGTCTTTCCAGAACACAGTTTTGCAGGGCTTTAGATTTTTTCTGAATAGAGCTCTCCTCCACCATCGCCGCAATAGAAGGAGCTCCTATTTCTTCAAACAGTTCAAACAAATAGACTGACGGCTTTTTAGGAATCTTTCTTTCAAACGCTACACGATCAAATTCTCTGTGAACCTTGATCGCCGCCCAAATTCCAACGCTCCATGCACACATTTTCACCCACCATGACCCTCCCTGAGGCCAGGTTAAATTACGAGAACTAAAGAATCCTTTATACTCATCATTAAATGCGTGCTCTTCGGCTTGAGCAAGATAAACAAGAAGATTAAAATCTTCTTTCTTTATAAGACGGAATTTATTCTTGATAGTGTCAAAAACAAGCTTGTGCTTCGCTGCAAAATCTGAATCTTTAACTTTATACAAACGCCGCCATAAAGGTTCTACGACTGAAGCTATTTGAACCGCAATAAATTTCTGAATCCAACGCGGCATAAATCTAAACCCTAACCATCGCCAAAACGGCAACATAGCAGGAGAAAGAGCACTCGCAGGTAAAAGCGGCCAGGAGATCTTAACCTCATAGCTATCTTTCTCTTGTTTCACGGTCACATCAAAATCTTGTCGTCTCTGTTTTAACCTTTCCAACACTTCTTTCATTCCTTTAGGCAGACCACCTTTAAGGGGAGATGTTCTCATCACAAAAGAAATCTGTCCTGGTCTGATCTGTACTAAGACTGTTACCTGAAAATCCCTGCTGCCGTCTGACAATTCTAGTAACGGCTGAATTAGCATGGCCGTAATCACCTTCAAATCATTGAAGACACCAAAATATCGCAACTCTTCTTGCAACTCAGCAACCAATGTTTTCATTAAACGTTCAAGCTCGCCGATAGCTACTACTTCTGCCATCAAGTTCAGTCGACCAACCTGAATCCGAGGAATAGTCCATAAACCAATTGTTTGTTCGTAACTACCTAATAAATGTATGTTGAACGTCTTAACCTTTGAACCCGCACGACTCAAGGCTTCACTCACAAATTGAGGTTGGCTAAAATTATACTGTCCTTTCTCCTGCGTCGTCAAAGTAAGCAGAGCTTCCCTAGGTTTGAGTGTCTGACATAAATAAACAAAACGCAGTGCCAATCGTTTAGTATCCCTTTCATAAGCGCTCTCATCTGCCAAATAGTATCTAGGTAGACTGGGATGCGGAATTAAAGGAAAGCTCTTCAACACTTGGAAGATACGATTATTCTTATCTGAAGGCTGTTCTGATTTATAAACCCCTAATTGTATTTCGGCAGGAAAAACTCTTTCTTCCTGTTTACAATAGATGATCTCTGCATGAACCCCTTCGGGCAGTCCCTGCGCCAAAACTTTTGAAATATAAATTCGATCACCACCAATGGTGATCTTACGAGAATAAGAACGCTGTGTGTTTCTAAGAACCGTTAACCTTGTCACTACAAGTATCGCTTTGCGACGTTCCGCAATAGCCGCTGCCATAACGATGTCCTGGTGGCACAATAATCCCCAATAACTGCCTACAGTCTCCAAGTGAGCTCCCTCGGTATCCCGGACTTCCAGGCGCATAAAAAATCCATTACGATCAAGATTCTTCTTAGCCAATGGGTCTTTGAGACTCATCCAATACAAATGTCCGTGCTCATCAAAAGCAGCTTCAACGGAACCCTGATCATATCTCTTAGGAAAAGAGAACGTATTACGGCTTTTGTTCGGCAGACGCGTCGGGGATGATGGGGCAGCGCTAAGATCCACCACTACCCTGCCCAACGATGATTGAAACTTAGCCTGAATATCGATTAACCAGAAAGGCCCTTTTGCACGTCCAATCGCTTTGAGCTGTTGGCCACTAAAATACCGATGAGTTTCAATTAATTCACTTACCTTTCCTTGAGCATCCTTTAAAACCGCCGTTTGCATGTGTACCCATTCATTAGCTCTATCGAAACGAATAGCTATCGGATGACCATTCCTATTAACTTTTAAAGCAAAAGTTTCCAACCCCTTATTCCCAAAAAAGATTCCAACTTTATCCGTTCCGGAAACAGCCGGTTGCAACGATAATTCCAATCTTCCCCAACTATTCAAACTACCGTAAACCAGAACATACCCTCCATAACTCCTGAAATATTTTTTAAAATCCTCACGGACCAAAAACGGTGTCATTCCAAGTACATTCTTCTTGTTATCAGTAATAGTACGAATCCAATAAAAAGACATCCCATAACGTTTACGACTAAACTTGGCCCACACAGGCAGCCAAGTATTATCGTGAGAATAATGCTCCCAACCAATTTCAACTTGTTGATGAGAGCGACCCTTAAACATTATGAAAACATCCATCATGCCTGGTAGAAAACCTTTGATACCTTTGTCCTGAAGTTCCTTCTCATCAAAAACAAGTTTCCCCTGATGATCCAAAAATGTATGAATAACGACTGGTACTTGATATTTTTTCTTGACTATCATTTTTTCTAATAATTTACTCTCAAAGGCTGCAGCATCAGAATGAACCTGACGGTACTCTACTCCTGGCTGGGTCAAGGCATAGATCTCATGCCCAACTGAACGCAGACGACGATGCTCATGAGCATTTCGTTTTCTTAATAAAAGAATCACTTCATACCTGCGCCCGTTCAAATCAATCCTATCATTGAGAGCATAGATAAGGGCAGGGGCAGATGGGTACTTTTGAAAGGAGGTCATTTCAAAATCTCTAATCGCACCAGCCATAGAACTACCCGGAACAACATCAATAATAACGACCTTTTCATCCATCAAATATTTCGCAATATTTTTAAAACCAAAACTGATAAATATTTTAGCGAATGATTGTTTCTTAGAGACCATGACCTCCCAATGGGAAGGATCAGCCAATAACACTTCAAGAGCTGCCCTTGTTTGAGAACGATGGGCTACAATAATATTTTCCTGCACATGATTAAACTCTCCCTCATCGAGAACACGATTGCTACACGCAGGATCTGTCCCAGCGTTGGATTGACTTCTTTTCCCTTCTTTTTCTAGCTCTGCAATGCCAGCCATACGCTTAGACTTTTCTAGTTCGTAATTCTCTAGCTGTTGCAAATATTCATGATCATCCCAATTAAGAAACCTTTGCATCTCACAGGCCGCTTGCCGCACCTGATCTTTCGTCGTAAAAACAATTTCTCCGCCGTGGCGGAACATAAAATCACTTAAAGAAGTCAGCATTTCAAAATCGATAGCATGCTTGATCCTGACCTTCCAATCCAGAACAACATTCTCTTGCTCTAACTGAACGGTTTCATCACCAGGCACACGAGTCAAAGGTTGTGTATAAGAACCGCTATCTTTTCTCTTCCTTCCCAATCGGGTTAAGATAATGTCTGATACTTCCTTGCCCGCACGCAAGCCGTCAGTGAGTTTAACACCTGCCACATAAATAACACCGTCTTTGGAATACTGAATAATTTTGTGTTCTCTGGAAATTGTTCCAACATCACCGTTTTGTGAAGCAAGATCCCGATAAAGCGGCCTTATCCCCGCATAAACCGCGACCACATCTGATCTTGTTATCGCAGCTCTTGGGAAAACTCTGTTAAATTCATTAATCAAGTAACAGATTTCATCTGCTGAAGAATACGTCTCCTCTGGGCTTTTAACACTTACTTCCGTGGTTCCAACAAGAAGATAGCTAATGCCCCACTTCCTGCGCGGAATAACAAAGAAAATACGTTTATTATCGCTGGCATTAAACAAAAATGGGTTTTGAATCATACTAACAGCAGGGCTGTGGCGGATCATAAGATGGGTCCCTCTGGATAGAGCCAGGGAATCCTGAATGAAATTTGTTCTAGTCGAAGACATCCCTTGCAAAGAAAGGCCATGTTTTATGCGTGGCCCCCGGGCATCTACTAAAGCGTTTGCTAAAATCATCCTCGCTGAAAACGGCGAACAACGGTCTTTGACAGACAATACATAATGAGCCCTGTCGTCATCATGATGATAAGAAGTTACCTCCATGTTATTAATAGTTTTTGCTCCCCTGAAATAAGCATCGCGGATAATATGCCGCACCAGAAGAGCCCCTTCAGTAATATTATCAAAATGTTCAAAACCGCCACGTAGTCCTTGAGTGAGCAGATACGGATATTTCTTCTTTGTACGAGATCTCCAAAAATCAAACGACGGCCAACGCAGGCGCAAGGCAAAAATCGTATAGATACCTACACCGATGAATATCCTGGCTAATCCCCTTTTATCCGTGGTGAAGCTAGGGATATAGATGCTCGTTGGTTTCACCAAATCACCGGCAATTCTCTCCCACGCTTCGCGGCTACGGGAAGCGGACCATACCAGACGAATGTTGCGCACAAAATCTTTAAGATCCCAACGGCAAAGACTATCCCAGGCCAATTCCAAATACCGGATACCTGCGTGAATCAAATTGGTAGCCCGGCTGGATGTTTCCTGCGCCCAGTCTCCTTTTTCTAATAAAATAACTTTCAGCCCGCAGAGCGTTGCATCTCTGGCAATGCAGGCGGCTGCAATTCCTCCACCTATAATGGCAACATCATAAATAGTCTGCTCTCTTGTAGATAATTCTTCCACCATCTTCTGACGCTGTTGCCATGAAAATTGTGCTTGCACAGGAACTTCTAATTCGGCAGTTTGGCCTGCCTCCCCCGCGACCAACACGCTCCACGCAGGATCTGTCCCTATTTTGAATATCACTTCTTTTAAAATCTTTGCTGTGTTAAATACCACCTGACACTCGCCCTTAGGTGTTGAGGCGCCGATATGATTAGTGTAAATAGCTAGCTTTCGTAACTCAAGATCAATGGGGATATCGTCGACGATGTATTTAACGTCCGGCCTTTCGCGCAAAAGACGTAGAATAGCCTTCTCATTAACTAATTTTCCTCGGTCCGCATTGACAATAGCTTTTAAATGAAGATTCTTGATCAAAATATTGACTTCTTCCTCGCCTATCATGCCAACATTCATACGCAGACCCTCTTCATAAAGACCCGTCATAAGAGCAATAATCTCAGCATTGGCAAGCATGCTCTCTTTTGAAGCATAGGTAAATCCTGCACGTGCGGCCTTGCTTGGGTCTAGATCCAAACTCTTGGAATTAACAAATACATGCATTCCAAGTTTCCTAGCTTTCTCAGATAAACGTTTACCTATAGTGCCAAGCCCTCCAATAATTCCTATAGATTTATTTTGAAGCGCGTGAATATCTATTTCATCGATGAAGGTCAATAACCTTAAGGCATTACGAAGAAGATCTTCTTGAATATCTTGTACTGGGGATGATTTTTTCTTAACAGCAGCCTGCCACTGGACATTTTCAGAGAACATTTCTGGCGGCGCTCTATCTTGCTGTGCCGTGCGTACAGGACGAAGACCATAAACAACCATGTACATGGCTAACGCTGAAACAGCCTCTTCTGATCCAAGAGTGTTTAATATTTCTATTTTGCGCCCTTGTTCTTTAAGATATTCTTTAATTTCTTCCAATTTTTTCACATTATTTAATCCATGCCCTGCACGGATAATCGCTTTTAGACGTGGTAATTGTTTAATAAGATCTAAATCTACTTCAGTGGCGCTACGAATAATCAAAATATGAGGATTGGCATCAATAATGGCCTGTATCTTTTCTGTACCCTTTAATTTTGAAACATCAATAATCCCCTCAACTCCCAAAGCCTTTATATCCATCGGATCAGCAACAACAGTGGTTAACTGCTCTACCGTACTATCAAGACTTCCCGGCCCAACCACCTTTGCTAAAAATACGCCTGCCACAATAGCCACAACCATCCCAATTATTTTACATATTTCTGAACCCTGAAAATCCATACCCGCAAGGCCAATACCAACGATGAACGCTAAGCTGACTAGTTTGTTAAAATGTGAGTCCCTGCTCTGTCCTCTATTTCTTACGTTCTTTCTGAATACATCAGCAAGAAAACTAACTGCCGGACCGCTTACTCGTCTTCCAATAAATTCTAAATGTGCCAATCCCTTAATCATGACAAGATCTTCTCGGGACAGGTGAATAGGCTGGCAATCGTTACGCATCAATACATAATTAGCTAAAAGAAAAGCCAACCTTGCATGTCCGTCATACGAAGTCTTCGCAGATTTCCCTAGAAACTTATCAAATCCAGGCTTCCCAACTCCATTAACCCCACCTCTCAATGGCTTTAAGGCTGTTAAATAAAGATAAATCCTAGCAGCCTGAGTATACGCTGTCTTAGACAATAAAAATATTCGATTAGATTCCAGAATTAAATTAAAACTATCCTCTTCCTTTAAAGACATTAAAGTCGTCAAGCGTTTCATATATTCCTTACTCCACC
The DNA here is from genome assembly GCA_043742785.1 of Candidatus Omnitrophota bacterium. Lineage (GTDB taxonomy): Bacteria > Omnitrophota > Gorgyraeia > Zapsychrales > Fredricksoniimonadaceae > JACQCF01. The sequence goes on from JAYTXU010000032.1 coordinate 22,618, forward strand.
CTGGAGTTTTACAATCTTCACCCCTCAACAATGAGAATAGGAATAAAACATGCTGCCAAGTCATATCTTCATAAACTACTGAATTATTAAGATGATCAACGCTTAACAAGAATCCTTCTTCTTTCACTTTCATCTCATCAAAAAACGTCAGATCCAATTGAGGAAAATCAAAAGACACTCCCCATTTTTTAAACGACGTTGGCTCAAAACGACGCAATTTCCAACGGCTCTTTGTCTCAAAGTCAAAAGGAATACTTAGGTTAGCATAGACATGGTGGGAAGGTATTGGCAGCTCCAGTAAAGGATTTTTGAAACTTTTGCAGGACAAAAGCCAATCTCCGGGGCTAGCATCACGCAATAATGCTCGAACAAACTTTCTATCTTTGCGTAAAGAAGAATCCACTCCAGGAGATTTATCAATAAAGAGTGTAGTCACTTTCCTATTTCTTAATGAAGGAATCTTGTAATAATCTTTTCTTAAATATTTAATTCGGACTGTGCCCATCCTTCTCTCGTCCACGAGGAGAATTTTAATCCTGTTCAATAATCCTTCTCTCCAACATTCCATCAGGTCAATATGTTCAAGCATCTTTCCATTAAAAGGATCCACCACAATAATATCTTCAATGGTCGGCCATGCGGCTAATGCCCCAGCAATACTTAGCGTGTCCTCCCCTCCAGCTGGATATACAAGGCGGGTGATGGGACGAGAGCTGGTAGGCTGTCTCAAAAGTCTTACAATCTGCGCTGTTTGATTCCTATGCTTATTTCTTAAAATCTCTCTTTGCTTACTGGAATTTTCTGCCTCACCCCCTGCTAAGGAACCCATCATCCCTATCGTCACAATCAATAAAGCGATAATCCCTAAAACATAGGCCATTCCCACCGCTACTAACCATCCAATGACAATCACCAAACCTACCATCATCAAGATTTGAGGAATACCAATCAAAGTCTTTGATTTAACCATTACTTCTTTCTTACCGAATACTCTGCGTTGTTGATGGATGGATGCCGCACCATCAAACAACCAATCGGCAATCTCTTGCCAGGTAGACTCATGTCCGCGAAGAGAGAGCGTGTGTCCCGCATTATCAACCAAGATAGTCGGAATATCTCCTTCGGCCTGTCTACCAAAAGACTGCTGATCAGAACTTACAAGACTATCGTTATCGCTATGGACAACCAGCAATTTATTCTGAACACCGGCACGTCTTAAAATTTCAAATTGCCCTTCTTTGATCCTCGCCTGATCAACAGGAAATTCAATTGATCTCCTCAAATAAAACATCTCAATGGAATTCTCTATTAAATCTCTCCAAAATTCATCCGTCGGTGAATTGATTGCAACAGTTTTGTGAAATACATTCTCCGTTAAATCGACTCCTTCTAAAGCTATGCGTCCACCTAAGCTAAAACCAACCACATGAATATTGTTTGGATCAATATTCCATATCTTTGCTTTATCTGACCTTAAGAACTCTAAGATATCTGCGGAAAAACTCCTCCAATCCTCTGGGGAAGTTGCAACATCAGGTTTCATTCCTTGTCCGAACCAATCCACCCTCACCACAATACCGCCGCGATCTAAAATTTCCCTTTCAAGCACATCAAAATTCAAAGTTTCTTTAGAAAGAAGAAAACCATGCAATAAAACAACAACTGGACGGAAACTTAAAAATATTTTGGATGCTTCATACGGAGTAATAATAAATGCAGGTGTACTACCGTTAATGAGAACTCTTTGTATGTCCGGCGGCGCACGCCCATGTTGTTGATAAAACTCTAGACGTGCCTTTGAAAAAATTTCTTCTATTTGACGGCTTAACTCGAAATACCCCTCACTTCCCGGCAGGCTATACGCGCGGGCCATAAACATATTTCTCATCAACTGTGAATAATCAATGCTTTCGCCAAATTTAATCTTCTTTAGATTAGAAACCTTCATCTCCCAATATTCTTTCCATATCTTAGCGCTTGTAGTCTCCACCACCGGGAAATGGAACCTATTTTCCTGATCCTTACTTTTTCCTGTAAAAAAACTTGCTGCCATGGTAATTTCGCTTCCCTCAAAACCATGCGCGAGAAGATGCCTGGCCAATGCCTTATTTTGAGGATCCTTCTCCCCCATCTGATAAACCTCTGACTGTAAAAGAGCCATGAGTTTATCGGAAGATTCCCCTTTACTTTCAATAGGTTGACCAATAATGATACGTAAACTGTATTTACTTGCTTTGCCAGGAAATAGACTTTTAAAACTAAACATCTGCATTAAATTGTTAGGTAAAGCACCCTCGATAAAGCACGGAACAACACAAGTGTCCGTTTCACAAGCCCTTTTACAAATACTAGATCTCTTGTCAAACAAGGTGACCTGGTCGGCCAAAGTCATCTTGTCTTTCTTCTTTACATTCATTGGTATCCCTGATGGGAAGACACCCACTGATTTCCCTTCTTTCAATGTTCGATTGATCCGCCGGGATGATTCACCTCTTATTTCTTTTTCCATTACAATGCCCGCATCCAATTCAACCACCATAAATCTTGTTATAGGATCAATATTATCGGTCGCTGATACATACCTCGGCATAATACCCGTAATCCAAGCAATCCAAGGTGAAATCAGCGCCGCGTCTACCCCAGCGCTAATATGATTACTCGCTAAAATAAAAACCCTGTCTCTTGGAATATTCTCAAATCCTTCGGTAGTGACAATCCGACGGAAGGCCATCCGACAGATTAAAGCATAACAATATAAAAGCGAATGCTCTGCCTTAGATGATCTTTTTATTCCCCTCCTTATGTACAAACCTGCCACAAAGCCAGCAACTATCCCAAAAACCACAAGCACATCAAATAACAACTGCCGCCAAACCCTCTGCCAATATCCCAAATTTATAGGCACCAAGATAACCAATAACTTCACACCTTTGGCTTTGTCACCATGCATGGCAATAAACTTATCATCCCCCCAGCGAGGACGCAACCAATTCTCTATCATGATAGCAACTAGAAACCAGCTAAGAGCTAACAATAGAAAATAAGCCCCCCCCACTAGCGTCAAGGCAAACAGCCCCCACAATACCCATCGAAACGCCGGGAGCATAGCGGGAGAGATCTTATTTTGATTCTCAACTGACTGAGCAAGAGCCACTGCCAGATTCAAATTGCTCGTACTATTAAACTCGTTGTCCGTTAATGAGGGATCAGAAGCCCTTTTATTTCTTAAAAATTCTCTTATTTCCGCTCGAATCTTTAAATCATGTTTGGCAATTGTCGAAACGCGGTCTTCCTGCTCTATAGCTTTCACCGCTCGCCCAATCCGCTCTCGTAATAATTTTGAAACTGGAGCTTGTCCTGCCATAGCTTGATGAAGCCCCCCGTAGATATAAAACCATCCTAAATCTACTGTAACCATAATGGTCTCTTGGCCACAAACAGCTTGCAAGAGCGCATACAAATCCTCCTTAGCTTTGCCAAAAGCAGTATCTAGGCTCGAAGGACTGACTCCTTTTAAATCCCTGGATAAAATCAAATTTCCTTTTACACCCTTATATCGACCAAAATTATTATTAATCAATCTTGCCGCTGCCACTAAATCCCTATACGTTAAATTAATGTTCCACCATCCTAAATAATTTCCAACCGTAATTGCTTCATCACCTAACAGCGCCTTCAAAATATCCTGCAATTTTTCTTTATTGCCACCAAAAGCTGTGTAAAGCGCTCCCATATGTGCTCCGCCTAATTCATTAGATAAGCGCACATAACCTTTAATTCCTCGATATGAAGAAAAATTTTCATTAATCTTCCTAGCTCCATTGACCATGTTTTTATCGGAAATATTTATATATGGCCATTCTAATCCTGAAGGAATCTCAATCGTTCTTCCCTCTAATAATGCCGTTAGCACAGACATTAATTTCCTTTTGTTCCCTCCAAAGGCTGAATACAAAGACCCCAGATGGGCCCTACTTAAATCCTTGACTAATCTCAAATATCCTTCAAACCTATAGAAATTTTTAAAATTACCCACAATTTTTTCAGCCCCTTGGACCAAAATTTTATAAGGGAGATTAATCTTGAACCAACCTAATTTCTTTTTGATAAAGATCGCCTTTCCCCCCAGCAGAGCATTTAAGACTTTTTGTAACTGGCTTTTATTTCCACCAAAAGCTGTGAAAAGGTTGGCTGGATTAACACCCCCTAAATCTCTAGACAAACGTAAATACCCATCGATCTTTGAATATAAATCAAAGTTTTCGTTAATTTTTTCTGCTGCCTGTAACAAAACTTCATACGGCAAATGAATCTCTTTCCATCCTAAATCTTCTTCAACACTCCTAGCCTTATCCCCAAACAAAGCGTTTAAAATCTCTTGTAACTCTTCCTTACTTCTTCCAAAAGCGCTATGTAAGTTCCCCAAATGCATGCCACCCATTTCCGCCGCCATACTTATATATCCTTGAGTATATCGATAAAGTAGAAAACGCCTGTTGAGTTTTTCTGCTTCAAAAACAAATACATCATAAGGCAAATTGATCGTCACCCAACCCATGGATTGATCCAAACGAACTGTTTTATCATTAAGAAATACTTGAAAAAGACTCTCAAGCTCCTCCTTTCTAACCCCAAAAGTGCTATAAAGCTGTCCTAAATGCTCTCCTCCTAATGCATCCGCCAAGGTTAAATACCCTTTAATACCCTGATATCTTGACAATTGCCCAGTCCTATACGCATCTGTTAAGAGTTTCAACACATTAAAAAATTGAACCACCCTCATTTGTCCGCGAAGAAATCCAATCCCCTCATAATTTTTATTTTTCAGATAGGTATTGATCTGCGGCGCCCTTAAAAATGCTGATGCTGGAAAGGATTTATCTTCGATGCCTAACGCTGATGTTTTTTCTTCCAAATCTCTCAACAAGAAGTAAATCGCAAATCGTCCATAGAGTCTCGGATAGGAAACAATATTAATGCCCTCTGGATAACGCTCGTTATCAGGTTTCTTTTCGGAAAGACTTGCCGTGACCAGATGGCTTAGAACAATACTCAAACTTAACCTAGCTCCTGATCCAACCAGTCCCATTAGTTGAGAATCAACCCCAATAACTTCTTCTTGGCCCTTCTTTTTTCGTTTGATGAGGACAGGAAGCATCGATGCTACAACAATCCCAATAGGAGCTTGCTTCCCAGAAGACGACAATGGTTTCGGCGCTGAAATACGATAAAACTTCTTTGGCTGTAGTTTAATCGTATTGGTATCTATCCATGAATTTGTCCTAATAGGCAAGGCATTGGTCTGTACAGGGATCCAGTTGATTAAATTCGTTGATGATTGAATAACCGCATTGGTCAAGCGCGGATCATTGCGAAGAATCTGCAAAACAATATTCGTGCTGTTGGTTCTTGCAATATTGGAAATATAAAGAGGAGCCATTGGATCAAAAGGATTATATTTAGCCTGAGCCATCAAGATCCACGACATCACAGAAGCTGATTTTCCATCGACCGTCGTCCAATAGGGATTATCAGCAAATACTTGAATACCCACGCTTTCACAATACGGATAGGTATTTGTTGCTGTTAATAAACCTAAATAGTAACTTGCGTTCGTTGTATAACGGTTCGCTTCTGCTAATCGGCCTTGAACTAAGGCATCTTGAGCCATCACATTATAAGCTGATGCAAATTGAGCTGTAAATTCACCAAAAACCTTCATCGTGCGACCTGCTACTACAGCATTTGTCGCATTTGAAATATCAAAGCCGCGATTGGTTACTCCAAAGGTGGACTCACTCTTAGCAAGAAAATTGCTAGAATCTATCCCCCAGCTCTTTAAAGTATCTGTGCCCAGTAAAATCGTCCATGTCGTCGTATCTACTGCACGAGCCTTATCTATACCAGTTGCAGCATTAAACCCGCGATTAAAAAGATTGGTCGTGCTGTCATAAGCGGTATTTTTAAGCCAATTTTCAACCGCATCTTTTTCACTACGCACAGAGCTTAAATCATTGGTGGAAACAAAAGGTTCAAAAAGACGTAAAAATCCAAAATAATCGATATTGTGCTCAGTGGCAAAGATTCCAGGCCAAATACCGCTGTTCCCAAAAGAAACAGCACCGTTGGTATGAACCAAATTCTTTGTCCAGTCAAAGACCCCCTTAGCAAGTTTGAAACCGTTAGCATCCCCCATTTCAACTGCTTGATGAATACCCATGATCCCAGCCCACAAATTTGGCCCTGTAGTTTGATCTGTTTCATTACCAATCGCTCCATTATCAACCCTATACATATTTCTAAATCCAGTGAAATTGGTTGTATTTGTTGCGTATTGATTGTAATAAAAATTAAATATCTTGTTAGCCTCGTTAGTTTTTCCTGAAGAAAGGAACGCCAGATACGCCACAGCCTGGTCATAGGTAACAGCTTGATTCTGCATAAAAGAATTGGTTGTCCCACGGAAACTACTAATAAGACCATTGGTGGGGTTCTGTCCTACAATCAATTCATCAACCGTCGCTGCTTGAGACCGTAAAGAACCAAAAAGAAGAGAAAGACTGATCAAACCACTGACCACCCACAATGTTACGTTGCGCTTTAACGATTCGACGATACCCGCTTGAGTCGGTGGCTCAACGGACTTTTCTAAAAGATTCTGACCTAATAAGGCATATTCATCCCTATATAAAGCATCGAGGGCTTCTGAAATCTGACGAAGCCTAAGGATATTAGGCTGAGAACTCTGCAAAATGCTGATCACTTCTTTAGCAAGCCTGAACATATGCAACACATCCGCACTACGGATATACAGCTTGCGCACTTCTTTCCATAATTCTCCATCAACCTTTATTCTTCTTAAATTGTTTCCAAAACCGCTTTCTGGGCCAAGATCAAGAGAACAAGAGATTCCATTATTATTTATTAATACGTAGATCTCTCTTTTTCCAATCTGCTCCATTTTCGTTTTCAAATCCTGACTAAGTTTCTTAAGAAATTCACTGTCCGCGTCTGAAACACCCTCTTCTATATAACCAATGGTTGCCTGAATACCGTTAGTCAGTGCTGCAATATAATTTTGCCAGGCATTCACAATGCATTGATGCAACTGCTCCTTCGTAATGGGCTCTAACTTCTGCATCTTTAAAACAAATCTTCGAACAAATTCTATCCCTGGTAATTCTTTTGCTGATTTGGGAGACGGAGTTGGTTTTTCCCAAGGATAGAGTTTTATAGAGGGAACTTTATGAGCAGAAAATGCAGGGACTGTCTCTTCAACCTTCAATGCTAAATCTGTTTGAACTTCTATTGCCCTCGTTGGATCAAACAAGCTCTTAAGCATTCTGACATGGTCTTTCACTCTTAACCTATCAATCTCTTTAGCATCAAAGGCAAGAATTTTTTCCAGCTCGGCGCGCATGTTTGGATAGCTACTTCTATCACGTAAAATAGAAATAGCTCTAGTAAAAAACTCCAGCGGATTATTTACAGAAGGATTGCTTAAAATATCCTGATACAACAAATAAAGACCACAATCAACGGCAGCAAAGCTGCCTAGAACATCCATCATTTGTTTGGCACGTTTAAGGTTTTGATTTCTTAAATCGATAAACCCTTGAACATTTACATATAGGATGGTTAGAACTTCACGTAAAGCAGGATTTAATTGAGCTCCCTCATGGCGATGAGTGAATATTTTACTAATTTTAATATCATTCAACTCATGTTTAATGGAAAGATAAAGCCAATCCTTATTAAAAAATACTCGCTCATCAATGGTGATCGTAACTGCGCCGGAAGTAGAACTATTAAACTCTGCGGATTTATACGCGCTGCGGACAATGCGTAAAGTTACAGCAAAATCCATCTCCTTGAAAAACCCTTCCTGTAAAAGCAATCGTCTAATCTCGTTTAATTGAGCATTAATAGATTCTATATCTTGGGCTGTCAATAAATTAAATACACCAAACTCTCTAACCACCTCTGCCCAAAGGCCCTTTGCTAGAAGTATTGATTTCCCTCTTAAGAACTCTTTAAAAACCAAAGGTTCCTGCCCTCTAACGGAAAGCCCGTGTTGAAAGTTTTTCTTAGCCGACTTAAGTTTCGCAGCATACGTGTGTTTACACTCTGGGCAGGCCATCACACGGCTCAAATATTCTTTCTTTAATTCAATCGGTAAGATAACGCGCATCAGCTCAATAACACCAACATTACCTATTACTGCAGATTCTGTGTCAACAAATCTTAAAACCCCTACCAATATCTGCGCAAATCTTAATTGTTGATCATGTGAACATTCCTGCCACCATTCTTTTATCTGATTAAGAATTTCTTTAGTTTGATCAGCGTCACCTTTTCCCTTTTCAAAGGCCTCTGAGAAAAGCCTGACCTTATCTTTTAAATACTCGCTAATGTGATCCGGTAATGCTTTCCCTACCACCAGTGCAAATGGTTGCGGCAATTGTTTTAATTGTTGTTCTACCTTAACTTCATTTTTTGGCTTAATTACAGATCTAGGCTGTTTACTACGCTTATAAACCTCACCAAGAATATTAAGCCAAATTTTTGCATTCGGAATTACGTTTAAATTTTCTACTTCTACCCATATCTGATGTATTTTTCCCCACGCAATTTCATAAAACTCCTTTGCACTAATACCTGTATCCTTATGCTTTCCTGCAAACACTTGAGCATACTCTCTAATTCTTTTTTCCCACAAGATCATACCTGGATCATCAGGAACATCCTCCAAATAGACTTCCTCCTCAACATTCTCAAGATTGACTGCTTTTTCATCTTGTTGAGAAGATAGATGAGCTTTAGGTTGACTTGACTGCTGCTTAATCACAGGATCAACCTGATAATGATAAGCCTTGAAAAATTCATCCGCCTGCTTCATAGCTTTCTTTAAAATGGCTTTACTCTCTTCTTTTTCTTGTTTGAATTGAGTCTCTTGTTCTTTAATCCACTGTTCTTTTTGTTTGGCCAATTGCTGACTTTCTAAAAGACCTTTACGATGCTCTTGTTGTTGAACTTTGGAAATTTCCTTTATAAATTGACAGTATTCCTGCTCAAACTCTCGCCACTTCAATCGCGCTATCTGCTGCTGTTGATGATAAAGCCTGATAGATTTATCTGCCTGCTTGATAACTTTCTTTAAAATGGCTTTACTCTCTTCTTTTTCTTGTTTGAATCGAGTCTCTTGTTCTTTAATCCACCGTTCTTTTTGTTTAGCCAATTGCTGACTTTCTAAAAGACCTTCACGACAATCTTGTTCCTCTTCTTTCTTAATATACACAATGAACTGCCGATACTCTTGGTCAAATTTTTTCCACGCCAACATTCTTTCTCTCCTCTCCCTATAAACCTTCGCCTTAAGAGGTTTTGATTCAGGTTTAAAATCTGACTCATCGTTATTACTTGAAGCTGTAAACAAAGCTAAAAGGAAATTTTGTAGATTGTTGTAATACAGACGAGTTACCAACTGTTTACGATGAATCATTAAAACCTGCACCAAAAGACTCAAAAGATAAGAATATTCTGCAGCCCTATCTCGAGTTACTTTCTTAACCATCCTTGCCTGTGGAGCGCGCCGTGGCTGTACTCTTGCTCTGACAGGAATTTCCACTGGAAGCATAATTAGACCAGAAGAAATTAATTCCTCTTTAATTTTCTTTACTAATTCTTTAAGCGGATCTGGAAGTTGTTCTTGCTCAATATCCTGCAAAGCAATCTTGGCCTTGCCCAATTTATCCTCTAAACGCAGGCGGCCATTCACCTTAAGACGTCCTACCTCATACGTTTCAAAAAATCCATCCCAACGCGTCTTGACATTCTTTTCTCTCAAAATAACTGTAATCTGCTTATTGCTGCTGTTCCGCTTAACTTCAATACCATAGTGATAAACAATCGCGAAAGCCTCTGCAACCGATAAGAAAAGCAAACGGCGTTTTAGCAAAAGAACATTATCAACATTAAGCTCTTGTTTAATCCATGTCCACGGGTCATTCATGCCCTCTCTATTAATTTCTCTTGATGAACGCTTATGCCGCAATGGTCGAGGAGACCTCTCACTCAACGCCTTTAAGGCTTGCTTCTTCAAATCTAAAATATCTACATCCTGAATATCATCCGGTATAGAATCAAAATATGAACGAACAGCACCATGAATACGATGATGATACTGTATCATTTGATCCCCATGGGAATAACTGGCTGCTTGGGACATAATTTGGGAAATCTTTAACGTTTTATAAACCAATTCCAACTTACTTAAAATAGCGGTAATAGCTACATTCATCCTAACTTGCCTGCCATCATCAGAATTACTAAAATCCATCGTCAAACAAAGAGCCTTCACCCTCGCCTCAATAGCTAAAGAAGAACCACTAAGATATTGTTCTTGATACCTTCGAATCAAATCCTCACGTTGAGCATAGCTTTGAATAATAGCTCTTGCTATAGGTAATAATGTCTCGAAATCAGCAACTTCATTTGTCATCGCAGGAGTCCCTGCTCCTTGAGCAACAACTTCTTGATTGTGTGTTTTATGCTCATACGCAGCTGCTGCGACAGCTAAGCGTCTAATCCTGCCTCTGACTATATTATTAATATCATTTTCAGTAAGCAGTAGTTTTCCCCCTTTATATTGTTTTTTCGATCTATGCTCAACTGTCAAATAAGGACTACGTATCAATTTTTTATACTCCCGTTCATAAGCACGATTCCATTCTTGCCAATAAGCTCCATCAAATCTTTTCCAAGCTTCCTGCAATGCCTGAATATCTTGCTCACTTAAACCTTCTTCTTCAAAAGTTGATGGATTAATCTTCTTACCTTCATGGTAAGCTAAAAATTCTTCCCACGTCCTTCGGCTACCATCGGGATGAGTCATCCATTCTTCTTGATTACAAGCATCCTCTTCAATAAACACATCTAAATCTAATGGACTATCTCTTAATAATCTAAGTTGTTGGCTTCTTCTAAAATGCATCCCCAATAGAGATAAATCACCTTTCTCCTTTAATTGAGCATTTATCTGATTTATTTCTTCTAAGCGCTGTTGAATCAAATAACAAAGATTCTTTAAAGACCCTCGATTAACAAAATCCTCCTCATCATAGATTGAGAGAACTGCTCTTAATTCTACTGGATTATTAATTGACTCCAATGCCCCCCTAAAAGCTCTTTGTTTTGAAATAACCTTCCCTAATTCTTTCAAACATGGCACTGCATACCGAGAAGATCTATCTTCAGTTAACATCTGAAATGAATATTTAAATTGTTCATCCGCTATTTCAACATCTTCTAAATAATGCAATAAAACAACCATCCAATACCTTGTGGATTCTTTATACCTATACAAATCAGGGATTAACTTTAGAGCTTGAAAATAGCTGAATTTAGAGTGACCAATTCCAACATCCTTGTGATTACTTTGGAAAATCATCCCCAAAATAGTGGGTTTATGCCTATTAATCGTTTGATTAATAAGAATATTACTTGTCTGTTGCAATCCTAGAACTACCAAATTGAAATCCTCATGAATATTTATTGCATAAAAAAGAGCACTGTTCCTCTCTATAGGAGTATTATTACCCCTTGCATTTCTATATATCATCCAAATCAACTGCCCTAGTGCCTCCAGAATTTCATCATCAAAAGATGGCTCTCTTGAGCGGGGTTTGCCTAATTTTTTATCCCAAACAGTTTCGTGATCATCAATAAATCTGCGAATGGCTCCTTTAAGATCCCGTTCATCTCTAAGAATATCTTTGATAAATAAAACCGTTTCTTCACTGGCTGATTCTCTGACAATTCTTCTAACCCATCTGTTATCACCAGATTGATAGTAATACTCCCAAGCCTTTGTAAACTCCTCTTGGTGTTTCGGCTTCATGCCAGGAACCAATACATGGGACCTAGGAGATGGTCTTGTTATAAAATCTTTAGGTAAATCCACGGCATCTAAACTTCTTCCCCCATCATCTTCTATCTGAATAATCATGCCGTGCCATGCCTGGGTGAAGGTAGCGTTCCAGTCATCTTCGAAATTCACATGACTTAAGACGGAATTATTTAAATTTAGTCCTACCTCAAACTCCAAGGGATATTCATCAAAATAATCCGCTAAATTATTCGTGCGGTCATATTCACTCGTCCAAATTAAGGTCTCCATGCTCGTTAAGAACACCGAAGCTATTTTATGATGATTCCCCTCTAAGGCCGCTGCTAACGAAGAACTCTCCACCCCTGTTACATCTGTCAAATTTACCCTTGCATGCGAAAATTCCCAATTACGGCCCAGCCAAGGACCATAGACCAACATTCGTCCTGTTTGTTCTTTCTTTAGAGCTTGACCTAATGGCCTTATTAACTGCTCAATTCTCAACTCCCCCTCTAAATCTGCTGCATCTCCGAATAAAACAATTTCAACGCCTTGAGCTTTAAGATCATTCACAAGATTTCTAAATCCTTGAAGGACAGAGGACACCCCATCAGATTCTCGTTCATTGACCCAGCTTTCTCCCCAGCCCATAAACTCTGTAATCATCTTCTTAATTTGGCCATCTTCTTTTCCTTTTAAGAAATCTTCCAATTGTTCTTTAAATAGCATCGGTATCGGCAGAACAAAATATTTAAAACGAACAGTTGCGTGCAGTTTTTGAATGTTAGAGAAATCTTTCTTCCAATATTTAGAAGGACTTCCAATATGGTATCGATACCCCAGAAACACAATACGAGCTTTTTGATAATATTCTTCCAACAAAGCGATCGGCGAAAGACTTACTTTTATTTCCTCGTGCAATTGTTTCATCTGTGCATTGCTTAACGATGTTATTCTTTTTAAGGGAACTAGGAATTCAAAGACTGCTTTTTCTTGTAACCGCACGAGTGCTTCTTGATCACGCCAAAAAAGAGCCATAACCTTCTCTGATAAACCACTAATAGATATGTTGAGTGAACGACACATATCTATTATTTTTATGTATAAATTTCTCTCCTTTACAATACGAGCAAAAACTAAGGAATACGTTCTCTTATTATCTAAAAATACAACTAGAATATTTAGTGCAGAAATCAAAACAGCCCCTTGAGAAGCTTCTTTGATAATCTCTTGAAAACTCTCTAACAATACTGTTGTCTTTTGCTTAGTCATTCCTTCCGGTAACTTGTCCAACCAATCTCCAGTGACAGATACGGCCACTAAATTAGGGTTTTCTCTCCATCTTCTAATAAATTCAAAAAAGATGTCCTGAACACTGGGCATATGCATAGCCAACGCAAAAAGCTGGTTATACATAACAGCCATCATGTTCGCATCTCCTTGACGATTTCCAGCATTGGAATAAGCTTCAATAACATTTTGTGGAATAATAGCTTCTTGTCGTCCTTTAGCTTTTTGAACCAAACTCTCTATAGCTCTCATTCCCATAATGATTTTCGCAGCATCAGTTTCTGATTGGATACTGCTCACATGGTATCCCGCCTGGCCCTTAGTCCAAAAATCTCCTAAATCTACAAAACTAAAAACATAAAAATTATGTTCCGAATGAGCGTTATGAGCTGCTTGGGGATTTATCTGACGAGCGAGAATTAAATACTCAATGGCTTTAGCTCGTAGTTGTTCTTCACTTGCCTGTTGACGCTTAACTTGCCCGTCAATAATGGTGAGGGTCTGTAGTTGGCCTTGGTAGCGATGGTCTTCGATAAAGGTTTGGATGAATTTCTCTTGTTGAGCTTCAGATGGTGGAGCTCTCCCCTCTTTAATGCCCAGTAATTTTTCATTCTCACTCCGTGCTTGAGTTTCACAGAATTGCATTAACCCTTTTTCTTCCTTATCATTAACGATTCCCTGCAACATAACCATATTCTCATCCGTAGGTTGCATGCCCGCCGCGTTAAAAGCAAGAAAAGGAGATTTGACAACCGTTCTTGATGCTGCTAACCTTAGTCCTGTTAACACATTTTCAGAACTTCCCACTCTGTTTACATAAATATCTTGTATAAACTCGCCCAATCCTCTAGGCAAAGCTGCCTGTCCGGCAGGAAGGCTCATTAAAGGAGTTTGTATGAACATGTTTAACCTTCGTCTTAACCATAACCAAACGCTAGAATTTAGCAAAGCACTCTTTAACTCCGGAAATCTTTCATTTGGATCGCTGATGCTAACCCCCATACTTGCAGGAAAATTTGATCCAGGGTTATTTTTAATAGGATTATTTTGTGCTGCCCTATTCTTTATCAGTGCTATAATTTTATTAAACGAAAGGAGAGTTCTATGAATCCATCTTTGCCAGCCATGATTGCTTTGGCCGTTTTTGCTATCATTGCCTTCTTGATTGCCATTCAAAATACGCGGGGTAAATCTTCCAGCAAGTAACCAAATTAAAATCCCTAGAGCGGCTGTTGTAATTAAAACGACAGCCGCTGTTTTTACTTGTCCCCTAACGACCAATCCACCGATAATAACTGCAAAGCTCACCGCACCCATCAAAAGCATTAGAAGCATGACAGTCGAGGCGGTTGATTGATGTTGTGCATTATTATGATTCTCTACAGAAGCAGGAGTTAATTTTACTTTCTGAGCCGCTTGATAGGCGGCAAATCTCTTGTCAAATTCCCGTGAAAGTTGCAAGGCCAGTTTTTGCTGGATGGTCAGCGTATGCCGTAGCGTGAGATGTAAACCAAGTTCCATCGCCAACACACCTTCATGCATATCAAACCATCTCATATTGTGGTCAAAATGAATTTGTATTCTTTTTTCAATGGGATTTGTTCTTGGGTTTCTTGTGGAGAAGAATTCTAGAAGATACTTATACTTACTTGATCCTACCTTGTAACCATGGGCAGCAACTAACTCTTCATCGCTTAGCCCATCTTCACGCATCTGTTCTTCTTCTTTGGCTTTCTTTAATGCTATACGTTCAGCAATCATTCTTGGCATGTGATAGCCTGCTAAATATCCTTGTTGAAAACCATTTCCAACAAGCGCTGATGCTATTGAACTAGCTAACGCAAATGCAAAACGCACCCACTTGCGTGATAAGAACCATACCGTGCTGCATTCAAAGCCTGATAGCATGGCAGGAACCATAGCTTCCGCCTTATATACAACATCCACCCACGGATAACGAGCTTTCCAGCTTTCTTTAGGAAGACGTAATGTCCAAACCGGTAAAGTATGCGTCAATTCACCTGATAATTTACCAATATTTTTAAGGACAGCTTGCGGGTTGATATTTCCATAATCAAAGGTCGGTTTCTGGGATTGATCAAAAATGTATTTGGGAGCAACTTCAAATTTCACGATCAAGTCCCCGGTTGAAGAATCCCCTTTGAAAGAAACGTTTATATAAAACCAGTGAGGCTTATCGTGATTATTATAATATTGTAAATCCGAACGAACTGATGCTGGCATGGTCACGTTAATAGTTTCCCCCATCCACTCGCTGATATTAAGCAATAATTCCTCTAAAGGCTGTGCCGAAGCATCTGTTAAATCCAAAGGAAGAGATTCTCTCAAAACGTCATTGGTATCCCATATAAAATGAATTGTTCTTCCGTAACCAATTTGAAGCGTCACAAGATGAGAAGAATTATCCCGTAAAAATTGTTTTATGTCGGCATCACAGCGCGGCTTTCGACTTGAAACACGCATATGGTTATTGGGTAAGTCCCATGCCCTTAACCATACGTGGAGGACTTTGTGTTGACGAAATTCATCTATTCGCATAAAGGCATCTGCTTGGGATGATTGAACATCTATAGCTAAAGCAAAACCACCTACTTGCTTTACCCAATGAATCGCTTCCACATTATTCCCAATATAAATTAGCTGGTAATTGCTGTAATAACGAAGGATGTCTGCTACCTTTCGGACATTCTGCGCATAATAGTCTGCAGCGAAAGCAAATGTACCGATATGAACAACCTTAACATCCAGACACATGTTTCTCATGTAATGAATCCATTTCTTAACTCTGGAATCTGAAGCTATGGAAGAATCAACAACGATAATCTTTGCTCTGTCAAGATTCGGCTGCTGTTCTACCTTTGTCAATGACTTCGGTCCGGCATAATCCCAATCTTCGTTAACCAAGTTTAAGGAAATTTCAAAATTACTCCATAGCCGATCTCTATCTTCTTTCTTATAGTTATATTGAAACTGTTTCGATTGAAGAATTTGGAATATTTTGGCATTAACCGTTCTGTCTAAAAATATATCATCGAAATAAACATCGTCATCGGTTCCTGTAGCTTTTAATTTATTCCATAGATCACATTCCAATTGACAGGTATATATTCCCCCCATATTGAAACCAGCCAAAATAGGATCTGTATCGGCTTTAGAATCCATCTGCGTTAATTTTTTAAGCTCCTTGATCCATTTTATGTTTTGATAAATAAATCGGCGTATCTCTATCGGTGCATCGCTTTTAGGAATGAGGGAAGGTCGCTCTGTCTGGCCAGCTAGTAAAGGTACAATCATAATGAGTGCCCGCATAATTCCAACAGCCAGCCTTTGACGCTGGTTTTCTGAAATACCAGGCCAAATATTCTTTGCAAACTGCAAATGGGAATAGATGACGCGAAGATCATAGTCTCCGTCTGAACTGATCCACGAATAGTGATCCCCTATCATGAAGAATTGCCAGCTCACAGCCCTGATAGCTATATCAAGAGGTGCTTGTTGTAGTGCTGTGGATAGCTGAATAAATCTATCGTGGCCTTCAATATATTGTCCGACGGCTAGTCCTAACATGGTGCCGGCATTTAAACGCATCACAAATACTTCCTTACGGTTCCCTTGGGCTATCATTTCTTCAAAACCTGCCCAAATTTCCGGCGGAATGCTTATCTTAAGACGAATAGCCTCCAGTAAAACACGCGCCACCATGAACATAGCCATCCTGGCATTAGCTTCTAGACGCATTCCTTCCATGGTAGCCCCTGGAAGACTACCTGGTCTGGTCTTGCCTTCAGGCATAAGCAATTCATCCACCAGCTCTTCAGGTATAATTCTCACCAGCTTTGCCGCTGCATGCATGAAATCTTTATACGAAAAATAATGTATCATTTTCTCTTCGTTAAGCTCTAACCACCAGGCCTTCAATTCATTAAATCGATTCAAAAAACTACCTCTGGAGGCAACACAACGTTCGTAATGATATTTCCTATTTCGTTCTTGATGAGCAGTGATACGTAGTTGAAGATTTACCTTCGTACCATTGTTAGGATGTTTATCATGCAATCTCGTAAAGAATTGGCGGACGGCGTCTTGTTCCTCAAGCGGATGATCCTGGATCAAAGCCTCAAGCGCAACAGGATATTCCCCCGCAGATACCTTCCATAGTTCAGTTTCTTCATCAACAGCGGCCTTCATGGCAATGTCATAGGCACTGCCAACAACTTTTGTTATACCTTTTAGGTTCCGCAAGGATAACTTAGCTGCCTCCAAAATCAAACGCTCATGCTCTTCTCTAGCAGCCTTGCGCATACCTGGCGTTACACTGGTCGACCCATTCCCGACACGGGTAATCGATGGGATATATTGGAGGCCTAAAACTTGGGCACGACTCAGGGTTTGTAAAGCAGAAACTTGCTTCCCTTGTAAGTTGATTTCACGAATTTCAACCGAGACAATTTGCAACATTGGGTACAGCCCGGTGGAATCTAAATCTTGGTACGTAGCTGTGACCACCACAAATTGCCTGTCCAGATCAGAAAAATCCCATACTAACTTGTCCCCAGCTTCTAATTTAGTCGTCTTTGTAACAACTCGATATTCCTCCTGCATGGCAGGAGTTTTGAACGTATTCTTTTTAGAAATTCTTTTATCATGCCAATTCCAAAAGACATCTGCAATAGGGCAAGACACTTGAGCGAAGCCCCATAAAATCACAAAAGGAATCGCAACAAATGGAACGATGACGTAAAAAATAAATTCTTCACTGGTTACTATCCTCTTTATTAGATTATTTTTTTCATCCCCTTCCATCGCCAGCTTGCCATCTTTTCTATGAAGCCATCTGCGATTATTACGAATATGTTTCTTTGCTGCGGCCTTAAACGTTAAATAACGATTATATGAAAAATCTAAACTGTATCTTAATTTTTCTATATACTCTCGGTCTTCTTTTGGATGACGGCTAACAAATACTTGCCATGTATAACCTAACCTTCCATCTGTTCTATATCCCAGCCACAATCTCATTTGTTCTGTATACCCTTTACTGATTATGACCCTATCTGCCAGCCACACCAGCGTGCGATTAAACCGGCTGCTGCGCCAATGATTATTCTCTGAATGGTAAGTTCGACGAGCCACCCATTGAACAAAACTCCGCGCAATGCCCGGTAAAATAGCAGTAGCACTTTTATCAGCAGCTTTAGATTCAGAGGATCGATCATTATTAGCTAGCTTGATCACCTTCAACCGGGATTCAATACCACGAAGATCATTAATTGGACCATTAAACTGTACAATGGTGGTTTGTGGATCTGTCTGAATATTTCTTAAAATCTTACGGAAAACAGCTTTAGCCTGATTAACCGCAGAAATCTTATCTGTTGGATGGTTCGCAACGAGTGAAGAAGGCAATTGGGCAGTCAAAGTATGCGTCCAATCACCAATTAGAATAAGCTTCTCTTTCTGGCGGGACATGGAAACTAAGTCACGGTTTAATTCCTTTAAGAAACCAATTTTAGCTTCTGGATTACTACGGACGGTTGATAAAATAATAACCTTGTTTTCATGACCCTGTACTGAATCCACCGTTCCCATGAGCGCTCTAATCTCACGGATGCACTCAACTGACAAGCGATCTCCATTCAAACTAATAAAATTAAACCCAGAAATTTCAATAAATTCATTGATCAAAGAAGCCTTAGGGTTTTCTATAAACCGCATCACCCAATCTTGGTCGCGATTGTCAATCCTTGCATGCCGTTCCGATCTTAATTTATAAAACGCATGTTCGAGTACCATTTTCTCTTCTGTATTTAATGGTTCTCTGGTATTAATTTTTTCTAAAACGCACCACAAACTCAAAGCCAGCACAATCATTTCATTTTGCATCTTATAAGGAGAAAGAATGGTAATATCTGAAGGATTGTATCGATACTCACTCCCCTTTTTCATCTTTAAAATACGCTGCACTTCAGAGACTACAATAGCCACTTCAACAAGATTAAAATACGGGTGCTGTCCTTTTTCATCTCTGCCGCGAACATCGATCAGTTTCAGTGTATCTGCTTCAACATTCTCAAAATCATTACGCGGTTGGATAATAATCCCGTCATCCTCATAAAAAGGACGAATTACTGCACGCACATGGACAGGATGAGAACGACGGTTCTTTAATAATGTATGAGTATCTATGGGAATTCCAACTTGCTTAGACATCTCAAACGCGCGCTCAAATAAGGATATTCTCAAATCTTCCCTGCGATTAGCTGTAAACACTTCATTGATCTGCGCCTGTGCCAATTGCTCAACATTATCTCTAGAATGTTCATCGGATAATTTTGTAGATATCTCATACAAAAGCGTTTCTTCATCTTCAGAAGAAAGCCCTAAAGGTCTTAATTGTTTGTGATCACCAACTAATATGACCTTACCATTCTGAGCAATCATAGATAATGGTAAAACATTTTCAGCCATGGTGGCACGGCCTGCCTCTTCAATAATAATCACATCAAATTTATCTTCCGGCTTAATAGACCTGTCACTTAAGAATCCATTGGTTGTCCCTAAGACCGCATACGACTTTCTAGCTGCTCTATATTCTGCTGCTTTTTTATGACGGAAATGCCAAACCTTGTTTTTATACTCTTCTCGTTTTTCTTTATTACTAATTCCCACTCCAATTTTATCTTCAATCCCCGGGGACCCTACTCGAATACAAGCCACTTGATGATCCACCAATCGTTCTCCGACATTGTCGACAGCTCCATGGCCTTGAGAAACTAAAAGAACACTTTGATTCTTTGAAAGGAAATGGGCAATGATCGAAGAAATCAAGGTTGTTTTACCTGTTCCTGACGGACCTTGAATTAACGTCACCCTATTAGCTGTGTTAATACTATGTTGATACGCCTTCCATTGAGCTTCTTCCTCTTTAAGTCTGATTTCCAATGGTTCTGATTCAACAAAATCTACCTTTTCTACCCCTTCCGTTATTCCCATCATGGCATCCATGGCAAGATTTCCAGTTGTTGTAATTGCCTGATTAATGGTCATTTGAAGACGAGTTAATAATTCAAGTATCGCTTTTTTCTGTTTTAAAAGGAAGGTGTTGGGTTGACGGAGTATCAGGCACAAATCGCCTTTATTTTCTTTTAGCCCTTTTAGCCAATTCAAGGCAAGTTCCTGCTGCTCGATGGAATCATCAAAACTAAAGGTTATATATTCGGAATCAACATGGCTGACGCTAAAATTGAATGGCTTGTCTTCGGGATTGCGGATATCTTTAAATAAGAAGTGGTCACCTTTGAAGGCAACGAGCGTTAAATCTTCTACTGCTTTGGAAGGAGGACCATTAGGCAAAGCTGATGTCTTTGTCCGTAATTTACGCACCTTAAATTCTTCTTCTGATCCATCAGGGAACAAGATAATTCTTCCCACCAGAAATTCTCCTCCTCCTAAAATTCTATCCTCACGGTTCTTGCGATAATCCTCTGCCATTTGAAGCATCTTGGTCATTTCAAAATGATCCATAAGGACGTCTTCTGCTCTTACAACCATTGCCTTAGAGCGTAACTTCTTTAACTCTTTTACAAAACCATTACTCTCTGCCTTAGAATTAGAGAACTTAACAATAAAGTATAAAATCATTCCTAGTGCCTGATTGATCTGTTTCTTGGTTATCAACCCCCTTATGACTTCATCTATAGCGGAGCGTAAATTAGAAACTCCAGGACCAATTTCAAAAGCTTCTTTAAGGAAGGTGAATGCCTGTGAATAATCTTCCTTTTTAAAGGCCGCCTGTGCTTTAGCTAAAGCAGATTTGTATTTCTCATCATTCTCTTTGGCTTTAATCATCAAGATTTGAACAGGCTCATCTTTTAAGGTAAATATTTTACATATGGATTCAAGAAGACCTGCAGCCTTGCCTGGATTTTGATCAAACAGCTCTTTAGCCTGATGATAAACTTTAATCTTAGTTGCCAATTGCTCAACAACCTTGTCCTTAGGATTAGCCTTCGTTGCTTTCTCTGCCAATTCCATCGCTTTTGAAATATCGCCATTACGATACTGCATTTCTATTTCATTAAGAATTCCTACCACCGCTAATTGTTGGAGAACCCACGGGTCTTGAGGAGAGATTACATTCATTTCTGTTAGAGAATCAATGGCATCTTTATAACGATGCTGCATATAGGCCGCTTGAGCAACCATTTTAAGACTGCGGAACCTTATTATCTTCTCACGCATGGCACTGATGACATTCCCTGATTGTTTTTCAAGATGGATCGCATAGAAACCTTCTTCTTTAAAGAAATTCTCAATAATCTTCTCAATCTCTTCATATTTTAATTCACCTAGTAATTTTTCCAACCTAGGCAAGAGAATCTCTGGCTCCATCCAAAAAGTTTTCTCCAACTTCTCTAAAAGACGCAGTAATACTTTGGAACGGTTATTAAGTTTAGATGAAAGCTGTCTTACTTCCAAAAGAAGCTTCGGATCTGCATAAACTTGTAGAAGATCTGCCAAGCCTTGATGATATTCTGCGCTATCTGATTGGCGCCATTTAGTTTCATCTAAAAGCTCCTGACGCATGCTCTCATCATAGGATAAATTAATAAATTCTCCTGTAAGTCCCTTTTCTTCATCTGTTAACTGACCATCCTGTAATAACTCATGCAGCGATTGAATAATAAATTGTTTATCCTCTTTAGGTAGATAGAAGAATAAAAACGCAATACGCATAAATAACATCTGCGTAGACTTAGCATTAGGGATTAACCTTAATACTTGAGTGAATATATTCTTAATTGATTTTGAATCATTCAGTCTCGCATTAGCATACATAAAAACAACAAAAGCTATATAAAATGTCCTGACATCAGCCGAAGACTCCAAAATCGCAGCAGAAGAAGAAAGAAGAGTAGAATAATCATTTTGATAAAGAGCCCTAGATATATCCCCCATAATTCTTTCTTTAGGATTACCCCATGCCTGAATCCCCATATTTTCAATAAAGAGATCCATACATTCCAGATCTTGATTAGTCGCTTCCTTGACCTTCGATAAGAAGATAAAGATAAACTCAATAGCCAGAAAATTACTGTCTGCTATTTCCAAAGATCTTTGCTTTAATACTTCTTCTAAACGTTTACGGGCATGTTCAAAAGCATCGTCTGGTCGTCTAGATTTTACTAATAATGCAAGAGCCATCGAAGAATCTGTTGCCTGCCAATTAGAACTTTGCATTGCAATCAACATGCGATTGACATTATGTATTTCCCCTCTCCCTACAACACATTGACTTGTAAGAAGTTTTTGTCGAATCTTCTCTAAATAGGATCTGACAATTTCTAGGCGATCTGCAGGAATACTTTGCAGTTGCTCCATAGACCTTTGAGCTATCTTAAGAATCTCTTGCGCCTTAAGAATATCATTATTCTCTATAAGAAATAATCCTAGCTGTCCCATCAACATACAATAGGTATAGGTGTCCATAAGTTTTCTTTGCTCAAGTAGTTTTACTCTCTCTTCAAAGATTAACAGCGCTTCCTGCAGAAATTTAAATTCTTCAATAACTGCAAGACGTTTCCGTCTAAAAATCTTCCTATTGACTAAATATTGATTGGTTGCTGCCCTACGCATAATCTCCAAAATAAAATCATCACGCATAAAAGCAAGATTTTCTGCAAAGGAAAACATCACTACCACTAACTCATCACATAAACCAATTTTATCAACGGCATTATCATTTAACTTCTCTGCCCATGGTAAAAAATAATCTCTGATTCCTTCAATTGTTTTATAAATTGGCATTTTATTTGGGATGGACTTATCTTTTAAATTCCCTAAAGCATCCATAAACGCCTTAAATAAACCAATTTCCTCATAATTATATTCCATAAAAGTATACACAATATTCATGTCATTA
Organism: Candidatus Omnitrophota bacterium; assembly: GCA_043742785.1. Classification (GTDB taxonomy): domain Bacteria; phylum Omnitrophota; class Gorgyraeia; order Zapsychrales; family Fredricksoniimonadaceae; genus JACQCF01. Next base: position 45,738 of record JAYTXU010000032.1, read on the forward strand.
ATCTCACGGATCACCCGGCCTATGTGGTCATTAATCACTTGGAAATGCTCTGACATTCTCTGTGGAGAATCCATCCATTCACGCATTTTTGTAATAAACGCAACCTGTTTATTATGTCTTTTCTGCCAGCGTTCAGGCAAAGAGATGCTCTCATCAAATTCACTGGGACTTATAAAGAATTGTTTATACATTTCTCTTGTTTCTACATAAGATAATCGGCCTGTCTGCTGAATCCTTCTGCGTAAGAATCCCCCTATTTCCCCACACGCAGAAGCACTCAAAAGACAACGGTAGCTTGTAAAGACTTGCTCCACCAACGCCTGATAAAGAGCAGCATCCAAAAACGCTACGGCCAAAACAGGATTCTTTCCTATTAAATTTCTAAAAACTGGCATATTAATATAAAAATGTCCTGTTTGGCTGCCTGAATCAATGAGGCCTCTCGTTTTTGAAGTTTCCACTAAGGTGATTCTTGAAATACTCTTAAAAGAAATATCTTCCCCAAAGTACCACATGAATTTACCGTACACTCTCATGATAAACGCTCTAATCATTTCCTCACTTGTAAAAATATCCCTCATTCTCTGATCATAAAAGATAGAGACAGCAACGGTTAACCCAAGCTCTACTTCTGTTCTAAATAGGTCTTGAGGATTTATCCTTTCATCATAACTCTTAATATAATGAGGACTTGAAAGATCAAAAAGGAACGCTGCTTCTTGATTCAAATAGAACTT
>JAYTXU010000033.1:0-8880 GCA_043742785.1 Candidatus Omnitrophota bacterium
TCTGTTACTCCTGATACAGAAACGCTTCCTACGGGGGTTGTTTTTTCTACTCCATCGGCTAGAACAGTAGATATTAAGCCGTGGGGTGGGACGCAGGCTGATTTTGGATTAAATAGTCAAACGGGAGTTTATGGTTTAGTGTTTATAGATAAAAATGTGAATGGTGTTCCTGATTCTTCGGATCAATTTATCAAACAAGCTAAGATTGTTTTAGATAAGAAGTATATTTCTGTTAGTGATTCACAAGGGGCTTTTTATTTTAGAAATATAGCTGAAGGTGTTCATACCCTAAGAATAGATATTAATAGTTTGCCAATTGATACTCTGCCTAAAGTAAAATTAGAGAATAGAATTAACGTATCTGAAGGAACAACCTTCCTTTTTCATATTCCTCTCGCCACGAAAGATACTAAATAATATTTAATTTTAAGGTACAACAATGGATGTAATAGCCATTGTTTTATTATCTCTTACCATTTGCTGTGTTTGTGTTAATTGACCTGATGGTTGGGTTCCTCTGTTTTGGGCTACGTTCAATGCAACCATAGAGGGAATAGTAACGCTTAGTTGGAAGACTTTTGATTCACACCAGGCAAGACTTGAAGAGCTTACTGCTAAAACGACTACGAAAACAAAGAGACTGTTTTTCATATGCGTTCCTTTTGGTAGCCAGACAATCATACCTCGTTTTTGACGAGGGTTAGACTCACGGTTTTGCGTCCTACTCTTTCGAGTAGTTTGCCTTTTTCATAAAAGAACAAATGCTACTATTAAGAATATAGCATATGATAGGTGTTAATGCCAATGGGTGGGATCAGTTTCAATAGAATTGTAAGTTTAATAATATCAATGGTTTATAGATTTTCTGGTAAGAAAATTGTAATTGACTTTTTTATTAAAATGAGGATAATACAAATATCAATTAAAAATTTATAGGAGGCTGTATGAAAATATTAAAAAGTAAAGCTAAGCCTAAATCCACAGGCAGAACAGAAGTTGTTCAAGCAATGGCTAAGCAGGACAAAGAAATAAAGCAAAAGAAGGTTAAAGATTCTAAGGATCTTCAAGAAATTATCCGTCTTAAGGCGTATGAACTTTATGTGGAACGTGGTGGGACTGATGGTAATGATGCTGATGATTGGATTGCTGCTGAAAGAATAGTTTTAGAGAGTTCTCGTTAGTAGATTTAAGTTTTTGGTTCAATAAGAGTCTCCGTTTATTAACGGAGATTTTTTATTATCCAAAAATTGATAATTAATCAAAATTTATTCTTGACAACTACGTATTATTTGTTAGCATTGTTGATAATTAATCAATAAATAGAGTTTATCCCCTAAATTCGTAGTAAATTTTTCAAATTAAAATATTTTCTAATTCCCCCAAGTAAGTGACTATTGCATGGACGTTTTTGGTTTAACACCCATAGATTCTGCGATTGAAGCATGGGGATTGAATTGTTCACAGAAAATAACTGACTACTTGTTTTTTCAAACATCTATTGGAATATTAGCTTTTGCTATTGGGTTCGTAGGAAGTGTTTGGCAATCCGCTCAAAATGCTAATTTTAAATATTTTTTTATTTTTATAGGTATTTTTCTAATTAGTTTTCTTTTATTTATTATTCCTCAACGTCAAGAACCTACTATTAAAAGCGCTGTAGAAGTTTATGGAAAAAGTGAACTATCAGCCCAAGTTATCAAAGCTTCTCAAACTAATGATCATACGATGCCATTAATGTTGTCATTTATTGTTCAAATGGCCGATGCGATTTCTATTGGGACTATATTTGTAGTAGACGCTTCATTAAACAGTGATCTACGTTTCTTGAGTAATCCCTTTGGTGTTCAGAGACTTTCTTTACAATCCTATCAATTTATCAATAGCCCAATCAATGATGTAGGTTTAAGACGTGATTTAGATGAGTTCTCTTATACGTACTATTTACCTGCTCTCTCTATGTATATTAATAGTCATCAAGTTAACAGTTTAAAGGATTTTTGGATTGGAGATTTACGTATTGTGAGAAATTATTCTCAAGAAGGTAATCAGAAATGGCAGGAGATTAAATCTCGTTTATTGGATTTTATTAAAGATCCACAAAACCCTTGGGAAGATATGAAAAACATATTAAGAGGCTTTTCAATATCTGTAAGTAATCTTGATGATCAAATAATGTCTTCTATTATTCGAGGTCAGCATTTTCAAAGCGATCGATTGTGGATTCAATGGGCAGGAAGCATACAAACCTACTTTCCCTATTTGTATGGGGGAGCTAACTTTTGTCTTTTTCTTGTTTTTCCATTCTTGATCTTAGCTTTGATCATTGTTCGTCGAATTGGTTTAGTTATGAGATATATAGAGATCTTTATTTGGATTAAATCCTGGGTTCTTAGTGCTGCTTTCAGTTTTTTCATATCTTTAGTTGTTGCCCAAATTCAAGCTCGGGTATCACCGGATGCGTCTTGGTTTTGGGATTATCCATATTATTTGCTTGTTGCCAGTGTCTTTTTAATCCTTATGCCAATTCTTAGCTTTATAGGTATTCATCGTAGTTTCCAATTAATAAACCGTTCTCATTAAGGAGGAAGAAATGTTTAAGAAGAGAATAGTCACAGCATTGAATACGGGTATTTTTCTATTGATGGCAAGTTTACAGGTTTGGGCAGCTAGTAGTACAAGTGCAGATGACCCTCAAAAGGTATCCGAGGATTTTTCAACTAGAGTACTTACCATCGTTCAAGGGCCAGTATTGAAGGTATTAGCAGCGATTGTCTTGTTGGTAGGGGTAGCTGGTCTTTTGAGAGGTCGTCATCAATTAGCCATTTCTTGTGGCTTAGCATTTTTACTTCTTTTGTTTTTACCTATTTTATTAGATCACTTTAAATAAAGGAAAACTAATGAAACGTAAATGTCCTCAAACGTTAGATAAACCTCTTCTCATGTTTGGGTTGGAAATAGAAGATGTTTGTTTGTTGGGTACAATTGGGGGAATAGGCAGCATTCTTATTGGACCTGTTATTCCTGGAATTATCAGTATTGTTGGATGGATTTTTTTGATGCAATTTAAGAAAGATAAGCCAGTAGGATATTTGATTCATTGGGCGTATAACCAGGGAATATGTTTTCCAGGACTTATTCCACCAATAAAAAGAGTTCAATCTTACGGTGTCTATGGATCAGGCAATAAAATCAAAAAAATCTCAATTTCTTGAGCGCTGGTCAAATGCGGAGATTATGAATGCTAAATTAGGAGTAGCTTTTATGGTTATGATGTTTCTATGTTCTACCTTAACAGTAAGTTTGGTTTATTTATTAATTAAACCGAGATCAATCTATTATATACCCGGAGTTTCAACAGCAGGAGTAGCGTATGAGCAAACAAACTCAATTGCAACGGTATCAATTTTTGCGGCCTCTTGGGCACTTAATTGGTCAAATTTCACACCAGCAACTGTTGAGGCTGTTTATAAACATGCGCAACAGTTTATGTCTCCTCAATTATTAAATCAAACAAAGTCTAGATTTAAGAAGGATATTGAGCAGGTTAAGAATAACAATATTTCATCGATGTTTTCTTTAAATCAAGATCCTCAGGTGGAAGATGATGATGAAGGTTTTAATGTAACAATCAAAGGGGATAAGGGGATTTATATGGGGAAGGAAGAGATTAAAACACAAAGAATAGTCTATCATATTCGATTGCGTTCAGTATCCGCTACCGATTGGAATCCGTATGGGTTAATCATTGAGAATATTACTCAGGAGGCGTCTTTATGAGGAGAATATTGTGTCTTATTTTATTTCTAATTAATTTTTCATCGTGTGTCTTACCAGTTGGGGCTTCTGATATTAAAGATGAAGGTAGGCCTGCGGATATTAATGTTGAGATAGGTAAGGTTACGGAAGTAACTTTCTCGGATAAGGTTATTAAGGTTATTAAAGGAGGGAAGCCTGATTCAGTCTTGGTGGAAGTGTTGGATGCTTCCGTTTATTTATTACCTAAAACGAGCGTCCTTCCTGATATCTTTGTTACGACTGCTTCTGGGAGTAGTTATCCGCTCAGTCTTCATATTTCTAAAGACCGTGATATCAAAATACAGATAGGTTCCTCGAAGTACAAGTCTTCTAATGTTTATAAGAGTGTTTATAGTGATGTGATGGATTTGATGAGAGATTTAATGTTACAAAGAGAGCCGGTCATGGCAACGGTATTACCCCAGGTGGGGCAGGTATTGTTGGCTAATAAGGAGATTCAGCTAACGGTGGATAAAGCTTATGAATTAGGCGATTGGAGGGCATATATCTTAACAGCTAATAATTTGATTAATAGTGCGGTTATTATTCCTGTTGAACAAATAAGTTTACCCAATCTTTTAGCTATTAGTACAGATCAGGATATGTTATTCGCCCATGGTCAGCAAGGGGATAGTACAAAAGTTTATATGATTACAGGTAATTAAAATGGATTTACAAAAATTAAAAAATTTTATTAAGAGTAAGAAAATATTTCTTTTAGTGGTCTTATGTTTTTTTATTATTTTAATCAATTTTACGATGTCATTGAAAGAAAAACAGAAAGCGTTAATTTATAAGAACAATGAGACTAAAGATATTGGCATTTCAGTGGGAGGGGCTGATCAGCAGGCTTATATGGCTCGATTAGAGAAGAATTATTATGACTTTGAAGAAAGGGTCAAAGGTGTAGAGGTTCAACTTAAGAATATTCAGTCTGTATCAGAACAATTAAATAATTCTCAGAGAGATATTGCTCAATCAGTTCTTAAATTAGATCAGAGTCTAGGTATGAAAATGGAACAGAAATTAGATGGGCTTAAGAGTGATTTAGAGTTGAGTTTTGATAAGCAGAATGAACATCCATTGAAAGAAGATGTGGAGCTTTCTGTAGCGAATATTGGTGTAACATCAAATAATGATTTAGTGTATTTACCTATTGGAAGTTTTTGTAAGGGGACGCTGCTGACTGGTGTGTATGCAGCGGCTGATGCTAATAATCCGTTGCCAGTTTTAATTTCTTTAGATGAAGCATTTTTTGGACCTAACAAGACTCGTATTCCTCTTAAAGGGGCATTTGTTTTGGGTAAGGCGTATGGAGAATTGGTTTCCGAGAGAGCTTTAATTCAGATTGTAGCTATTTCAACAGTATTGCCAAGCGGACATGCTTTTGAGAGTGAACAAGATTTAGGGTATGTGACCGATGAGTTTGGAGAGTTAGGTATTAGGGGTCAAATTATTTATAACACAGGCCGTCAGTTGGCTTTAAGTTTTATGGGAGGATTTGTGTCTGGAGGTGCTCAATCAATAGCAGATTCTCAGGTAACTACGCATCAAACTATTCAAGGGGATACTACGAAGAATGTGACTGGAAGTGGAGCTAAGAATTCATTATTTTCTGGCTTAGCTCAAGGTGCAGGAAAATTGGCCTCGTTTTATGAGAAACAAGCTGAAGATTTGGTACCGGCGATTCATATTAAGAATGGAGCAAAGGTTTTCTTTATCGTTCAAAAGGGGGTAACAATCAATGGTTTGGTTAAAAGTGATTTTGATCATAAACGTTATATGGATTAGTGGGTGTGCTTTCAGTAAAACCTCTCTTAAGGGGAAGACACATCCAATGACAATGATGGATATTTATTCTACCAGTACGGGACAAGCAAAAAATGATGTAGCCCAGTTTATCGAGAAGAATCTTAAAGAACAAAATACCTTTGGGTATGTGAAACCGTATATTCCTGTTATTAATGAACCTGTTGTTCGTAAGGTGTGGATTCCTGATCATAAATTTGAAGATAATTCAGATGTGATGATTGCTGGTCATTGGGTTTATGTAATGATTAAACCTTCGACTTGGTTTATTGATGGAAACACTATTGATTCTAATATTCCAGTTATTGTCCCTTCATTACCAGGGCATGAATAAGGAATATTAGGAGGATAAAGAAGAATATGGCTATTACAACTCAGAAATTTGAGCAAATATTTGAAGAAGGTTATTGTTTTGTAGATTTACTTCCCTTTATTGAATATAAAGATCAAATATTTATATTATCCGATGGAAGTCTAGGAAGAATCTGGAAGCTTGAGTTATATGAAACAGAAGGAAAGGATGAAGAATATCTTTTAACGTTATCTTCTCATTTAGAAAACCTTCTTAATCGTATTCCACAAGTAAATCTGGCTTGTCAGATTATATTGATTAGTAATTGTTGTGTAAATGAGCAATTAGAAGTCTATAAGAATTATAAGGAAGAAGGGGATAAGTTGAGCCTTTTTACAATGGGAAAGGTGAATCATATTGCAGAAGCTTCTAAAGGGTTTTTTAATTCAAAGGCTAATGAGATTATTCCAAAGAAGATTGAGGTGTATTTAACATTAAGATTTTTTCCTAATTGGATTTATCCAACATTCTGGAAGAAGACGATGAGTATTTTACAGGGAAAACAAAGTATAGAACAAGGAATTTCAAATGAAATGGATCGATATTCTTTGGAATTTCTTAAGCATTGTCATTTGATTGAGGGGGCGCTGCAGACAGTAGGAATAAATGGCGATAATCTGGATGATCAAAAACTAATGAATTTAGTTTATGGTCTTCTTAATCCTAAACGTTCGAAGATTATTCCTAAAATTTCAGTTAATTCGAAATCTGTCTTGCGTGATCAAGTATTATTTAATGCTCCACTTACGTCGCCGTGTGGGTTGATTCTTGAAGGTTATCATATGCGCATTGTTAGTTTTAAAGAACTTCCTTCTGAAACGATTTTTGGGATGTTTACGAGGGAAATATATGAAGGAACTAAGTTTTGTCTTTTAGATATTCTTTCTGATTTAATAATTGTTATTAATTTTACTGTGCCCCCTTTACATTCAGCAATGAATCATTTACAGATGCAAAAGAGTTTTGCTTTTATGCATCAGGATAATTGGTTAGGAGATAAGAGTATAGAAGCTTTAGAGAAGAAAAGAGAATTAGATGAAACCTTAGGGGATTTGTATAAAAGTGGTCAAAAAATTGTTCAGGCACGTATTCATTTTGTTGTTCAGAATCAATCACAAGATAAAGTGGAAGAAGATGCTGGTCAAATTATCAATATTCTTAATCGTCTTAATTGTGAGGGAATTAAAGAGGAGCTTATAGGTGCTTCTTTGTTTCTAACTTGTTTGCCATTAAATTTCGACCCTTACTATGAGAAATTTATTAGGAGATCTAAAAGGCTTATGGCTTCTAATGCTGCGGATATGTTGACACTTTATGGTTCTTTTAAAGGGACTAAGACTCCTGCTCAAGTATATTTAAATAGAAGGGGAGAGATTGTTTTCTTAGACTTCTTTGATTCTAACATTAATCCACATGGGGTGGTGATTGGGGCTTCAGGATCTGGAAAAAGTTTCTTTATGAATGATTTTATTTTACAAAATGAGAGATTAGGGGCGCATTTTTTTGTTCTTGATAAAGGAGATTCTTACAAAAAATTATCTTCGATTCTAAATGGGCAATATATTAGTTTTGATTTGAATCATCCTGTTAGAATCAATCCGTTTATGAATGATCCGACGCAAGACAACTTATCATTCTTAATGTCGTTGTTATCACAAATGATCTCAGGAGGAGATGAGCGTGACCGTTTAAATCGCGAAGAAGAGGGGCTTCTGCAGAAAGCAGTCCTTAAGGCCTATGAGAATCAAAGAAATAATATAGAGGTAACTCTTTCAGATCTTGTTTTGATTCTTAATGATAATAAATTTAATGAAATTTTTGGTATTAACTCCGTGATGGGGCCTACTTTGGCTTTACGTTTAACTCCTTTTACTAGAAAAGGTCCATATGGCGGATTTTTTGATGGAATTAATGAATTTAATATTATCGGTAGATTTACTGTTTTTGAATTAGCTAATTTAAGTGCTTACCCAGATTTACAGTTGACTGTTTTGTTTAATTTGATGTTTTTTATAACTAATTTTGTTTCTTCTTCTCAAATGAAACCCAAGCGTAAATTTCTTCTAATAGATGAAGCATGGTCTTTACTTAAGGTGAAGAATACAGCAGATTTTATTACGAATGCGTTTAAGACTTTTCGAAAGTATAGATGTTCAGTGGTAGCTATTACCCAGGAATTATCAGATTTGACTAGATATGAAACTGGATTGGCGATTGTGGCGAATGCTTCTAACAAGATTTTCTTGAAGCAAGAGGCAAGTTTGATTGATTTGCTTAAAGATCGATTGTCTTTACCAGTTGGAATTATAGGGGCTCTTAAAACAGTCGATACTGTTAAGGGTAAGTATTCGGAAGCTTTTGTAATCACTGATTCTTCAAGTGGAGTTATTCGGTTGATTCCAGATCCTTTTCTTTATTGGGCAGCCAATACAGAGCCAAAAAATAATGAATATCTCTTTAATAAGCTCAAGGAGTGTCAGGGTAATATAACTGAAGCTATTAATTTGTGTGTCAAAACCTATCCTTATGGGCTTTCCTAGAGCCATATGTTTGTGACTATGCTTAAATATAAATTGAATATAAATTGATTGAATTCCATTTCCTTAAAAGCGAAGATGTGTATAATTTATAAAGTGATATCTTTACTTAAGGGTTCTCAACGTAAGAATTTTGTTAAATCTATTTTTATAGTTTCTTTTTTTGTTGCTGTTGTTTATCTTCCTGCTTTATCCAATCGTTTTGTTAACTGGGATGATGATGTTCATTTAGTTCTTAATCCTTTTATTCAAATTCCTGCCTCAAATACGCTTCAGCAAATTTTTACAACAACGGTCAATCACACGTATATCCCTTTAACCACATTAAGTTTTAGTATTGAGCATTATTTTTATGGCAATAATCCTTTTGTTTATCATTTAAACAAT
>JAYTXU010000034.1:0-53261 GCA_043742785.1 Candidatus Omnitrophota bacterium
GCATGTCCCTCTAATCAGGGCGCAGGCACGGGAACGGTTTCGTTTATATGCGGCAGTAATCCTTGTTGGGGTGCTCCTTCCACGGGAAGCACAACTGTCTCAACGTAGTAGTTCTTTATGTTAATTCCAAAAAATAGTGTAAATTTAGTTGTGTTATTACATCAGCAAGATTTTTTATGTCAAGAATAGTAAGGGAGTTTGATAATTCAATTAAGGGTGGAACAAGGAAGGGCAGGTATCTTTTAAATTAATTAGGATAGATATTAAGATAAAGCCTTTCTTTGATCCCGTACAAACACACTTTTATCTACACTCTTAGCAAGTTTCTTTAGTTCAGCTCCATATTCTCCAATTTGGGCAATGTGGGTAATTTTTACAACAGAATTGCTGACAATTCCAATAGAAATGGATACAAAACCAGTTTTAACTTCTTGGCCCTGACGGTCGCCCCCCATAATAAATCCTGCTTTACGGTCTTCTTCGTTATAGAAAGAGGGAGAAGCTTTATCAAAATCCTCGATAATCTTTTTAGCAACTTCATCCGCCTTGGCATCGTCGCAGACAAAAATAAAATCATCGCCGCCAACATGTCCGACAAAAACATCGTTTGCACAAATGGTTTGAGTAGCGTCAATGAGAATACGGGCAGTTTCACGGATAATTTCGTCGCCATGCTCAAAGCCGTATTTATCGTTGTAGATTTTAAATTTATCAAGATCGACGTAACCTACAGCAAAGATATTTCCAGAGTCAATGCGTGTTTGGAACTCATCCATAATAGAAGGGTTTCCAGGCAAATGTGTTAAAGGGTTTGCGTCTAGAGAACGGAGGGTTCGTTTTAAAATCATGCGGATACGTGCGAGTAAAGCTTCAGGTTCAAAGGGTTTGATTAGATAATCATCAGCACCGGATTCTATTCCTAAGACCATATCCTTGGTTTCGCCTTTTCCAGTTAACATAATGACAGGTAGGTGGCGCAAGAGAATATCTTTACGTAGATTTCGACAAAAATCAGGACCATTCATGATGGGCATATTATAGTCGGTAATCACTAAATCAGGAGCTTTAGCTTTGACAAGTTCAAGACCTTCTTTGCCGTTTTTAGCAGAAATAACAGTAAAAGTATCGGAAAGAGTTAAATCTAAGACATCTAGGATGTCGGGGTCGTCATCGATAATAAGAATTTTTTCTTTACGCATAAATAGAGGTTCTTTCTTAAGTTAGGGTTGAAGGTTTTTTATTTGTTTCAAAGGCTTCTTTAGTTGTTGGTAGAGTAAAAGAAAAAGTTGTTCCAGCTCCGAGAGCGCTAGTAACGGATATTTTTCCATGGTGTGCTTGAACAATATCTTTAGCTAAAACTAATCCTAAGCCTGTTCCTTTGACGGTTTGATTAATCTCGTTTTCTGCTCTAAAGAATTCTGTAAAAAGTTTTTCTAAATCTGCTGGAGACATGCCAATCCCGGAATCAGTAATTTTAAAGATGGCAAATCCATTTTCAAGGGAGGGCTCAATAGATAAGAGGATTGTTCCTTCTTTCTGGGTGAATTTAATGGCATTGCTTAAAAGATTAATAAAGACTCTTTCTGCATGAGAAAGATCAATATAAATTTCAGGGATCTCTTTGGGAATGTTGATAAGGAGTTTGATTTCTTTCGTTGAAACTTGAGGAGTTAGTAGATCAACAATATTATCAAGGATTGTTTTGATTTTATGAAGACTAAAATGCATTTCAACGCGTCCGGATTCGATACGGGTAATATCGAGAAGATTGTTGATAAGGCTGACTAGATTATCAGAGTGGGTGTTTATTTTAGAAAGGCGTTCTTTAACAGAATCGGGGATATTTCCTATTTTACCTGTCATAAGAATAGCGGCATAACCTTTAATGGATGTCAAGGGAGTGCGTAGCTCATGTGAAACAGCGGAGAGGAATTCTGTTTTCTTTTTATTGATTTCTTCTACTTGAGTTAAAGCAGCGGACAATTGTTTAGTACGGTCTTTGACCTTGATTTCTAATTCTTGACTGGAACGAAAGACTTTATCAAAAAGTTGGGCGTTTTCAAGGGATTGTCCAATTTGACTGGCTAGAATAATAATAAGCTCTTCATCTCCTAGTGTTACAGAGGGAGAACTATGAGAATTGCCTACAAAAACAAAACCTAAAGAACCTGTTTGGCTAGAGATAGGAGTGAGAATAAAATGAGGTGTTTCAAATATTTGAATAATACGTTCCTTGATTGTAGGAGATGTATTAATAGAGGAGATAGTTTTTCCCTCTGAAAAAATGTTTCTTAAAGTTGCATCTATAAAGAATTCTGTGAGAATTTTCTTAGTTTTTGAAGGTTCAAATTCAATTGAAGCTCGCAACTGGGGGATTTGGTTGGTATCGTTAACAACTATGAGGGCTTTTGAAAAACCTAAATCTTCAAAGAGTGACTTCTTTAATTTATTAAAGATGTCATCTTCATTTAGAGCCTGACTGATCTGACGGCTTGTTCTCTGAAGAGCGGTCAAACCGCTTAGACGTTTCTCTAATTCTGATTGGGCTCGATTGAGCTCAAGATCAGTTTTGACGATGAGTTTGGCTTGTTCGTCGATTTCATTAAAAGAATGTAGCATTTTTTGGCAAGTTTTTTCTAATTGACTAATTTGATCTTCGCGTGATCCTAGAAGGAACCAAAAATAAACAGTAAGAACAAACAAAACAAAACACACTGTTCCTAGCGAGACCAGTAAAGGAGAGGTTGTCAGCAAATCATTCATAAAGTTAACCGATAGCTAAAAGTGAAAGGCTTGCGTTTTGTAAGAAAGTATCTTCATTCCCTTCAGAGCTTCCCAAGTGACAAAGTTCACCAAAGCAATACATACCGATAATTGGTGTCGTTTCTCCTAAAATTTCTTTAATGATTTGAATTTCTGAAAATAAATGGCGTCCTAAAATTTTATGCCGAATAGCAGATTCAAAAACAATGATTAGCTGAGCTGGCCGTCCGTCCAAAGCATCTTTAATATCCTGGGCGGCTAAGGCAGCAGCTTTTTTACAAGAATCTTTATTATTGATAGTTAAATGTACTTCTGCATTTGAAGGAACATCAGCCTGACATACAATACTCCCATCATTTAAAATGTCAACAGGGTAGCGAATCAAATATTGACGCTGTTTCTCCATATAGATGCCTAGGGGGTAGAGGACACCAATGGAATTTAGAAACTTCTTTTTTAAATTTTCAGCTTCATCTTTAAAGAAGTCTACATAAATTTCAATGGCAGGTTTATTGTCAATTGTATGAATGATAGGTCCAGCAGAAGAGGTAATCGTTCGAGGTTTTCCCAAAGGAATAAACCCGTGTTTATTGCTAGAAGTCACTATAGCGTTGGGGGAACCGAGAAGAAAACCTACAGCAGATAAAGAGAGAATTTGCTTTTGGTAAAATTGATAATTTTTTTTAAATTTAAAATCATCGCAAGAAAAAGCTCCAAGAATAGGGCAGGTATGTCCAATAACTTCTTGCGATCCAAGAAGGAATTGATTGTCATAAGGTATTAAACTGTCACAAAAAACTGTAGAGAATTGGCGTATAACAAAGGAAGATTTGTAATTTAGATCACAAGAATGATTAAGTTCAAAACCTAGCTGGCGGAGATTTTTACCAGGCACGTAGGTGGCGGAACCTATGCCAAAGTTTAAAGTGGTAGAATTAATTCCGATGAGGGCTATTCCACGGCTTGATATTAAGTTAGAAAGAATGATGCCAGCGCTGGAGGAGCCGATTAATTTAGAGGGCTTGAGAATGGAATGAATGACTTCTAAGGATTCCTTTTTTGCATAGTGAATGGAAGTAAATAAGATAACCATGTCAACGGAAGAGGATTGAAGTTGATTTTTTACACTTATTGAAGCTTGGTAAGCAGCTTCTTGAGGGTCGTCCGCTTGACTAAAACCGATAGCAATGTTTGTAGGCATCTTTCTATTATCAGGTTAGGGGAGGAGGGTGTCAATAGCGGCTAATAATATTTATTGACGGTTTTTGAGACGGTTGTTATATTAACCATTCAATTTATTATGATATTATCTTTTGGCCCCATCGTCTAGCCTGGTTAGGACGTCTGCTTCTCAGGCAGTAAACACCGGTTCAAATCCGGTTGGGGCTATTGATTTTTTAATCCTTTGCGATGTAAAATTTACAGAGGGTTTTTTATTTGACCAAAGTATTTTATTACTGACGCGACTATATTATAATAAATTTATGGTATTGTTTTCTAGAATCGTATCAATAGTCTTTCTAATTCTTTCAGCACCTTCTTCCTTTGCAGCGACCTCCAAGGATTTGCCAGATTTTACAGGATGGGTTAACGATTATGCGGGTGTCATTTCTAGTCAATACAAAGATAAAATGAGTGTTTTGATTAGAGAATTAGAAGAAAAGACATCCGCAGAAATTGCCGTAGTGACAATGGCATCAATAGCTCCCTACAGTGAAAGCGAATATGCGCAGATGCTTTTTGATAAATGGAAGATTGGAAAGAAGGGGAAAGATAATGGCGTAATATTACTTTTAGCAGTTAAAGAAAGGAAATGGAGAATTCAAACTGGTTACGGAGTCGAAAGTGTTTTGACAGATGCCTTATGTAGTCAGATAGGCAGGGAGCAAATGGCGCCATTTTTAAAACAAAATAAATATTCTGAAGGGTTATTTTCAGGAGTTATTGCTGTTGCTCGTCTTATCAGTAGGGATGGAGGTGTTTCTTTAACAGGCCTACAAGGTGTGAAGTTAGAAAAGCCTCGTCAGGCGGTACCTGTGTTTTTTTATATTTTTATTTTTCCATTCTTTCTTGTATGGAATATTCCTTGACCAATATTTATTGGTTTACCTTTCACGCTACTTTTTGGTTTTTTGTTGTATGGAATTTCTCCTTTATTGGGAGGGGTAATAGCAGCGGCGTATATCGGATCGATGATTTTAAGATACTTCATTTGGGCTAAAAGTGCGAATCCTAAAAAAGGTTCATTTTTTAAGGTATGGTTCTGGGGCTTAGCTGGTAATGCTTCTGGAAGGAGATCTAGTGGATGGACTGGTGGTGGTTCTGGAGGCGGTGGTAGCATTGGTGGAGGGGGTAGCAGCGGTGGAGGCGGATCTGGGGGAGGATTTTAAATAATTACTTTATAGTAGTTCTTATCTTAAAAGTTCTTTGTATTATCCAGTTGGGACTGTTTTGATCCAAGTTATTCAAAAAACATAATAAGGTCGTGTTAAATTAATCGATATCAAAGCTATTACCCATTTTTAGATGGTTTTCGGGCTATCGGTATTATTGGGGTACTCATTGCCCACATAAGTGATGGCTTTGATACAAAATCGATGGATGGGCCGGTATATAAGCTAATTACTTTTTTAGGGCCTTTAGGGCATCTTGGTGTGGACGTGTTCTTTGTGATTAGTGGGTTTTTGATTACAGGAATATTAATTAAAGATTATGAAGAAAACATCAATATAAAACGTTTCTATATAAGACGTTTTTTTAAGATTATACCTCAGTACGCAGTCCTTATTTTGTTTGTTTTTTGTTTAGCACTTAACTATGGGTTACACTTTGGCATTACCGATTATTTGCCATATTTTCTTTTTATACAAAATTATACGACTCATTTGAATATCTTAAGTCATTGCTGGTCTCTTGCGGTTGAAGAGCAGTATTATTTATTTTATCCATTGATCATCCAAGGAACTTTCTTCTTAGTAAAAAATCCACAAATACGCCGATGGGGGTTATTTTTTATTTGTTTGTTTTTAATAGGGTTTACGGTAGTTTACAGGCATGGGGCAAATCAAGCGGATTGGTATAAGAATCATTCTTATGAATTAACATTGTATAGGTTGGATGGTCTTTTATGTGGCAGTATTTTAAAGCTTCTTGAACCTTACTATACAAATTTCAATTCTCCTAAGAGGATTTTCTTCACAGGAATCTATTTTTTTATCGGTATTTTCATTTTTTATTATTTTAGTACTGTTATTGATATAAATTTGAATATTGCCTGTTGGGATAAATATGTTTTGACGAATATTGCGACCGTGTTGCTATTTTTATCAGCCTATCAAAGGTTTGGTCTTTTTAATTTGTTTTTGGAAAATTCCTTTGTCCGGTGGATTGGAAGAATTTCTTATGCTTTGTATCTTTGGCATTATCCATTTCTTTATATTTTTGTGCCCACTAAGATGTTTCAGTATAATCGCACGACTTGTCTAATGTTATACTTACTCGCAACAGTCTTTATAAGCGTATTGTCTACATATACGATTGAGAAATTCTTTTTGAATTTAAGAAAGAAAATAATGCCTTAATTTTCTTGTGGTTACTTTGGTGGTGAAACAGTTAACCTAAACTATTAAATGATAACCTTCTGTGATGAGGAGAATTAAATTGAAAATTATGCAGAGGGTTATTTATTAGGGTATTCTTTGGAAATTATTCCAGATTAGGAGTAAGATGATCCAGCACAAGAAGTTAAGTTAGGTTTAATAGGGTCATTAAAGAGGAATGAATGAAAAGAATATTAGTTGTTGATGATGAACCCGTTATAAGGGAATTGTTAAGGAGCCTACTCGAGAAGAACGGGTATCAGGTGAGTTTGGCTGTTAATGGACAGGAAGGTCTTAATAAAATTGAAATAGAAGAGATTGATTTAATTCTTTTGGATCTTAACTTGCCAGATAGTAGTGGATTAGAAACTATTAAGAAGTTTATAGAGCAAATGAACAATAAAGTTCCTATCATGGTATTAACAGCTTTGAATGATGATGAATTAGGCATGAAGGCAATTCAATTAGGGGCAGAGGATTATTTAATCAAAGGACAGTACGATACAAAATTAATGATGAGATCGATTAAGTACTCGATAGAACGGAATGCCCTTAAGAACGAGTTATTACAGCTCTCTTTATTTGATGAGTTAACAGGTCTTTATAATCGACGTGGATTTAAAATGCTTGTCGAACAAAAGATTAAAGAAGCTAAGCGTTCTAAAGGGGCTATTGTTCTTTTTTTAATCGACATTAATCATCTAAAGAAAATCAATGATGCATTGGGTCATTTAGTAGGAGATTTGGCATTAAAAGAGACAGCGGATCTGCTTAAGAAAACTTTTAGAGATTCGGATATTATTTGTCGTTGGGGAGGGGATGAGTTTGTTGTTTTAGGGGTGGACACTTCAGTTGAGCATATTTCTAAAATAAAAGATCGTTTAGAGGAGAATTTTAAAAAATTTAATTCAAAAGATGGTCGTGAGTATCAATTAACAATGAGCATTGGAGAAGTTGTTAAATATTTTGATGTGCAAAACACTTTGGAAGAATTGCTTTTTGAGGCAGATCGAAAGATGTATCAACATAAAAAGAATTATTCAGCTTAAGATATAGATCCCAACCTTTATGAAGAAGTTTTCCCCTTATCAAAAGAGAAAACAAAGCCCAGGAGGGAGTTCCTATAAGCCTTTTCGTCCTACTCCTGTTTTGTCTGTGGAAGATGTGGAACGCAGATTTCTTTCTGGTATTCCGGTGGACCCTTCTCCTCGGATACGATTAGAAGATGGGAGTCAAGAGCTTACCATGAGGGCTATGGATTTAATTTGTCCTATTGGCATGGGACAGAGAGGATTGATTGTAGCTCCTCCTGGAAGTGGAAAAACAACATTTTTAAAGCATATTTGTCAAGCTGTAGCTAAAGGGTTTCCTCAAGTGAAACTTTATTCTTTGCTCATTGATGAAAGGCCTGAAGAAGTGACTGAATTTCGCCGGAACGTTCCTGGGGAAGTGCACTGGTCTTCCTCAGATGAAAGCTATGAACACCACATTGACACAGCTAATCAGTTGATGCGTAAAGTTTTTAGTGAGGCAGCTGAGGGAGCTAATGCCATGGTGGTCATTGATTCGTTAACACGGCTTGCACGTGTGCATAATGCGGAGCGGCAATCGAGTGGCAGAACGCTTTCCGGAGGTGTTGATGCAAGAGCTCTTCAAGTACCACGCCGTATTTTTGGATCTGCTCGTAAGATTGAAAATGGAGGGTCGATTAGTATCTTAGCCACGATTTTAGTAGAAACTGGCAGCCGCATGGATGAAGTTATTTTTGAAGAGTTTAAGGGAACGGGTAATATGGAAATTGTTCTCTCCAGAGAAATTGCTAATCATCGTATTTTTCCAGCTATTGATGTCAAAAAGAGTGCCACCCGCAAACAAGAGCTTTTAATGGGAGTTGATGAATTAAGATACACAGAAACCTTGAGACGTTCTTTAGCTCAAATGGGTACTGTTGAAGCCGCTCAAGCTTTAGTTAAGAAATTACAGCAGCATCCAACGAATCAAGAACTGCTCAGTACTTTTAAATAATGATCAAAATCCATAGCATTGTCTTTGGAGTTTTGTGTGTCCTAGCGGCGATGGTGTATTGGCCAAGCACAAAGAGTGAATTTGTACTGGATGATTATTATACGATTGTTCATAACCCGCTGATTAAGCAGGCCGCGCTATATCCAAATATTTGGCATTCTAGGTTATTTGATGCACATAAGTCTTCGGGTTATTTAAAGTTATCTTATTACCGTCCTGTTTTACAATCTTCCTACATAGTGGATTATGGACTCTTTGCTCTTAACCCTATTGGTTACAAATGGGTTAATTTGGCTATTCATTTAGCCGATGCTTTCTTGGTGTATTGGCTTTGCTTTACTCTTTTTAATAGGTTTAGCTTGAGCTTAGGGGCATCGTTATTATTTATGGTTCTACCGACTCAGGAATGGGTGGTGCGCTACATTACTGGCCGAGGGGATAGCTTACAGACTTTTTTTGGTTTATTGTTCCTATTGTTTTTGCTGCAGGGCTTTAGAAAAGGATTGAAGCGTTGGTATATTTATGCAGGGCTTTTTTTTATTTTGAGTGCCTTAACTAGGGAATTTGGATACTTGATGCCGTTGTATGGGTTCTTACTATTTTATTTTCATTCTCGAAAAGTATCTTTGAATAAGTTTGCTTTAGGGTGGATTATTATAGGTAGTTTCTCATTCTTAGTTACTTATCAGATCATTCCAAAGTTAGGGATTATTCAGGCATTGCATCTATTTTATTTTATATCGATTGGATTCTGTATTCTTTTGGCTCAGGCAAGATTAAGGTGGGGGATCATTTTATTTCTAATCTTAGCTTGTGTCAGTTTTAATCAAGGGAAATATTGGACACAAGAGAAGGTTTTATTAAACCACCTGTATCAACAAGAGGGTGGCGGTAAAACGGTAGCTCACCAACAACTGTTGATGAAATACGATGATAATGTTCTTCAAGTAAATGATATTCTGAGACAAGAAAACAACCCTATTATTCAAAGCATGTGGGTGAAGCGATTGGGGGATATGTATAGAAAACAAGGTCATCCCAAAGAGGCGGAGGAGTATTTTCAACAGGCACTACGTTTAAATATAAATAATATTGATGCATTGAATGCTTTGGCAGTTGTATATCTAGAGAATAATCAAGAACATTTGGGAAAGAAGTTATTAGCCCAATCATTAAATTTAGATATGCATTACCCGGAAACATTACGATTATGGGGAATCTATTATTATCGTTATAAAGATTTTGAAAAAGCTAAGGGTTTTTTAGGCCAGTCGTTATTTTATGATCCCGACAATGCACAAGCCAAGGAGTTATTACGGACGTTATGACAGCAATCGTTGCCTTTTAAATATAAAAATCGTATAATAATCTATGAATAAGAAACAGTTTAATCAGGTAAAGGGGAGTAGGCAGGTGGTTGAATATCGTCGTTTTATTCGTCATCCTTTATGCTTACCTCTTTCTTTTAAGGTGCTTAAAGAGGGGGATACAAAGAACGAGAAAGATATTCATTCTCAAACGATCAATGTAAGCCTAGGAGGGCTTTTATTTCCTTCTAAATGTTCGGTGGATAACGGATCTAGAATTAGTATCAGCATGCCTTTTGAAGGTAAGGTTTTTCATATTAGAGCTAAGGTTGTTCGTTGTGTAAAAAGTTCCCAAAAGAATCTTTATGAAATAGCGGTAACATTCTCTAGGCCTCAAGAAGCTTTCAAGGTCAAAATGATTGAGCAGATTTACCTTATTGCGGAGTATAGAGATTTGCTTAGTTTACAATTAGGTAAACAGATTTCTATGGAAGAAGCTTCTCGTAAATGGATCAAACGATTCTCGGCAAGATTCAGTAAGCTCTACTGGTAGAAACTCATTTCAGTATTCAATTTATCAAAATTAAAAGGATATCAATGAAGCTATTAAAAGAAATCTTTCAGTTTAGATTTCTAGGGTTTGTTATTTTTATTTTTAACAAGTTGCCATTGAAAGTAAGTTTAAGCTTAGGCCGTTGGTTAGGAGGGGCAGGGTATTATTTATTGTTGAAGAAAAGAGCTGTTGTGTATGCCAATTTGAAGACAGTATTTTGTAGAGAGAAATCACCACAACAGCTGCAATCGTTAACTCGCTTAGTTTTCGTAAATTTAACACAAAGCTTTGTTGAATTATTTTGTATGGCTAAGATGAAAGAAGTTGGATTTAGCCAGTTTGTTGAGCTTAAGGGGAGAGAACATGTTGACCAAGCTATTGCTAAAGGCAAGGGAGTTATTTTTTTAGCCATTCATTCAGGAAATTGGGAATTAGCGAGCGTTTTAAATAGTTTAACAGGTTATCCTTACAATGTTGTTGCTCATGAGCAACCTAAAATGCCACAGCTGGCGCTCTTTCTTAATGAATGTCGGCAATTGTTAGGAGCTAAGGTAATTTCCGTTGGAATTGCGACGAAAGGAATTATTAATGTTTTAAAAAGGAATGAAACTGTAGGGTTGCTTTTAGACCAAGGGGGCCAACAAGGGGTGAGGGTAAGTTTTCTTGGTAAAACAGCATCGATGTCTAGTGGAGCCATACGATTAGCTTTAAAATATGATTGTGTTTTATGTCCTACTTGGTTTGTGAGAAAAGTAGACGGTACACATAGTCTAGAATTCTTTAAAGCAGTTGATTTGACTACAACTGGTGATTTAAAAAGAGATATTAGAAACAATGTGCAGCTAGTAACTAGACATTTTGAGAATCTTTTAATGGAACATCCTCAAGAGTATTTGTGGTTTTACAAGGTTTTTAAACACACAATAGATACACAAATAGTTATTTTAGATGACGGACAGGATAATCATTTACAGCAGGCGCAGACTTTAGCTAAGGAGCTAGAGAATGTATTAAAGAGTGAAGGAAAAGAAATTAAGGAAGATCTAATTAAATTGGATTTTCGCAGTTCCTTTAGGGCGAGTAGTTTCTTCTTTTACATTTTAATGTCACGGTTTTTATGTTTCTTAAGAAATGAAGGTTGTTTACAGTATTTTTTATCAAAGGCTTGTTATGAAATGTTAATGAGTCTGAAAGCAGATGTTGTTATTTCTTGTGGAATCCAAAGTGAAGGCGTTAATTTTATTCTAAGTAAGAATCATCAGGCAAAATCGGTGATATTAAAACCAAAGGCATGAGATCTTTTTTCTTTTATAGTTTTATTCTGGTTGGTGCGCTTGTCTTGTTGCTTATTGGCGTTCAGATATTGAAGGTACAGACAGCTATTAAGAAGCTTTCTTATGACAATAAACCATTTCTTAGAAATAATCCAAAAGCTGTCGTAAGAATTTTATTTGTGGGGGATAGTACAGCTTTAGGTACCGGGGCAAAGAATAATAATCAAAGCGTGGCGGGATGGTTTGGGAGAGATTATCCAAGGGCGCACATTGATAATAGAAGTGCAAATGGTAAGAAATTAGGAGGATTAGTGCAAGAATTCAATCCTTCTAAAGAGATTCAGTATAGCTTGGTTGTTATACAAATTGGGGCTAATGATATTTTTAGATTCTCGCGTTTTCCTGATATTGAAAGAAATCTTACAACGGTTATTAAAAGAGCTAAAACAATAAGTAAAAATATTATTATTTTACATTCAGGCAATGTGGGGTTGGCTCCAGTTTTTATATGGCCATTTGATAGGATTTTAAGTGCTCGTGCGCGTCAGATGAGAGCTTTGTATATGAAGAAAGCAAAAGAACAAAATATTCTTTATGTTGATCTTTTCACAGAAAGAAGTAATGATCTATTTTTGAAGGATATCAAAACGTATTATTCAGCAGATTCTTTACATCCCAGCGGAGAAGGGTACAAATGGTGGTATCAAAGAATCCGCTGGACATTAGATCAAGCAGGGGTAGTTTTATCATCATGAATAACTAAAATCGATTGCTGTTAGCAGACGTTTTCATTACAATACACATCTTATGAAATTGATATCTTGGTTTTTAGTGATGATTGTTGTGTTCAGTGGTTGTGCAAGAACCTATGATCCTTTAGCTTCTGCTAGTCACCAGACGTTCTTACTCAATGAAACCTCGTTTTCTAAAGTAAAAGAAGGGATGAGCCAGAAACAAGTGCATGAAATTATGGGAGACACGATCATTATTGGGTATGTCAATCAAAAGTCCACAACAATAGCTAATCCTTATAAAACAGAAGAAGTGAATCTGAAAGATGAAGTTTATATAATTGAATACTATGTCCGTACTATCAAAGAGCCGGATGGTTTAGTTTCCGATGACGAGGCTTTTCCTTTCTTGTTTCACAATGGTGTTCTAACCGCTCGCGGTTGGGATGCTCTCAAAGCTATTCGTTCGAAAAACCCTTAATGAAGCCATTTTATATTTCCTTGAAACCGTTTTTAGATTATAGAAAATTGTTTCATCCAATCTATTGGAGAGAAATTTTCGGAAATAATAAACCGCTGGAGGTGGAAATTGGCTTTGGTAACGGGGAGTATTTAGCACGTTTAAGCAGCGAGCATCTAGAAACTAATTTTGTCGGGTTTGAGGAATATTGCGAACGTATTCATAAAACTTTGCGTAAATTAAGCCGGGTGAATAATGATAATGTTCGTGTGTTTCGCATGGATGTTCGCCCAGCGTTTGAGTTTCTTTTTCTCCCACAATCAATAAGTTATATTCATTGTTTATACCCTCCTCCATGGCCAAAAAAGTCAGATGCGAAGCACAGGCTTTTTACATCAGAGTTTTTTAAGTTGGCTAATAATCGATTAATTTCTAATGGGGTATTAAAAATTGTAACGGATTACCATCCCTATGTTCTTTGGATTCAAGAACAACTGCCTGGCACAGGGTTTTCGGTTGAATTAAAACATATTGCAGCTAGCTACGATACAAAATTTGAACGTAAGTGGGTGGAAGGTGGACAAAAGGAATTTTATGAATTCTTGCTGACTAAGAAGGAGCATTTGGACATTACACAAAAGAAGGAGGAGGTTTTGAAACAATATAGTTTAGAGAAATTTAATCCTAAGCAGTTTTGTTTAAGTGAGTATTCACAAGAGGGAATAGCGGTTGTTTTTAAAGATATCCTTTATGATGAGGAACGGAAAACGGCGCTTATTCATGTGCTGGTCAATGATGAACATATTTTTCAAAATATTCGTGTGGTGGTTTATCAAACGCCAGGTGGTTGGCAGATGAATTTGGCTGAGGGTACGATGTCTATGCCAACAGCGGGGGTGGCTCGTGCTTTGGATTTAGTTTATCAAGCAGCCGTGATGACCGCTTAATGGTGTTTAAAATATTAGGGAAAGTCTTGAGTTTACCTTCAAGGTGTTTTATAGTTGAGACCATGTCTAAGGTGACTAGATTCTTTTTATCTATTTTTTTAATTTTTTGTTTTATCTCTCCT
This sequence comes from Candidatus Omnitrophota bacterium, assembly GCA_043742785.1. Lineage (GTDB taxonomy): Bacteria > Omnitrophota > Gorgyraeia > Zapsychrales > Fredricksoniimonadaceae > JACQCF01. Next base: position 13,782 of record JAYTXU010000034.1, read on the forward strand.
GCCGATGCAAGGGTTGTTTATCATAAAAAGAGCGTTCATTCGGTCAATAAAACAACTAAGAACGATTATTTTTCAGCCAAGTCAGCAATGCTGTGGAATATTACTGAGGATAAGGTTTATTTTAGTAAGAATATCAATGATAGAATTTATCCAGCTAGCACAACTAAGGTGATGACGGTTTTGTTGGCTTTAGAGAAATTATCATTAGATCAATATGTAACTGTGAGTGTAAGTGCAACTCAAGTGGCGCCAACAAGACTGAACTTTCTTCCTGGAGAACAGTATCTTGTGAGTGATCTTATTTATGCTTGTCTTTTAAAATCAGCTAATGATGCTGCTGTTGTTTTAGCAGAAGCTGTAGCGGGCTCAGAGGGACAATTTGTTGTGATGATGAATCAAAAAGCAGAAAGCATGGGGGCAGTTAATACTCGTTTTGCCAATGCTCACGGGTTACCTTCAAAGAATAAACAATACACCACGGCTTATGATATGGCTGTTATTTTTAAAGAAGCCTTTAAAAATCCATTCTTTCAGAAAGCAATCACCTTCCCTTACAAGATTATTTATTCTAAAAAAGGTAGAAAACATTTTTTGAAATCGCATAATAAAGCTTTATTTCTTAACTGGAAACAGAATGTTTATGGTAAAACAGGATATACGTTACAAGCGCAATCATGCTTTATTGGATATTTCAAAAAAGGGGATGAAGTTTTTATTGTGGATGTTTTCGGATGTCGCACTCGCAAGCGATGGGAAGACATTAAATGGTTAATAGAGCATTTCACAGGAGTAGATTTGTAATCTTATTTTTATTGCTGAAGATTTTTATATAGGGTACCATAGGGTTTAAATTATTAATTTTTAAAACTCGCCAAAGCGGGTCAGGGAGGAAGTTATGAAGAATAATACATTGGTCATTGTTTTGGTAGTTTTAATAGGCCTTTTATCAGGGATTGGTTTGCTTCTAGGGATTGGAAGCACTGTTCAGACATCGATTGCTCCAATTAATGCGCGATTAAGTGAAATTCAAGCGACTCAAAGAGTTATATTGTACAAACTTAATGGTTCTGGTGGAGGGGATAGCTTGTCAGCTAAACAGTTATCAGCTATTCAAAGTCAATTAAAAGCTCTTCAGGGTAAATTAGGAGGAATGATGGCGCCTCCACCTGCTCCTCCTTCAGAAGATTTTAATAAGGCCTATACAATTGACATTGGTTCTTCACCCGTTAATGGTAAAAAGAATGCTCCTGTGACAATTGTAGATTTTGCTGATTTTCAATGTCCTTTTTGTGCTCGGTTTTATCCTCCTTTAAATGAAGTATTGAAGGCTTATCCGGATAAAGTGAATATAGTAATTAAGAATTTTCCTTTAAGTTTTCATCCCAATGCCCGTCCTGCAGCAAAGTTAGCTTTTGCGGCAAATGAACAGGGAAAATATTTTGAAATGGCAGATCTTTTGATGCAAAATGGAGCAGATGTATCTGAAGCCAAGGTTAAAGAATATGCCAAGAAGATTAATCTTAACTATAATAAATTGATGGGTGATGTAAAAGCTAAGGATGCGGATTATGAAAAGCGTATTGTAGAAGATTCCTCTTTAGCTCAGCAGGTGGATGTCCAAGGTACGCCAACTTTCTTTATTAATGGCAAGAAAACAAATGCCCGTGATTTTGCAGGGTATAAAGCTGAAATTGATAAGATTTTAGCAGGTAAATAAAATTTCTTGGCAAAGAGGAAGCTTTATTGTATATTGAGGCCTCAAAATTTATAAAAAGTAAGGATTTTTAGATCCGCCTAGAATCGGGTCAGGGAGGAAGAAATGGGTGGTCGTGTCGGTGGTATTTCAAGTAAATTTTATGTAGAAACAGCTGGTATTAAAGTTTCCGGCGGGCAAAGAGTTAAGTCAGGAACCGTTTTAACTCGTGAGGGGAATCGATGGAAGGCTGGTATTAACGTTAATGGACGCGCTTCTTTAACGGCAGCTGTTGATGGTGAAGTTTATTTTACTCGTAAGAAAAATACGTCTAAGAAGGTTATTACAATTATTAATATCAAAGCCTCTGTTTAGACTATGGACTAAAAGACCAAGAACAAGGATTTGTTCTTGGTCTTTATTTTTTAATTTGTGAGTTGACTTATGTGCGGTATTATTGGTTTCATAGGTAATCGTGATGCAACACCCCTCCTCTTAGAATGTCTTAAAAAGTTGGAATACCGCGGGTATGATTCAAGCGGTATTGGTATTCTGGATCATCAATCCAATCTCATTGTTCGAAAATCTAAAGGTAAAATTAAGAATCTAGAAGAGCTTTTAAAGCTTAAAGCCGTTCCTTTTTCTAATTTAGGAATATGTCATACACGCTGGGCCACTCATGGACTTCCTTCTGATGAGAACGCTCATCCTCATACGGATAATGCTCACACAATTGCGGTTGTTCATAATGGCATTATTGAGAATTACGCTCCATTAAAAGAAAAACTAAAGAAGCAAGGTTGCCGTTTTGTATCTCAGACAGATACGGAAGTTATTGCTCATTTGATTGCCACCCTTTATAAAGGCGATTTGAGGTTAGCTGTTCAAAAAACAATTGCTCAGTTAAGAGGGGCTTTTGCAATTGGAGTCATTAGCAAGAATCATCCGGATATTTTAATTGCCGCACGCGTGGGTTCGCCGCTTATCATTGGTTTATCAGAGAAAGAGAATTATATTGCTTCTGATGTTCCTGCTATTTTAGATAAAACACGTAGGGTTATTTATTTAAAAGATGGACAGATGGCGGTATTGAGCAAAGAAAAGGTGGAAGTTTTTGGTTTTGACGGGAAGAAGGCCAAGGTTAAAATTGATACTGTTTCCTTTACAGTTGGTTCTGCTCAAAAAGATGGTTATGACCACTTTATGCTCAAAGAGATTCACGAGCAGCCACAAGGTTTAGCCACCATGCTTAAAACTCGATTATCGGGAGGGAAGCTTAAATTAGAAGGACTTTCACTTTTGGATAAAGCCTTAGTATCTATAAAGAAGGTGACCGTAATTGCCTGCGGGACAGCTTATCATGCGGGTCTGGTGGGTAAATATGTCATTGAAGATTTAGCTAAGCTGACAACAGAAGTGGATACTTCTAGTGAATTTCGTTATCGAAATGCGATTGTAGATAAGAATACCTTGGTGGTGGCTGTCAGCCAATCTGGCGAGACGGCGGATACCTTAGCCGCTGTACGTGAAGCTAAAGCCAAGGGAGCCAAAATTCTTTCTATTTGTAATGTGGTGGGCTCTTCCTTAGCCCGAGAATCAGACAGCGTTCTTTATACGCATGCGGGATTAGAAATTGGAGTTGCTTCCACCAAAGCGTATACGGCACAGTTGATGATGTTTTACTTATTTGGTATTAAATTAGCTCAAGTGCGTCGTAGTGCATCGCCTGTAAGAATAAAGAAGTTAATCCAAGATTTGCAAACTATTCCAGCTCATTATAAAGAACTTCTAAAGAAGAAAGCGACCATTTTAAAAATTGCTGAAGTGAATTCTCATTTTGGATGTTTTCTTTACTTAGGACGTAATATCAATTATCCCACTGCTTTAGAAGGAGCTTTAAAGCTTAAAGAAATTTCTTATATTCCCGCTGAAGGGTATGCTGCTGGAGAAATGAAACATGGTCCCATTGCTTTAATTGATGAATACCGTGCCGTTGTCTGTATAGCTGTCCAATCTCATGTTTATGAAAAGATGATTTCCAATATTCAGGAAATTCGTGCACGAAAAGGTAATGTTATTGCCATTGCCACTAAAGGGGACAAAGAAATAGTCCATCACGCTGATTATGTGATTGAAGTACCAGTGATTGACGAATTATTAACTCCTTTGGTTGCCATCATTCCTTTGCAGCTGATTGCCTACTATATCGCTGTTAAAAGAGGCAATGATGTTGACCAACCCCGCAATTTAGCTAAATCGGTTACCGTTGAGTAACGGGCGACCACAGAGGGTTGCCCCTACAATAATATGTTATATATTGTCTCCACTCCGATAGGAAATCTTAAGGACATCACCTTAAGGGCTATTGAAACATTAAAACTTGTTGATATTGTTGCTGCTGAAGATACCCGCCAAACCAAGGTCCTTTTGGATCATTACGAAATTAAAAAACCTATAACCTCTTTCTTTGATCACAATCAAAAGGCTAAAGGTAAGCAGCTGTTAGAAGCCCTCCAAAGTGGAAAATCGATTGCTCTAGTGACGGATGCCGGAACTCCTGGCATTTCGGATCCTGGATATTCTTTAATTAAAATTGCCTATGACAATGATATTCCTGTCACTGTTATTCCAGGCGTAACTGCTCTGATTACAGCCCTGACCTTATCAGGACTTCCATCGCATCGCTTTGTCTTTGAAGGATTTTTGCCGCCTAAAACTGTAGGGCGTTGTAAGAAGCTTGAAACTTTTAAAGAGGAAGAGGGAACTGTTATTTTCTATGAATCTCCTCACAGACTTTTAAAGATGCTGGAAGATATTAAAACAGTTTTTAACGATCCCTATATGGTGGTAGCTCGCGAGTTGACCAAGATGTTTGAAGAAGTTAAAAAGGGAAAGAGTTCTGATCTAATTACTCACTTTACAGCTCATGCGCCAAGAGGAGAGTTTGTTTTATTGCTAAATCTGGCTACTGGCCAAAGAAGCTTGACAGTGACCCAATAGGATGGTATATTTCCACAAGTCGTTTATGTAACAGTTGTCTTTTAATTTGGTCCCGAGAGGCCAACAAGGATTGATATGAATAGTGAACAGACCAACCCGCATTCTTTGAAGCTTCAAGGACGCGGGTTTTTTATTTTCCCCGTAGGGGATTACCACAAAGAAGGTTTGAGTAAGGGAGCTATATGCCTCAAATAGTCATGGATAGTGAAGGAATTAGGAGATCGATACAGCGCATGGCCCATGAAATTCTTGAAAAGGGTGGGGTTAAAGATTTAGCTTTGATCGGTATCCGTACGCGCGGAGTGATCGTTGCCGAACGTTTAAAAAAAGCTATTAAAGATATTGAAGGTGTTCAAGTTCCTATAGGGATTTTAGACATCACCTTGTATCGTGACGATTTAGCTTTAGGCGGGGGAGCTAAGCCAGTCGTTCGTCAAACTCAAATCGATTTTGATATCACGGATAAGCGTATCGTATTAGTGGATGATGTGTTTTTTGCCGGACGCACTATTCGCGCAGCACTGGATGCTTTAACAGATTTTGGTCGTCCAGCAAAGATTGAGCTAGCAGTTTTAGTTGATCGCGGACACAGAGAACTTCCTATCCGGGCAGATTTTGTGGGGAAGAATATTCCAACGAATAAGGGTCAAAATGTAAAAGTCATCCTAGGAGAAACAGATGGTGGTCAGGATGAAGTAGTGGTGGAGGAAAAATAATGGAATGGAAACGCAAACATTTATTAGGGTTAGAAGATCTTTCCAAAGAAGAAATTGAACTGATCTTAGAAACTGCCTTGTCTTTTAAAGAAGTTTCTTCAAGAGATATCAAGAAGGTTCCTGCCTTGCGAGGGAAAACAGTTGTCACTTTATTCTTTGAATCATCCACTCGTACCCGTATTTCTTTTGAGCTGGCAGCCAAGCGTTTATCTGCGGATACGCTGAACATTGCTATCAATATGTCCTCTGCCACCAAGGGGGAAACACTTCTAGATACAGCCAAGAATATTGAAGCGATGAACGTCGATGCCATGGTCGTGCGTCATGGATCTTCCGGAGCTCCGATGATTCTGGCAGAAGGATTAAATTGCTCGGTCATCAATGCAGGAGATGGCTGCCGTGAACATCCTTCTCAAGCATTGCTCGATATGTTTACGCTTAAAGAAAAGTTTGGGAAGATTGAAGGATTACGAGTCACCATCATTGGAGACATCCTGCATTCAAGAGTGGCACGTTCGAATATCTGGGGATTGACCAAGCTTGGAGCCAAGGTCACGGTCTGCGGCCCTGCTACGCTTATGCCGCGCGGTATTGAAAGCATGGGGGTTAAGGTCAGTTATGATTTAAAAGAAGTCTTAAAGAATTCAGATGCCGTGATTGCGCTTCGTCTGCAGAAAGAACGTCAGCAGGATAAATTTTTACCGAGTCTTCGGGAATATTCGAGGCTCTTTGGGATTAATCAAACGAAGTTAGAAGCAGGCTCATCCAATCTTGTCATCATGCATCCGGGACCAACGAACCGCGGGGTCGAACTTTCTGCTGAGGTTGCCGACGGTAAACAATCGGTAATCTTAGAGCAGGTTACCAATGGTGTTGCGGTACGGATGGCGATTTTATATTTGGTTTTAGGTGCGAAGGGAGAAGCATAATATGGGACTATTAATAAGAAATGCAATTATCGTTCATCATAATAAGATAGAAAGTAAGCCCCAAGATATTCTTTGCGAAGATGGAAAGATTATCAAGATTACGGCATCGATCGATGCCAAAGGGCATGAAGTGATTGATGCCAAGGGCAAAAAGGTTCTCCCAGGCTTGATAGATATCCATGTGCATCTACGTCAGCCGGGCCGTGAAGATAAAGAAACGATTGAGACAGGTTCTAAGGCAGCGGTAAAGGGAGGTTTTACAACGATTATGTGTATGCCTAACACGAACCCTGTTATCGATAATCCTATGACGGTGGAATACATTATTCGTGAAGCTAAACGCGTGGGACTTTGCAATGTACTTCCCATCGGCGCTTTGACCAAAGGGCAAAAAGATGAAGAACTAACCGATATGGCTGAACTTAAAGCAGCTGGATGTATTGCCTTTTCTGACGATGGTAAATCAGTTCTCAATAGCCGCTTGTTTCGTCTAGGGATGGAGTATGCCAAGATGCTGGATGTGCTTATTATGGAGCATTGCCAAGACCCGCTTTTAACTTCTGGGGGAGTGATGAACGAAGGAGAAGTTTCCACCCGTGCTGGTCTTAAAGGCGACCCTAGTATCGCCGAATCCGTAACGATTGCCCGCGATATTGAAATTGCTAAGTATCTCGATGCACGCGTGCATTTGTGCCATGTGAGCATCAAGCGCGGTTGTGAATTGATTCGCTTTGCTAAGTCTCAAGGAATTAAGGTGACGGCCGAAGCTTGTCCGCATCACTTTGCTTTGACGGATCAAGCTTGTGCCAGCTTCGATACATCAACCAAGGTTAATCCTCCTCTGCGTTCTCAAGAAGATGTGGATGCTATTAAAGAAGCGATTGCGGATGGAACCATCGACTGCATCGTCACTGATCATGCACCGCATACTAAGGAAGATAAGGAAGTGGGTTTCGATGGAGCTCCATTTGGGTTGATTGGTCTTGAAACATCTTTAGGACTTACAATCAAAGAATTAGTGAAACCAGGTATCATCGATTTACCTAAGATGGTTGATAAAATGTCGACGATGCCGGCAAAGATTGTAGGATTTCAATCAAAAGGGACCATTAAAGAAGGAATGGACGCTGATATTACGATTATTGATGAGAATAAAGAATGGACGGTGACCGAAGAGGGCTTTGTCTCAAAATCAAAGAATTCACCTTTCATCGGTTGGAAACTTGTAGGTCAGATTGAGTACACGATTTATGAGGGAAGAATAGTGTATAAAAGTTAAAGGAATTTGCGCCCGTGGCCTAATGGATAAGGCAAAAGCCTCCGGAGCTTTTCATGCAGGTTCGACTCCCGCCGGGCGCGTTTAGGAATTCAAAAAAGGAAAGAGTCCATGCGATTACTAGTGTTGGGACTACTCTTACTATTAGCAACCGCCTCTGCGTATGCAGATCCCCTACAGAAAAACTCTTCCTTCGCTCCTCCTTTAGGAAAAACTCTTCTTTTGGTTGGTCAAGATCGGGAAACAATTACTGAATTTATTAAAGGAACAGGAATCATCCCCGGGGGAGTGATGATCTATACCTCCGTTCAAGAATTAAAAGGATTAGATTTTCCTACTGATTATGGATCTGGCTTTCAAGATGGAAACACCTTTATAAGACGATATCAACATTCAACCATTCAAATAGGATTATATATGGTGGGAGCGTTAGATGAAATCTTGGGGGGTCAATATAATGAGAATTTTAAATCATTGGCCAAATGGATTAAGAAAGCCAACCGTCCTGTTTATTTGCGCATTGGTTATGAATTTGATTTACCTGACAATCATTATGATTCCAAAAAGTATAAGCAGGTCTTTCGTTATATTGTTGATTTTTTGCGTAAAGAAGATGTTCATAATGTAGCCTATGTTTGGCATACGTGCAGCATAGAGGATCCCAATCATCCGTGGATGAATTGGTATCCTGGAGATGAGTATGTCGACTGGTTTGGAGTTTCCTTGTTTGGGACTAATCTTATTTATGTAGAGCATTTTCTAACCTTAGCTCGGCAACATAAAAAACCTTTTATGATTGCGGAATCGACGCCGGAAGGTTTATATATTCTTCGAAGCAAGATCAATTGGCTCAAGAAGGTTTTTAATTTCATTAAAGAGTACAAAATTGAAGCCTTCTGTTATATTGACTCCAACTGGGATGTAATGCCAATGTTTAAGGGACAAAGTTGGGGAGATTCTCGTATTGAGAAGCATTCTGAGTTAAAAAAGATTTGGCTTAATGAAATTAATCAAGAGAGCTATTTAAAAGGATCAAAAGATTTGTTTGAAGTATTAGGTTGGAATAAACGTTAATTTAGAGGAGTTCTTATGAGAAAGCAGAAGATTACTATTTCCGTCATCGGAGGTAGCAGCATCGGTTCAAAGGTAGAATATTTAGCAGAGCAGGTTGGAAAGATGATTGCAGATTTAGGATGCATCTTAGTTTGCGGAGGATTAGGCGGGGCCATGGAAGCTGCAGCGAAAGGGGCTAAGAAAGCAGGAGGACTTACGATTGGAATTTTGCCAGGTAAAGAAAAAGATGATGCTAATCCCTATATTGATATTGCATTACCGACATCGATTGGGTATTCAAGAAATGTTATTATCGCTTGTTCTGCAGATATTGTGATTGCTTTAGCTGGAAGCCATGGAACGAATTCAGAAATTTGTTATGCTCTTGTTTACGGTCGTCCTGTCATTGATCTTGGAGGATGGAAGATGGATGGAATGATAGAAGCAGAGAATTTGGAAGAAGCTGAAACTAAAATTAAGAAGATGATCAAGAAGCTCTCTGAACGAAAAAACTAATGCCCGAACTTCCTGAAGTAGAAACCATCAGGCGAGATTTAGAAAAGAGTATTCTTCGTAAAACTATCCGCAAGGTTGAAGTTTTAGACCCATTTGTTTTAAGAACTCCTCATAAAAAATTTATTAAGACTATTGAGAAGCATTCGATCAGCGCTATATCCAGACGAGGAAAAGCTCTTATTATTGAATGTTCTCCTAGTGTCATCCCCGAACGTTTTCCCCTCTTGACGGGGACTTCCGTTGGTCGTAATCGGGGATCCAGAATTCAAGATTCCCGCTTTCGCGGGAATGACAAAATATATTTGGTTGTCCAATTAATGATGACCGGACAATTGGTGGTTGATTCGAAGGTTCACAAGCACACAAGGGTGATTTTCAGATTCAGCGACAAAAGAGTCCTTTTATACAATGATCAAAGACGTTTTGGCCAGTTACGCGCAGTTAAAGATTTAGCAGAAGTCCAACACTTAAATATTCTAGGTCCAGAGCCTTTTGATCAAAAGTTTAATCCAGCTTATATTTTTGAATATACCTGTCAAAGCAAACGGCCTATTAAGACGTTATTGCTTGACAATACCTTCGTCGCTGGAATCGGTAATATCTATGCTTGTGAGATTCTTTTTCGCTGCGGCATTGCGCCGGATCGTTTCAGTGGACGCCTAAGCCCCAGAGAGGTTAAGAGTATTCATCAAAACATTGTCGTAGTATTAAAGGAAGCTATTAAACACCGCGGTTCATCGATACGTAATTACCGTGACGCCTTTGGAAAAGAGGGAGAATTTAAGAAACTGATCCAGGTTTATGCTAGAGAATATAAAGAGTGTTTTCGTTGTACGAAGCCCATCAAACGGATTGTACAGGCTGGTCGCAGTACTTTTTATTGTTCAAAATGTCAAAAATAGAATTATTTTAAACTTTATGATATACTGCCGTTTCTTAAAATAATTATGGAACAAATACAAAACATATATAAAGTCATCAGCAATGAAAAACTTTGCCCCAAGTTCTGGCGTTTGGTTTTTGATGCTCCTCAGTTGGCTAAGGAAGTACAGCCAGGGCAGTTTGTTCATATCCGCACCAATGAAACAGGTCTAGAGCCATTCTTTCGCCGTCCATTTAGCGTTTATCGTGTTCAAAGATATGTTGAGATATTTTATGAAGCTAAGGGGGCTGGCACAAAAATTCTAGCGACCAAGCAAAAGGGAGATACCATCGATGTCCTAGGACCTTTGGGGACGCCTTTTATCTTGCCTCCTTCCGAAATCAAGCAGGTGGTGATGATTGCTGGTGGCATCGGGGTGGCTCCTATGCTTATTTTATCGGATATTTTAAAGAAGAAAAAACTCGAGCTCATACTACTTTATGGAGGTCGCAGCCGTGCTCACGTCTATCCTATGACTGAATTCAAAGAGAGTGGTGTGAAGGTTCATATCGCAACTGATGATGGTTCAGTGGGTATTAAGGGACGCGTCAGCAATCTTTTTGATAAGGTTAAATTTAATTCTTATGACTCTTTCATTTATACGTGCGGGCCTAATCCTATGATGAAGGCGGTGCAGGAATTTGCTGTTAAAAATAAAATTAAAGGTCAGGCGGCCTGTGAAGAAATTATGGCCTGTGCCTTAGGTGCTTGTTTAGGATGCTCTATTGAAACTAAGCATGGATATAAAACTGTCTGCTACGACGGCCCAGCATTTCATTTAGACGAGGTGATCTTTCATTAATATGAATTTATCCGTTAAAATAGGAAGTGCAACATTCAAAAATCCCGTGACCGTGGCTTCAGGGACATTTGGTCATGCGGAGAAATACTACAGCCTTGAAGAAGTAAAAAAATTAGGAGCCATTGTTCCTAAGACGGTTACTTTTCACGCGCAGGTAGGTAATCCGCCTGTTCGAATTTGGGAAACTCCCTCAGGAATGATCAATGCTATTGGGATTGAAAATCCAGGCATTGATGAGTTTATTAAAGAGAAGCTTCCAGGATTCAAGAAGATTGGAGTTCCTTTAATTATCAGCGTGCTGGGTCATAATCCCGAACAATTTATTGCAATTGTTGATAAGCTCAATAACCAAGAGGGGATTGCGGCCATTGAGCTTAATCTTTCGTGCCCGAATCTTAATTATAAGAGTTTGGTGGCTCAAGATCCTAAGGCGACGGAAGGTTTAATTAAGAAAATCAAAACTATTTCTAATGTTCCAGTTATTGCCAAGCTTTCTCCTAATGTAACAGATATTAGTGAGATCGCTCTTGCGGCTGAAGCAGGCGGTGCGGATGCTATCTCACTCATTAATACGCTCACTGCCATGGCTATTGACGTTAGAAAAAGAAAAAGTAGAATAGGAAACTTCACTGGCGGCCTTTCAGGTCCAGCGATACGTCCTGTGGCTGTGGCCATGGTGTACAGGGTTCATCAGGCGGTTAAGATTCCCATCATTGGTATGGGAGGTATTGCAAACGCCAACGATGCTTTGGAATTTATTATTGCAGGTGCCACCATGGTGGCAACAGGGACGATTAATTTCGTTAATCCTCGCGCCTCACTAGAAGTGTTGGAAGGTATAATAGCTTATATGAAGGAAGAAAAAATAACCGATATCAAAGATTTAATAGGGTCTTTACAAAAATGAGTAAACCTCAATTAATTGTAGCTTTAGATGTGGATACTTTTCAAGAAGCAAAAAAACTGATTGATGAGCTTGAGAGTGTTGTTGATGTTTTTAAAATAGGTTCTCAGCTTTTTACAGCGTATGGACCATTTGTGACTCGCTATTTACAAGCTAAGGGTAAGAAGGTTTTTTTGGATTTAAAATTTCATGATATTCCTAATACAGTTGCCAGTGCTGTTAAATCAGCTGTTTCATTAAGCCTTCCACCTGGCGATGAGAAAAATTTTTCACCGATTTATATGCTCACCGTGCATATAAGTGGTGGAAAGGAAATGTTGGAAGCAGCTGTTAAAGCAGCTAAGGAACAAGCCAAGAAACTTAAAGTGAAATGTCCATTAATTGTTGGTGTAACAGTCTTGACAAGTCAGGTGAAAGAAGATAAATTGCAGGCTCTTGTTTTGGAGAGAGCACTCTTGGCTAAGCGTGTGGGTCTAGATGGAGTAGTTGCTTCTGTGGAAGAAGCCCCATTAATCAGACGCTATTGTCCTAAGAATTTTATGGTGGTTACTCCCGGTATTCGTCATGTGGGGGCTGATGTAGGCGATCAAAAAAGGGTGGCGACTCCCAGAGGAGCCATTGAAGGAGGCAGTAATTGTTTAGTGGTAGGTCGTCCTATTATTCAGGCAGAAAATCCATTAAAGGCTGCCAAAATTATCTTAAAAGAAATTTCAAGTTCCGCCTATTTAGGCGATTAGTTTTATGATTTACGGGCGGTTAGCTCAATTGGTTAGAGCAATTGACTTACATTCAATAGGCTGAGGGTTCAATTCCTTCACCGCCCATTTTTCACCTCACAGGACTCTCCAGAAATGAAAATACCTCTGCATAAAACAAAAATTATCTGTACCATTGGTCCGGCGTCTTCATCTTTGCCGATGATTGAAGCATTGATTAAAAACGGGATGAACGTGGCCCGTTTGAATTTCTCTCATGCTGATTTTTTAGGTCACGAAGAAAATATTCGTAATATTCGTAAAGCTGCCGCTAAACTTAAAAAACCGTTAAGTATTATCATCGACCTTCCCGGCGTTAAAATGCGCATAGGAAATATTAAAGATGGTCCTATCTTCTTGAAAAAAGGAGAAAGAATAATTCTCACAACGAGAAATGTTATGGGAACCTTAGCTGAGATATCTGTCAGTTATAAGAAATTACCAGAGAGCGTTTCTAAAGGGAGTATCATTTATTTGAGTGATGGATTTATTCAGTTGAAGGTTGATAAGGTGTCTGGTTCTGAAATCCATTGTAGGATTATTATTGGAGGATCGTTACTTTCTCATAAAGGTCTTAATCTTCCAGGGGCGAAGGTCTTTGTTAATCCTGTCACCGATAGGGATTTAGCTGCAGTTGAGTTTGGTTTAAAGCAGGGAGTTACAACTTTTGGACTGTCCTTTGTCGAGAAAGCTTCCGATATCATTAAGTTAAGAAATTTTGCTAAGAAGCTGGGTAGAAATATTTATGTGGTAGCCAAGATTGAACGCAGAGAAGCTGTCCAAAATTTTGATGAAATCCTAAAAGTTGCTGATGCCATCATGATTGCTCGTGGTGATCTAGGTGTAGAAGTCCCGCTAGAAGAAGTGCCTATTATTCAAAAAAGACTTATTCATAAAGCTAATATGATGGGTCGTCCTGTTATTACAGCAACTCAGATGTTGGGTTCTATGACAAAAAATATCCGCCCCACCCGCGCTGAAGTCAACGATGTAGCTAATGCGATTATTGATGGAACAGATGCGATTATGCTTTCAGAAGAAACAGCTATCGGCGAGTATCCTGTGGAAACTGTTAAAACAATGGCTAAGATTGCTACAGCCACTGAGCAGATGTCTTCTAAAGGGTCGTTATTTAATGAAATGCAAGAGCAAATAAGAAACGTTAACGGAAAAAGTGTGCTAAGTATTACCGATGTAATTTCTTTAAATGTTGTTCGAGCTGCAGAAAAATTAAACGCACGTTTTATTCTTACACCCACTTCCAGTGGAAATACAGCCAGATGCATCTGTCGCTTTAAACCTCCGTGTTGGATTCTCTCTTTTAATACCCAGCAAGAGACTTGTGATTTTTTGAATTTTTCCTATGGTGTTTACCCTTTTTTTGTTAAAGGAATTGGTAGTAAGAAGGTGGAAGTTATTTTAAAGAATATCAAAGAGAGTCGTTTGGCGCAAAAAGGGGACACGATTGTTATTACTGAACGCAGGTTTTCTCCTCATGCAGGAGAAACGGATTCGTTAGGGATTGTGACTCTAGAATAAGAGGTTTTTCTTAGAAAATTTTTTCTTTACAAAGACATTCTCATTGAGTAGACTATCGTCTCTTATGTGGGGCCGTAGTGTAGCTGGTTAACATGTCAGCTTGTCACGCTGAAGATCGCGAGTTCGAGTCTCGTCGGCCCCGTTCTTCTAAGTTCAAATAAACTAACTTTTGTCGTCAATGACAGAAGTTTTTTTATTTTCCAGACCTCTTAACCAGCTACACTACGACCCCAAATAATAAGACATAAAAAAGGCATTGGATGGACATTGAGAGATTTAAGAATCTAGTAATCTTGCAGGACTTATTTGGAGAGCTTGTGCAAGCTTAAAAAGCACATTTAAAGAGGGTAGGTCAATTTGAGAAGTCATTTCGAGTCTTTGCCAGTACTTACCAGTAATTCCCGCCTTTTCAGATGCTTCTTCCTGAGTTAATCTCTGTTTTTTGCGGTATTTCTTCAAGTTAGTGACAAGGATTTCTTTTATCTCTTTATTCTTATTCATGCAATTATTATGATTTAAATACCTTATAGGTACACTCAGGCGTAGGTATGTTTTATGTTTACATTCCCGAGGGGTATGTGTTACTATGCTGTTTTAAAGACGTTAATTAAGATTGAAAAGTATAAATGGTCAAATCTCTAGCAAGAAAAAGCTTGTTGTTGGTGAGTATTACTGTAGTTCTGTTACTAGTGATTATTTTTGTCTTAAATGGAAAAAAGAACGGACCAGAGAAGAAATATTACGATACTGGACAATTACTTTATGAAACAAATTATAAAAATGGAAAACAAGATGGAGTATTTAGAAGGTATTACAGGAGTGGTCAGTTGTTATTTGAGGCGAATTATAAAGATGACATAGTAGAAGGAAAAACTAAGAAGTATTACGAAAGCGGAAAGTTAGAAGAAGAGAGAAATTATAAGAATGGTAAACGAGATGGAATGAATAGAGGTTATTACGAGAGTGGAAGGTTACAAGCTGAAGGGGTTATTAAAGACAATAAACCAGATGGTGCGTATAAGATTTATTATGAAAATGGAAATCTGCAAGAAGAAGGTGTTTATAGGGATGGTCAATTAGATGGTGTGACTAGAACATATTACGAGAATGGACAGTTAGAAGTGGAAACAGGTTCTAAGAATGGAAAAGCTGATGGCTTAGCTAGAAAGTATGATGAAAAAGGACGGCTGAAGGAAGAGTTTATTTTTAAAGAAGGTAATCTAGAGAAGATTATTAAACAAAAGGAATGATGTTTTAATAATAAGGGTAACTACAAAAGGAGATGGAATGAACTTATCAAAGTTAATAAATTTGGTTTTATGCATAACGGTTGCGGCATCTTTTTCAGGTTGTGCAACTATGTTTAACGGTTCTAGTCAGGTAATGAGTATAAGAAGTACCATCGATGATGCTAAATTGTATGTAAATGAGAACTATATTGGTAAGGGAAATGGAACAGAAACATTTCAAAAGAAAAAACAATACACGATTACAGCTAGAAAAGAAGGATGTCGGGATACTAATGTCATAGTAACAAAGTCATTTGACCCAACTACTTTGTTAGGGATTTTGATTGATTGGGGTATTATTTCAATTTTAATTGTTGATGGAGCTTGTACAGGTGCTTGGCAACATTTTGATAAGACAAGTTATCTTGTTGACCCAGATTGTTCAAATGGTAAAGCTGAAGCTGTTGCACCAGTAACTACAGTGGCTACAGTTCCAGCTACAGTCGAAGCAGTAAAACCGACTGGTAATGGCGGGTCAGTTAATACTAAATAAAATTAGTTAGTAGTAAGATTTATCCCCCTTTGCGATTCTATAAAGTTGCAGAGGGGGTTTTTGCTTAATATTAAAGCTGTGCTAAAAAAATCTTACATTAATGAGTAGTGAGAGGATTTTATGAGTAGTTTTTCTGAATGGTTACTAAAACCTTTAAACGGTAAGAGTAAGCAGAAGTCTTTAGATGCTACATCTGAACAAAATAAGAAGATAAAGGAAATATTTAAGGCTCATCATGCAAAACAATCGAAAAAAAGATATAAGAGAAAGGTAGAATCTCCATATAAAGAGGCATTAAAAACTCATGGCGCTTTGAGTGTTGAAGAAATTTGTATGAATAAAGAGTTGGGGTATGGTTCAAAGGTCTATCTGTTAAGCAAAAAGCATGGGTATTCTGAATGGGAAGCTAAAAAATTGCTAGAGTTTGCATCAAAAGCTCAAACAAAAGAGAAATTATCACTAGCAAAGCGAAAGATTGAACAGAAAGCATTTGAACTGTATAGCAAGCTACCAGTTGATGAATGTAGAGCTCCGATTTCAGAAGATGTAAAAGCGTTTGTTTGGCGTAGAGATGGAGGTAAGTGTGTTAAATGTGGTAGTCAGGAGAAATTAGAATTTGACCATATAATACCGTTTTCAAAGGGTGGTAGTGATACTGAAAGAAATCTTCAACTCTTATGTGAAAAATGTAATAGGTCAAAGAGTGCTAGTATTTAAAGTGGTTCCACGGGTGGGTTCAAACACAAAATAATATATATTTTTAGATGAAGAACAGTACTTTTATTCAATAGAGTCTTCAAGTGCATCAAAAGGATATAAAACGCAGTAGTTTTTAGACGGATTAAACACAATCTTTAAGAGTCTGCATTACAAATTTCTTCAGAATCACCACTAGGACCAGTACTTTTTCACACTAGAACAGCACTTTTTTACCACTAGGATGATACTATTTTAACACGTGGTAGCTCTTCAATTATACAGAGATACGGGTACAGTTGTATGGTTTTGGGTCATAATGAAATCTGTGCTAAAAAATTAGTTAACTAGTCTTAAAGATGTCTAAAAGTCTATTTTTCTTCTTTAAAGCTCTATCTCTACGTGAGTGGATAGTCATAAGTTGGTCATCAAGCAACTTCTCTGTGGAATATTTTTTAGCTACATAAGCAATAGTGTTGTTATGACTTGCTTTTACTTGTGAGCGACCAAATTTATAGAGTTCTTTTTCTAATAGTGGATATTTATCTGGGTCTATATTTTTAGTTAGTAAATGCACATGGTTATAACGACTGTATGAATTTCTTTCGATGAAAATCCATGCATATAGAACTTTCTCGTAGAAAATCACATCTTTATCATTAATGTGAGCTAGAAAATCACGTATCTTCTTCTTAATAGTGTCGGGGTGAAGGTTTTCTCTAAAAGTAATCGTTATGAACGTAGTAAATTCATGTACTTTTATCAAATGTTCATAAGCTAACTGTAAATTTGTGTTAATAATTGGTTTGAAGTCTGTAAGTGCAATCATTTTTATCTCTCTTTCTGTTATTTAGTAGTTTTTATTCATGTTTTATACATACGAATACTACAAGAGGTTTTTAATCTCTTAGTGATAGTTCAATCATTGAAAGAGCTGTTCTTAAGTGGAAGAAGCCAAAATAAGAGAGCTAGGTTTTCAATGAACTTGTTTGATTATTAAACAAGCAAATCAGTGTTACAGAAAGTGTAATTTAAGTTCATATTCGTTATATAGATTAAGGAATAGACTTTTTGAAAGATATTTTCATGTTTTTATTGTAAATCAATGCAAATAAACGACTTATAGATGAATAAAATTTTGTTTAAAGCTTGGTAAGTGTCGTTTCTAAGAAAATAATCGATTTTGAGGCGTTTGGAACGCTTGGAAACAGTATTCCAGAGTAGTCGTTAGAGCATTCTGAAAGACTAAGACTTTAGTTTATGGGTAGGTTCAATCGTAATATTAATGGATTTTTTGACAGTGGAACAGTAGTTTGAAATTAGCTCACACATGAAATACATTGAAAAAACATAAAACGCAGTAGTTCTTACTTAAATTTCTGCATCAAAATAGTCTCATTTTCAGTCGGTTTGAGTCGTTTTAGCACTAAAACTAAGCTCAAAAGCATTAAATTCACCACTATTTTTTACATAATTTGTAACTCAAATTAGAAATTAATGTTGATTACTGGAAGATTCCGGTTGAGGCTTTAGATTTTGCCTTGTAGTATCTTATCGAGGATAAATTTCAATTCTTCGAGGAGAAATTACAAGAATGAGACTTTTCAAGAGAGTTAAATGCACATACTGCAAGAAAGCTAAAGACTTAACGATTGAGGAGGATAAGCTCAAGCAGGATGTTTGTGCGTCTTGTGGGAGTACGTTTAAAATTGTTCACAACTATGATTATTATTTGGACTATCGCTATGAAGATGGACGAATCCGTACAAATGTGGGTAAAGATAAAGCAACTGCTGAGATTATACTAGCGAAGATACAGGTTGAGATAGTAGAGAAGAGGCATTTGAACGTTAAGGAAGAGAAGAAAACAAGATTCGACTCATTTTCTAATGAGTATATTGAATTGTACTCTAAAACAAATAACATTCCTTGGAAGAGAAGCATTTTACCTAACATGAAAGCTCTTCAGAGATTTTTCGTCAACAAAACATTAACAGAGATAACACCTCACCTTATTGAGAAATTCAAAGTTGAAAGAGTTAAAGAAGTCAGTCCTGCTGCCACCAATAGAGCTTTGACGTTATTGAAATCAATGTTTAATAGAGCAATTGAGTGGAATAAGTTCAATTCTTCTAATCCAGTTACTAGAGTAAAGTTCTTTAGAGAAGATAACCATAAGCTCCGTTATCTTGATAAAGATGAGATTAAAAGACTGATTGATAACTGTGAAGATTCTCTTAAACCAATAATCGTTGTGGCTATAAACACTGGTATGAGAAGAGGTGAGTTGTTTAACCTTAAGTGGAAAGACATTGATTTTAATAAAGGAGTAATTCATTTATTAAGAACAAAAAACGGTGAAAAAAGAGAAACACCAATGAATGAAGCAGTTAAAACAGCAATTATTGAAGCTGATAGACATCCTGATAGTGAATTTGTGTTTTGTACCAAGACAGGATGTGCTTATACAGATATTAGAAAACCATTTGCTAGAAGTTTAACAAGAGCAGGGATAACAGATTGTTTGTTGCACACACTTCGACATACATTTGCTTCTCAATTAGCTATGGCTGGTGTTGATTTGAATACTATACGTGAATTAATGGGTCATAAATCAATAAGAATGACTATAAGGTATGCTCATTTATCATCTAATCATAAAAATCAAGCAGTAGATTTGTTAAATAAGTGTTTGGAGAGCGTTATCGAGAGTCAAAAAGGCACTCAAAAGGCATTGAACGTTATTAAAAATAGTCACATCAATTCTCCTGATAATCCAACTTGTTTAAGTGCAGTAGTTTAGTATAATAAAAATCAAAGGGGGCGTGGTTAACATGTCAGCTTGTCACGCTGAAGATCGCGAGTTCGAGTCTCGTCGGCCCCGCCATTCCAGTCTTTAATTATGAAATAGTCGACGTACATCTTTGAATCTTGCAGTCTTCAGACTTCTGGAGTGGCCTAGTAGATGAGGCCTGAGGACTAGATAAAGGTCTATCAATTTCACCAATCTCTCTGGTGGTTACTTGTAATTTATTTATTGGGATGCCCCATAATTCCAGTTTGGTATTTAGCGACAAGAAAAGATGAGTAGGTGAGGTCAAAATGCCCAAGCATCTCAATTGTTTAATTAAGAGAATCTTATGAGTAGCAGTTTAATTGACCAAGCTAAAACTTGGTGCGTTGGAAAGCAATGGTGGTGGCGGTCTTTGCTGCTGGTCTGGTTTGGCTTTGTTTTTGTTGGTCTTCTTCAAAACCCTAATAATTCCAATCTTTTTGGCCCATTCAATCTTTGTATTCATGAGATGGGGCATTTGATTTTTGCCTGGAGCGGACAATTTTTACAATTTGCCGGAGGGACTATTGTACAATTGGCTGCCCCGATTTTTGGGATGTGGAATTTCTATCGGCAGAAAGATTTTTTTGCCATAACATTGTGTTTTGGTTGGCTTTCGACTAATCTTTTTAATGTGTCTTATTATATGGCTGATGCCCGTGCTATGCAGATTGCTCTAGTCTCCATTGGCGGCGGTGATGGTGGGCATGATTGGAATTATTTATTTGGTCATATGGGTCTTCTTCAATATGACCATAGCATCGCTGGGTTTGTTTGGGTTTTAGCTGTCTTGTCTATGTTAGTTTCTTTTTTTTGTGGTGGTTGTCTGATTTGGACAATGATTGCTCTGAAAACTGTCGATTCGAAGGTTTGATACTGTTCTTACTTCCTTTTAAATATAATCACACCATGATTTTCGTTTGTTCCAGGTTCTGCATTCCAGTTTCCGCCGTAACGCCACACAGGTTCAAAATTCTGTATTATATATTGATAGAGGAGAGGACAATAGGTCTTCCCGAACATACCTAAACCAGTTTCGCTAGCCATCATGCGATTTGAGAGAAGAACGTAGTTAATTTTATTTTTTTCTAACTCCTGGATAATTGTTATTTCTTGCTTGGGTTGGATTTTGATATGGTCAAAGAAAATTAGCTGACGCGTGGGACTTGGGCGGCCTGTAAGGTAATAATACAGAGGGTCATAAGGCAAGCAGAAGAAGAGTTCATCTTTTGGAATGTTTTGGTTTAAATAAGTAGTAACGGTATTAACGGTATTGACCCATGCGGATTCATTTCCTACATAGATTTGACCGCGCGGCATTGTTAAGAATTTATTAGGAGTACAGGAGCTTTTAGTGGAAGCAAAGGAAATAAAATTTAACATGATAAAATATCCAATCCAAGTGCTAATCACCACTACACGTAGCCATTTGTGAACAAAGGTCATAGCAATGGCGATCATATAGAAGCTGAAAAACAGGTTAAAAGGCTGTGACCAGTAGGTGCGGTACCAGATGCCGCTGACAATAAATTCATGAAAATTAAGTATAAAGAACAAGCTGATCATTGCTAGGGTCAGCCAGAAGTGTTTGCGGCGGCCCTCAAATTTCTTAGAGAAGGAGAAGAGTAATCCAGCGATGGTTGAACCGTGGATGATGGGATGGGTTAGAAAAACTAGGATGCTTATGACAAACATGAGCAGGACAATGGGGTTTAACAGGTTCGTTTGTCCTTGAACAAGGGAAGTAAACACATGTTGGAGATTAAGTAAGTGGTGATAAAAGGTCAAATAATGCTGGGTGATAAAGTAAGGAATTGTTTCTAAGATTGAATGATGGTAGGGTTGATCATCACCAAAATAAGGCATGCATTGGCGAATTTCATAAAGAGGAAGCCCTCCTAATAAAAAGTAATAAATACCAAGCCATATAATAAGAACAGCGATTGCCCAAAGATAAAAGGGTTTGGTTTCAGAGGTGATTAATTTTTTATTTTTAAGAGGATTTGTAAAGTCAATAAGGGCTATGGAAGCTATTGTTGCTGCTAAGGAGCTTAACCCAAAATTAATTTTAATAAGGCCAACTAAAAAGCAGCAGATAACAGCACCTATTCCAAAACGGATGTGACCTTCATACAAATAACGGAGCACGAGCCAGAATGTGCCTAAGATGAAAGCGATGGCTCCCAGGTGATTATAGGTGAAGAAGAAATCTTGTTGGGATTGAAGGAAGAAGCATGCTGCTAAAAAAGCCCAAAGAGGACTCATCACGATAGAGGAGGCTAGATAAAAGAAGCTTCCAGCTAAAATATTCAGAAGAAGCTTGCCTAAAAGAATACTGGTAATTTTAAAACCAAAGATTAAAAGAAAGAGGCCGTAATAATAAGGCATTAAAGGGCCGTAGACCCACCACATATCTTTAAATATAAGTTTACCGTGCCATACTTGTTCAAAGACATAAAGGTCACGTCCGATATCTCCTTGAGAAAATACGCTTTGAAAATGTAGGTCTGGCCAGCCCATGACTATGGAGGCTAAAACGGTTAGAGCAAGAAATATTCTTTTTGACATGTAGTTTGTATATCACCGTTTTCGACATAGTGCTACATAATTCTAGGGATTTGCTCTATAATAACCAAACTTATTAAAGAAAAACAAAGGGGAATACATGGCAACTATTGAAGATTTTAAAAAGCTTGAATTTATCGTCGCACAAATTAAGGAAGTTAAAGAGCATCCTAATGCGGATCGCTTGTATGTGATTAAGGTGGATACGGGCAAGGAGGAACGCCAAGTTGTAGCGGGTATCCGTAAAGCTTATACACCTGAGCAATTGATAGGTCGTCGTGTTGTGTTGGTGTCTAATCTAGAACCAGCGGTGATTCGTGGAGAAATCTCTAATGGGATGATTTTAGCTGCTTCTGATGAAATATCGATGACTCTTCTAACTCCAGAGAAGGAAGTTGCTTTAGGAAGCATTGTTAAATAAATTTTATGATCACTTCACTTAAACAATTTGTACCTTCCAGCGTTTGTCTTAAATGTGATGGATGTTGTCGTTTTAATTTAAATGATTCTCCCTGGCGCCCTAAGGTAGGGGAAGAAGAGTTGGCACAAGGAATTGATAAAGAGGGGTATCTTCAAACTATTGTGCAGGGCAATCATCATCAGTGTACCTTTTTTAATAAAAAGGACAATACCTGCGGGGTTTATTCTAAAAGACCTTTTGAGTGCGCGCTTTATCCTTTTATCGTCTCAGGGCATGGGGGGGGTGTTGAGGTTTATATGCATCTAGCTTGTCCCTACATTCAGGATAAGGAGAGTAGTCCTGAGATTGAGGAGTATGTTTTGTATTTAAGAAATTTCTTTGAACAGCCTTCGACTAAAAGTTTTTTAAGAAGCAATAGCCGTTTACTGCATGATTACAGCGCATTTAAAGAGGAATTAAAATTTCTGTTCTCTGTTGAGGATTAGAAGATGAGAAATCTAGAAAAGCTTCTTTCTCAAAAAACTATTTTTGAGAAACATTTAAATTCTAAGTTGTATCAATTGTCTCCTTACCATTTTTCTTCCATTTTTCTCTGGCAGGATTTCTTTGATTTTGAGTTTGAGATTGTGGAGGATTCTTTATGTATTTTTGCGCAGCAAGAGGGAGCTTGTTTTTTGTATCTACCTCCTTTGACTCCTACGATTAAGGTTTCCGTTCTCGAGTATTGTTTTCTGAAGATGAACAAAATAAATCCAAGAGTAGCGCGTATTGAAAATGTTCAGCAGTCGCAGTTGTTATTCTTTGAGAATCTATTTAAAGTGCAGACTAAATCCTCGGAGTATGTGTATAGGAAGGAAGATTTAATTGATCTAAAAGGACAGGATTACAAAAGTCAAAGGCATGATATTCATCGTTTCCAATCTCAATGCCAGTCCTTATTTCGACCTTATGAAGATAAAGATTTCAAGCAATGTTTAAGCCTTTATGAGAGTTGGGCTCAAAATCGTCATGATAAACACACAGATCAAGTTTACCGCCAAATGCTGTCAGAAAATAAGATTGTGCATGAATTAGCCTTAAATTTTCATAAGGCATTAGGTCTGGTTGGTTATATCGTCGAAGTTGACAAAAAAATAGTTGCATATTCTTTCGGATATTCATTGAATACCGAAATTTTTTGCGTATTATTAGAAATAGCAGATGTAAAGATTTCAGGAGTAAATGCTTTTATATTTAATCGTGTTTGTTCGGATGAAAAGTTTAAAGAACACGCACTCATTAACACCATGGACGATTTTGGTTTGCCTTTTGTGGCAGCCTCTAAGCAGGCGTACCATCCAGTTGAGAAGCCTGTTTCTTATATAATCACGCAAATACAATGAACATAAAAAATACAGAATTTGTTGTTTTCGACGTTGAAACAACCGGCTTGTCGGCTGTTAGTGGCGATCGTATTATTGAAATTGCTGCTATGAAAGTCAGAGACGGCAAGGTGGTTGATAAATTCTATTCTCTTGTTAATCCTAATCGTTTGATTCCTTCGCAAGCTACCTATGTGAATAATATTACGGATGATATGGTTGCGGATGCTCCTTCAGCCGCTGAAGTTTTGCCAAAGATGATTACTTTTATTTCAAGTGCATGTGTGGCTGGGCATAATGTACGTTTTGATTTAGGTTTTCTAGCATATGAATTAGCTCTGATCGGACGAAAAATTAATGAAGGAAACCCTGCGGTAGATACTTTAAAAATGGCTAGAGAGCTTCTTCCGTATTTAAACAACTATAAATTAGCTTATTTGGCTCGTTCCTTAGGTGTCGTTGTCAGTGAAACTCATCGTGCTATGGCGGATGTTGACTTAACTACTCAGGTACTTTTTAGGATGATTGAAATGGCCGCTGACAAGAAACTTGATGATGTTTCTACATTTCTTTTAAAGTTTAGTGTTGAAAAACCCACCTTTAGATTAGTTTCTTCAGCCCAAGCCTCACTTTTTTAGTGAGTTCTGGACGAATCAATCCCGTGCATTTTAAAGTATTCGCCATTAGCTAGGGAAAATCACAATGAATGTTTTAACGCATACGATAACTTTTCTTCAGGACGCAGGAATCCTCGTAGAGATTTTTAAAGATGAGAAAAATCTCTTTTTCTTAGATAGTAGCCTGAACAATAATTCTGACGGACGTTTTTCATATCTAGGATTTTCTCCTTTTAAGATAGTTAAGGGGATGCATTTTCAACGTCTAAAAAAAGAGCTAGAACCTTATTTGGGATTTACAAGTTTATTGCCTTTTTCTTGCGGGGCAGTGGGGAGGATTAGTTACGAAGGAGAATGGTGGTTTGGTTTTTATGAGACAGTTGTTTGTATTGATCATCAAAAACAAACGTTAACAATTGCTTCCAGCGGTTTTCCGTATAAAACGTCTAAGACTCAACAACAAGCAGCCCGTCAGAGAATTGATTATATTCTTAATAAAATCAACAATTATCAGCCAGCAGGTCTATCGTTAAAACATTTTAATCGAAGGATTTCCATTAAAAGTAATACAACGTCTAAGCAGTATATGTCTGCCGTCAAAAAAGCGTTAAAACATATTCATGACGGCAATATTTATCAAATCAATCTATCTCATCGACTTGAAGTTTCTGTTCGGAATTGGAATAAGTATACAACATCGGTAGAGATCTATAGAAATTTAAGACAATTGTCTCCTTCAGCGTTTAGTGCTTATTTAGATGATGGTAAAGAAATTATTTTAAGTTCTTCGCCGGAAAGATTCTTAAGATTGGACAAAAGAGTTGTTCAGGTAAAGCCTATGAAAGGAACAAGGCCACGCAATAAAGATCCTAAGAAGGACTATAAAAACAGACAAGAGCTTATACATAGTGCTAAAGAAAAAGCGGAGCTTCTAATGGTGACTGATTTAGAACGTAATGATTTAGGACGTGTATGTCGTTACGGAAGCGTCATCGTTAAAGAGATGCGAACAATTGAAGAATACAGGACGCTGTTTCAAGCAACCTCAACGGTGGAGGGGCTTTTACGTTCTGATTGTCATCAGTGTGACCTGTTAGAAAGTGTTTTTCCTAGCGGATCGGTGACAGGGACTCCCAAGATTGAAGCGATGAAAATTATTGGTCAATTAGAAAAATCCTCTCGCGGTTTGTACACAGGAGCATTGGGGTATATTAGTTTTAATGGAAACATGGATTTTAATGTACTTATCCGAACAATGTTTTTAAAGAAGGATAAGATTTCTTTTTATGTGGGGGGCGGTATTGTGGCAGATTCTTCGCCACAGGCAGAGTGGGAAGAAACTTTGGATAAAGCTAAAGCTATGGTTAAAGCGCTTGAATTATCTTTTCGAGGTGCAGGTGAGAAGAAAAATTAAAAAATACATTATTTGTATTGATGGCAAGATCTTTAATGCAGAGAATAAAACTTTGGAGGCCTTTATTCCTGGAGTTTTTCAAGAGGAAGGTGTTTTTGAAACTATGCTTGCGATTGGCAATAAGGTTTTTGATGTGAAGGAACACCTAAATCGTCTTAACAGTTCTTTTAAAGGAGCCAAGGTTTCAGCAAGGATGATTGAGAGGGTCGTTCATGCCAATGATTTGGATGTGGCGCGTGTACGGGTGCTTGCTTGGGAGTACAAGAGTCAAAAGCACTCAGCAGTCATAGTTTTGCCGTATATCTTTCCTCAAAAGAAAATTTTGAAAGCGTGTTTTGTTAAAACCAATCGCTTAGCGCAGTCAAATCTAGCTAATAAGAAATCATTAGATTATCAATTATTTGTAGATGCTTATAAGGAGGCTCAATCTAAAGGCTTTGATGAAGCGTTGTTGATTAATAAGAAAGGGTATGTCTTTGAATCTAGCCGAGCTAATATTTTTGTTTTTCAGGAGGGGAGGCTGATTACTCCTCCATTGTCTTCTGGATGTCTTAATGGAATTACCCGTCAGCAATTAATGAAAGCAGCTAGAAAAGTGGGTGTTGTAGTTTTAGAGAAGAATTTGACTGTTGCAATGGTTAAATCAGCGCAAGAAGTTCTTTTAACTAATTCCTTGATTGGAATTACCCCTTGTCTTCCTTTGTAAAATATCCTTATCCCTCTTGCCCCCTAAAGGACTTGTCGGTATAATTATTATCATATGAAGAAAAGATTTTTTTTATTGATGATGATATTTTGTTCTTGGCCGTTGCTTGTTCTAGCTCAGGTGGATTCATTGACGACTGAAAGTATGATTACTGCTAAGGTTGATCAAATATCAAGAGAATCTGCTCTCAATACCCCTGAATGGCAATTAACTATAGATGTGATTAAGAAAAAGGCTAGGGGTTTAATGGAGAATGATGTCCTTTTGAAACAAGAATATGATTCTCTGGCGGAAGAATATAAAATAGCACAGGAAGGGCAGCGTGAATGGGAACTTAAGAATGAAGCGTTACGTCAAGGGTTAAGACAGGGACATGGCCGCGATGAGGGGCAAGTTTCTTTGAATGATTTAATGAGTCAGGTTAAATCAAGAGAGAAGGAAGTTCATATATTGCAAAATAATTTCTCTGAGATTAAAAATGAAAATGACAGCGTTGATCGTGTCATTGGTCTTAAAAAATTAAAGATATCAGATATAGAATTGTATCAAAAAACACAAGATATAGAATTAAGTGCGGAGGAGAAATCTAAACAACAAGATTCGCTAGAAAATAATGATGAATTAGACGACTTAAATCAGAAGGCTAATCATGAAAAAGAATTAGAAGAGAATTTACAAAGACAATTAGAAGAGATAAAAAGGGGTTTTCAAGGCTCCTATATTCCTGAGCCTGTTAATGAGGCAGAGATTAAGGTTTTGCAGGAAAAGCTTAATTTGTTGCGTAAGCAAAAAGATGATTTACAAAAACAAACAAATGTCGATAATAACCAGCCTAATAACAATCGTTATTTGCAGTTGAGCGTAAAGAAGAAAGATTTGCAGGAAAAGATTAAAGAATTTGACGAGCAATTGAATTATTTCAAGGATCCAGAGGCTTTAGGTGTTTTGAATTCTAAGGAGAAAAGGCAGATGGTTCATCAGATGTCACAAGAAGATAAAAAGAATATTCAACTTCGTCAGAAAATATCTAATACGAAGGAAGATGTTTCTCTTCTTAGAGAGCAAGTCAATAGATTAGAGCGTAAGGTTAACGCAGCGCAGAAGTAATAAGAGTATAAAAAACAGGAGAAGGTAAAATATGCGTAAAACAAATATTAATCATAATGCCGCAGTCAGAGCTTTAATTGAGGTTTCTATTATTCCAGAAAAAGATACAGGTTTTGATAATATTGCTCAAAGAATCTATGCGTTTCCTGAGGTGAAAACCTGTTATTTAGTTTCTGGTGGGTATGATCTTTTGGTTGTTGTTGAAGGAAACAATATTCAAATGGTTGCGGAATTTGTAGCTGCTAAGCTTTCTTCTTTGCCTAATGTGCGACAGACAGCTACCCATTTTCTTTTGAAGAAATATAAAGAAGAAGGACAAATTTTAAAACAATCAAAGCATGAGAAAAGACAAAATATTTCATATTGATATAGATCGGACTTAAGATGCGAATTTCTAAGATAGTTGATGATTTAGCTCCATCAGGAATTAGGGCTTTTTTTGATTTAGTTCTGGGTATGAAGGATGTTATTTCTTTGGGTGTTGGAGAGCCTGATTTTGTGACGCCTTGGCATATTCGTGAACGCGCGATTCAATCTCTTGAGGGTGGGTTTACCTCGTATACGTCTAATAAAGGGATGTTAGAACTACGTTGCGAGATCACAAGTTCTTTGAAGAGTCGTTACGGGCTTTCTTACGACTCTGAAGAAGAAACGTTGATCACGGTGGGAGTGAGTGAGGCTTTGGATTTGGCTATGCGTGCTACTCTTAATCCTGGTGAAAAAGTTTTAATTCCAGAACCTTGTTATGTGGCCTATGGAGCTGTTGTTGAACTCGCCGGAGGCAAACCCGTTTATCTGTCGACTTCGGTGGAGACTGGTTTTAAAGTAACACCTTCTCAAATAGAGAAAGCCATTAGCAAGGGTGTAAAAGGAATCTTACTTGGTTATCCTTCAAATCCTACAGGAGCTTCTTATACCAGAAAAGAACTTGAAGGTATTGCCAAAGTTGTTAAGAAGCATAATCTGATTGTTTATAGTGATGAACTTTATGATGAGCTGACGTATGATTTCGCACACACACCATTTGCTACTTTACCAGATATGAAACAAAGGGTTGTTTATCTTAATGGTTTTTCTAAAACGTATGCTATGACGGGATTTCGTATTGGATATGTTTGTGGACCTCGTGATATTGTTGGAGCTATGACAAAGATTCATCAGTATACGATTCTTTGTGCTCCTATTACAGGACAGATGGCGGCTATTGAAGCATTAAAGAGCGGTTTTAAAGATGTTCTGGATATGAAAAAAGAATATCATAGGCGTCGTGATTTTATGGTGGAGTCTTTAAATAAGATTGGGTTAAAATGTCATAACCCTCAAGGAGCTTTTTATGTATTCCCCAGCATTAAATCGACGGGTGAGTCTTCAATGGATTTTGCTAAGAATTTATTAGCTCAGCAGAAGGTGGCCTTGGTTCCTGGAGTAGCTTTTGGTCGTTGCGGTACGGATTATGTGCGTATTTCTTATGCGTCGAGTTATGAGAATTTAAATATAGCTGTGGATCGTATTCAAATTTATCTTAAAAGTAAAAAGCGACTCGCCAAGGCGGGTCAGGGAGGACAAGTTTGAGAAAAGAATATACCCCAAAAGTTTCTAAGAAAAAAGATGATGTAGAATTTGAGATTTCTTTTTATGAAAATATTTTAAAGCAAACGCCTGATTTTATTGAAGCCTTGATTGCGGTGGGTGACGTCTATACAAAAGCTGGTTTTTGGCAAAAAGGGCTTGAGGTGGATTTAAAGCTGACTCAATTGCGACCAGATGATGCGGTGATCTATTACAATTTGGCCTGCTCGTATGCACTATTAAATCAAACGCGTCCAGCTCTTAGCGCTTTGTCTAAGGCTATTGATCTTGGTTATAATGATTTTAAACATTTGCGTGAAGATCCTGACATGGAAAATTTACTTAAAGATGTACAGGTTCAGGAATTCTTAGCTCAGGCAGAGAGAAAAAGAAAAACGACTAAAAAGCCTTAAGCAGGTTAACGTGAAATCCTATCGAGAAGAATTGTGGTTTCATACACAAACACGTCGCGCGTATATCAATATTACGGACAAGGTTCAAGAAGCTATTGATAAGAGTGGCATTAAAGAGGGTTTATGTTTGGTTAATGCCATGCATATTAGCGCTTCGGTTTTTATCAATGATGATGAAGAAGGTCTTCTACAGGATTATGATAAGTGGCTTGAAAGATTAGCTCCTCATGAACCGGTGGGTCAATATCGTCATAATAATACTGGTGAAGATAATGCAGATGCGCATCTTA
This sequence comes from Candidatus Omnitrophota bacterium, assembly GCA_043742785.1. Taxonomy (GTDB): domain Bacteria; phylum Omnitrophota; class Gorgyraeia; order Zapsychrales; family Fredricksoniimonadaceae; genus JACQCF01. Next base: position 43,661 of record JAYTXU010000034.1, read on the forward strand.
AGCGTCAAATTATGGGACGGGAAGTAACGGTTGCTATTACCAAAGGTAAATTAGATTTTGGTCCATGGGAACAGATTTTTTATGGTGAGTTTGATGGACGACGGGATAAGCGTGTATTAATAAAAATTATTGGTGAGTAGCGGCCGAGCATGCTTGGGCCAGTACATAGTATATGGAGGTTTTATGAGTCTAGTTGTCTTAGGAACAGTTGCGTTAGATCACGTTCAAACTCCCTCAGGGGCAAAAAAAGATATGTTAGGAGGATCGGCTGCTCATTTTTCTATGAGTGCTAGACTTTTTACTCCTGTACATTTAGTGGCTGTTGTGGGTAAAGATTTTCCGTCCAAGCATCTAGATTTTCTTAAACGAAAAGGCGTTGATTTAACGTCTTTGAAGATTGGCCAGGGAAAAACTTTTAGATGGAGAGGGGAATATAAAAAGGGTGATTTAAACAATGCGTTGACCTTAGCCACCGAGTTGGGCGTTTTAGAAACCTATATTCCAGAAATTGCCGATAATCAAAAACGTTTTCCCAATGTATTTTTAGCTAATATTGATCCTGATTTGCAAATGCATTTGCTTTCATTAATGGAAAAGCCGCAACTGGTTGGTTTAGATAGTATGAATTTATGGATCAATATTAAATTAAAGTCGCTCAAGAAATTAATGAAGCAGGTGGATTTATTTGTTGCTAATGATGGAGAAGCGCGAGCACTAACAGGCCAGGGTAATTTAATTATGGCGGCAAAGGCACTGCGCGCTATGGGCCCACGATTTATTGTTATTAAAAAAGGGGAACATGGAGTTTTGTTTTATAGTGATAAGTTCATGTTTTCTTTTCCTGCCTATCCGGTCGATAAGGTTTTAGATCCTACAGGTGCTGGCGATACCTTTGCCGGAGGATTGATGGGCTATTTAAGCAAGGCTCGTAAGGTAGATGAAAAGACATTACGCAAAGCTCTTCTTTATGCGACGACGGTTGCTTCATTTAATGTTCAAGGATTTGGGATGGCTTGTACAGCTTCTTTGACGATGCGTGAAGTTGAAGAAAGAATGAAGACCTTAATTAGATTTACTGCGGTGTCGTAATGATTAATTGGGATACGATAGGTATTTGGGCAGGGGCCATATTGCCTCTATGGGATATTCCTTTGATTGTAAGAATTGTTAAAAGAAAGTCAGCGGCAGATATATCTTTAGTTTGGATGTGGGGGCTTTGGCTGTCATCTGTTTTAATGGCGCCAAGTGCCTTGATGGCTAATACAAATAAAGCAGCCGTTGTTTTTAATATTGTTAATGTCTTGGCATTGAGCGCACTATTGATTGTTGTTATAAAATATCAAAAGGATAAGGAATAAGAGCAATGGAAGTGATACAAACTATAGGATTGATAGCGGCGATTGTGATGCCATTGTGGAATATTCCTTTAATAGTGAAAATTATAAAAAGAAAATCATCAGTAGATATTTCTTTAAGTTGGGTGATGGGAGTGTGGGTCTGTGCCCTGTTGATGGCTCCTTCAGGGGTCACTTCTAAAGATATTGTCTGGCGTTGTTTCAATATTGTTAATTTAATTTTATTTACCGGCGTTGTCTTAGCCGTGTTGCGTTATAGAAAAGGAAAGTAATGCCTAAACGACCGATTAAAAAAATAGATAAAACTAAAGCTCTTGCACAAGGTGCTTCTAAATGCGGGACCGTGGCTATTATTGGACGGCCGAATGTGGGGAAATCAACTCTTTTAAATAAACTGTTAGGGGAAAAAGTTTCAATTGTTTCTCAAGTCCCGCAAACAACTCGTCATCAAATTAAAGGGATTTACACGGATAAACGCGGACAGATTGTTTTTATTGATACTCCAGGTTTTCATATGGGGCGTGATTCATTGGATAAGTATATGAGTCGTTCTATGTCGGGTGCCATTGGGGACGTAGATTTAATCGTTCACCTAGTGGATGCTAATGACCGTATTGGTCAAGAAGAGCGTCAGGTCATTACTCGTCTGAAGGATTGCGGAAAAATAATTATTGTAGGGTTAAACAAAGTCGATTTTGCTAAGGGTAAGCATATTCCTGAATATATTACTCTTTGGGAAGAGATGGGGGGAAAACCTTTGGCGGATCGAACGGATTTAATTTTATTGCCTATGTCTGCTCTTAAGGGCACAAATGTTTCTGAGCTAATTGATCTTATCTTTGAACATATTCCTGATGGACCAATGCTTTATTCAGAGGATACTATTACCGATCTTCCTCAGCGTATGGCTATGGCTGATATGATCCGTGAGAAACTCTTTATAAAGATGAAAGAAGAGGTTCCTCATAGTTTAGCTGTAATTATTGAGAAGGTCTCTCCTCGTAAAGGCAATGTTCTTCATATTCAAGCGATGATTCTAGTTGAACGTGATACTCAGAAAGAAATTGTGATCGGAAAATCCGGAGCGGTTCTCAAAGAAGTAGGGACCGAAGCTCGTAAAGATTTAGAAGAATTAGTGGGGAAGAAGGTTTTTTTAGAGATGTTTGTTAAGACGAAGGAGAATTGGCGTGAGAATCATGATCTATTAGAAGAAATGGGTTACACCATCTAGGTATGTTGGATAATAAAAGAATTGCCCAAGTTATCAAGCATCTTAAAGTGGCAATGAAGAATTTGCCTGATCCTTCCGTGACACTCGTAGGTAAGAAGTGGAAAAGTCCTTTCTTAGTCTTAGTTTCTTGTTTACTTAGTCTTCGTACGAAAGACGAAACAACCCTTCCCGCCTCAGAGAGATTGTTTTCTAAGGCAATAACAATGGAGGGGATCTTAAAACTTTCATTAAAAGAAATTGAAGAGTTAATTTATCCGGTTGGTTTCTACAAGACGAAAGCTCGTACCCTTAAAGGGGTTTCTGCAGATTTATTAGATCGTTTTAATGGCAAGGTTCCTGATGATTTGGATCAATTACTGACACTCAAAGGTGTTGGACGTAAGACAGCTAATTTAGTTTTGACGGAAGGCTTTGGTAAGCTGGGAATATGTGTGGATACCCATGTGCATCGAATTTCAAACCGATTAGGTTATGTTAAGACGAGAAATCCTGAGGAAACTGAGTTTGCTTTAAGAAAGAAGCTCCCTGCTCGGTACTGGATGGACTATAATGCTCAATTAGTGACGTGGGGGCAAAACGTGTGCAAGCCGATTTCACCCTTATGTTCAAGCTGTCCTATTAATAAAATTTGTGAACGAAATAATGTGGGCATTAGTCGATGAAACTATTCTTATATTTCTCTGAAATCATTGGTTTAAATATTCTTAATGCTAAGGGAGAGTGGGTGGGAACCTTGCATGACATTGTCATGAATCCTCAAGGAGACATTTATCCTAAGGCTATTCACTTAGTAATTAAAAGAGGATTCTTTTCTAAAGAATATGCTGTTGTTTCATGGGAAGATATTTCTTATATTGAGGAAGATGCTCGTTTAAAATTAAATGAAGATCAAATCCAATTTCAAAAGATTCCATTAAAACATGATTTTACTTTAAGAAGAGATATTTTGGATCAACAGATTGTTGATACGGATAATCAAAAGGTAGAGAGGGTTAATGATATTCATTTGTTGAGAGTTGAAAATCAATTGTATGCTGCCCATGTAGACGTAGGAATGCGCGCCTTGGTGCGTCGTTTGGGTTGGATTGTTGCGGTGGATATGCTAGTTAGATTAATTAAACCAAAGGCTAAGTATTTAACACAAGAAGAACTTGTTCCTTGGAAGAACACACAAATTCTCCCTAAATTAGGTCGATTAAAGAGCGTTGTCCGTTTAGATGTTTCAAAGAATAAATTAGCCAGCATTCCACCAGCTGCCTTAGCGGATATCATGCAAGATTTAGATATTTTTGCGCGAATCTCTTTGTTTAAATCTCTGGATGGGGTTTTACAGATTAAGGTTTTTACGGATATGCCGATGGCGGCTAAGGAAGAATTTATTGAACAATTAGAGGAGAAGGAAGCGTCTCAGCTTATTGCTAATATTCCAGCCGATGAGGCGACTGATTTGTTGTTGAAGCTTCCTCGTGAAAGATCTCAGCAATTTATGCGTTTGATGGAGACGGAAACGAGTAAAAAATTGAGAAAACTTTTAGGGTTTGCTGGTGATTCTGCAGGTGGCTTGATGACCACAGAGTATCTCTTTTTAAAACAGGATGCGACGGTGGCGGATGGGTGGAAGAAGATTAAAGAGAATGCGAATGGGCAGGTCAGTGTGTTTTTTTTATACCTTGTTGATGAAAACCACAAGTATTTAGGGATGACATCTCTAAGACGTTTTATTAATGAAGAATTGACAACTCCTTTAATGAAAACTTGTTACCAGGAAAATGCCTATGTGTATACGGATGAAACTATGGAAAAGGTAGCTCTTCTCTTAGAAAGGTACAAATTTTCCTCTATTCCTGTTTTAAATCAGGAGGATATCCTTCAAGGGGTCATTACCATTGATGATGTTTTGGAAGAATTAATATCGATAGCCTGGAGTAAGTACAAAGAAAAGCTCTAATTGACATTTAAAAAGAATTTGTTAAATTAACATCCATGACAAGAACAGTTGGAATTACTTATGATTTAAAGTCTGATTGGGTCAAGAAGGATGATGATCCCGCAGATGCCGCAGCTGAGCTTGATGGTATAGATACCGTCGATGCGTTAAGTGTTGCTTTCGAAAGCACTGGCCGCAAAGTCATCCGAATCGGTAACGCCCATCAACTGTTGGCTGCGATCAATAAAGGCTTAAAGCTTGATCTAGTCTTCAATATTGCTGAAGGGCATAGGGGTCGCAACCGTGAAAGTCAGATTCCTAATATTTTAGAAATGTTTAACATCCCTTTTAGTGGTGGCGATGCCTTAACTCTGGGAGTCACATTAGATAAGGCTGTAGCTAAAAAATGTTGGATAGCTGATGGTGTTCCTACCGGGAAATTCTTTGAAGCGACCTTACGGGATGATTTGAAGAAATTAAATACAATCGGATATCCACTGATTGTTAAAACGTCACAAGAAGGAACCTCTAAGGGGATTACTAAGAATTCCCGCGTTGAAAATTTTGAACAATTACAAAAAGAAGTAGGAAAAATCTGCAGTGTTTATAAACAGCCGGCTTTGTGTGAACAGTTTATTAAAGGAACTGAATTTACCGTCGCTGTGATCGGTAATGAAAATCCTATAGCTTTGCCAGTGGTGCAGTATGCAGTGGGAGGCAACACCAATATGGGGGATGATTTTTATTCTTATGAACATATTATAGCTAAAAGTGTTCAATATATTTGTCCAGCCAAGATTGATGGTGCGTTGGCTCAACAATTACAAGAGATAGCGGTTGTTGCTTATAAATCGATTGAATGCCGAGATTTGGGTCGTGTAGATTTTAGAGTTGACGAAGCTGGTCAGCCATACGTTTTAGAAATTAATCCGTTACCCAACCTAAGTCCCTCAGAAGTTTTTCCTATGTGTGCCAAAGCTCATGGGTTAACATATAATCAGTTGATTAATAAAATTCTCGATTATGCCCTGGATCGTTATGGGCTACTAGAGCCAACGGAGGCTTTGGCACGTAAATGAAAACAGATCTACTTTCTAAGGAAGAATCAGAACCGCAAGTCACAAGGCCTAACATTCCTTTAAGTTCAGCAGAACAAAGGGTATTAGCTCTGTTTCCAGGAGCTACCCATGCCGATTGGGAAGATTGGCGTTGGCAGATTCGCAATCGCATCCGTACATTGGATGTGGCTCAAAAAATCTTTAAATTAACGGATAATGAAATCAAGGGTATCAAAGGTGCCGGAGATAAATTGACCATGTCGATTCCACCGTATTGGGCTTCCCTCATTGATCCTAATGATCCAGCTTGTCCAATTCGTTTGCAATCCATCCCTCAAGGGCATGAATTTGAAACAGCTTCAGAAGAATTATTAGATCCGTGCGGGGAAGAAGGTTCTTCTGCTGTTAAAGGCTTGGTGCATCGTTATCCAGACAGAGTTTTGTTTTTAGTTAATGAAATGTGTGCCATGTATTGCCGTTACTGCACCCGTTCACGCATGGTGGGGGATGGCAATCATACACTTAACTTATCGACGTATGAACCTGCATTGAATTATATTCGTGAACATAAAGAAATTCGTGACGTTCTCATCTCCGGTGGGGATCCATTGACTCTGGCTGACAGAACATTAGAGTTCTTGATTTCATCACTGAAAGCTATTCCTCATGTGGAGTTTGTGCGTATCGGTACTCGTATTCCTGTAACCTTGCCTCAGCGCGTCACACCAGAATTGTTGGCTATGTTTAAAAAGTATTCACCTATTTGGATGAGTGTTCATTTTAATCATGCGATTGAAGTAACGCCTCGAGTTAAATATGCTTGCAATATGATTGCTGATCACGGAATTCCTATGGGCAGTCAGACCGTGCTTTTGCGCGGGGTTAACGATTCTCCAGAAGTTATGAAAAAATTATTTCACGAGCTATTAAAGATTAGAGTTCGTCCGTATTATATTTATCAGTGTGATCCTATCGTCGGAAGTAAGCATTTTCGGACAACTGTTGAAACAGGTATTAACATCATGCAGAATCTGCGCGGCCACACCACGGGTTATGCAGTACCTACCTATGTCATCGATGGACCAGGTGGCGGTGGTAAAATCCCCATCAATCCAGATTATATGGTTTCCCACGAGAATGGTAAGTATGTGATTAAGAACTTTAAAGGCGAGCTGTACACCTACGTAGACCCGATATACTAAGGTTGACAATTTAAGAGTCCATACTATAATAATCAAACTTTTACAGGTTAAGTGGTGGTTTTTTAAAAATAACCTCGTTTAAACGAGGTCAAAAGGGAGTTGAGTGTTTCATGTTGGAAGTCAAAGTTAACGATAAAAATAGTTTCGAAAAAGCCATGCGTATTTTCAAAAAGCAATGTCAAAAAGACGGCTTTTTAGTTGAATTGAAAGAACGCCGTTTTTATCTTAAGCCTTCAGATAAAAAACGTAAAAAAGGTACCGGCGGCAGATAGTTATTTATAGCCATTTAGCTAGTACGGGCGGGCCAATGGTCCGCCCGTATATTTTCTACAATTCGAATCTCTCTATGGAAGTCCTGCATGATCAAGATCAAACGTGCCCTTATTTCTGTATCCGATAAAACTGGTTTAGCTGAGTTTGCCAAAGGTCTTCACAAATTAGGTGTGGAGATGATATCTACCGGTGGCACAGCTCAACTCTTGCGTTCTAATCATATTCCCGTTAAAGAAGTTTCCGATTACACAGGTTTTCCAGAAATGTTAGATGGCAGAGTCAAGACGTTGAATCCTAAGATTCATGGTGGATTGCTGGCTCTTCGCGATAATTCAGAGCATATGAAACAAGTACAAGTTCATGGTATTGGATTGATTGATATGGTGATTGTTAATCTTTACCCGTTTGAGAAGACGGTAGAAAAGAAAAATGTTTCTTTGGAAGATGCAATCGAGAATATTGATATCGGTGGTCCTTCCATGTTGCGTTCGGCAGCTAAGAATTATAAAAGTGTTGCGGTTATCTGCAATCCTGTACGCTATGAAGAAATTCTCAATGAGTTAAATAATAACGGAGGCATTCTTTCCGACAAGGTTTTAGTTAATTTAGCTATTGAAGTGTTTGAACGTACTTCCCAATATGATGGCATTATCAATAGTTTCCTAAATAATCGTTTTAAAGCGGATAATTCATTTGCTAATCTTCCTAAAGATTTTCAATTAGGTTTTACCAAACTGCAGGATTTGCGTTACGGTGAGAATCCGCATCAGCTAGCCGCTATCTATAGTGAAGGCAAAAAAAAGGAAGGTTTAGCTGCCATCAAACAATTGCATGGCAAAGAACTTTCTTTTAATAATTTTTTAGATTTACAGGCAGCGGTTGATATCGTACGTGAATTTGATCTTCCGGCAGCGGTTATTATTAAACATAATAATCCAGCGGGTGTGGCTCAAGATAAAACCTTAGATGGTGCTTTCAAAAAAGCTTTTGCCTGTGACAGTCTCTCTGCATTTGGTGGGATTATTGGACTAAATCGTCCTGTTGATGTTAAAACAGCTCAAGCTATTTCTAAAAGCGGATTTATGGAATGCATCATTGCTCCTTCGTTTGAAAAGGAGTCGATAGAGATTCTTTCACAAAAGAAAAATGTGCGCCTTTTAGAATTAGATATTCATGGCCTTTCTGATGAGAGATATGATTTTAAGAAGGTCTCAGGAGGCCTTTTGTTGCAGGATAAAGACAATAGACAGCTTAAAGTAGAAGAGATTAAGGTCGTGGGTTTAGTCAAGCCAAGTAAGACTCAGATGGACGCGATGATCTTTGGTTGGAAATTAATTAAGCATGTCAAAAGCAATGCGATTGTTTTAGTGAAAGGAACACAGACAATCGGTATTGGTGCTGGACAGACCAGCCGTGTCGATTCTGCCCTTCATGCCATACGAAAAGCAGGGACCAAGGCCAAGGGGGCTGTTTTAATCTCCGACGCATTTTTACCTAAAGAAGATACTGTGACCTTTGCCGCCAAGGCAGGGATTAAGGCGATTATACAAACCGGCGGATCCATCATGGATGAGCAGGTGATTAAGGAAGCGAATAAACGCAAGGTTGCTATGGTTACCACCAGTATTCGTCATTTTAAGCACTAATAGTCACAAGCAAAACCTGCCTGCCGGCAGAGGCAGGGGTGACTTATGAATTCTTCTCTAGAATATCTTCATTCACTAACTAATTACGAATCAAATCTCCATAACGTTACGTCTAGGGACTTTCATCTTAACAGAGTCAAAGATCTTCTTCATGCGGTAGGGAATCCTGATAAAAAATTAAAGGTTATTCATGTGGCTGGCACCAAGGGAAAAGGTTCTAGCTGTGCGATGATTTCTAGTATTTTACAACAGGCAGGGCTTAAGGTAGGTCTTTATACATCACCACATCTGCATAAGGTTAATGAGCGTATTCGCATATTAGATCATGGTAATTTGAGAAGTGCCGATGATTTCGCTGGTTGCATTAGTGAAGACAAATTATCAGAGATAATTAATTATATCCGCCCAGCCATTGCTTCTATTGAAAATAAAGGATGGGTGTTAACATATTTTGAAGTGTTGACTGTGATCGCAGGGATTTATTTTGCCCAGGAGAAAGTAGATTTTGCTGTTCTAGAAACAGGTTTAGGGGGACGATTGGATGCTACCAATGCTTTTGATTCAACAATTGCCTTGATAACTCCTATTAGTTTAGATCACACGAAGATTTTAGGAAATACTCTACAAGAAATTGCTCTTGAAAAAGCGGGGATTATTAAAAGTTCTAAACAAAGGGTTGTTATTGCGCCACAAGAAGAGGCTGTGATGAGCGTTTTGGAGAGTCGATGTAAGGAGTTTGGTGTGGTTGCAGGGATCGTTCATCCGATGAAGTATAAACATTTTCAGGTTGCTCTGAAGGGAGAGCATCAAAGAGGTAATGCATCTTCTGCTGTTGCTGTAATTGAATGTCTTAAAGAGATGGGGACTGAGATTAGTCAGGAATCGATCCAAGAAGGATTAAAGCACGTT
>JAYTXU010000035.1:0-11850 GCA_043742785.1 Candidatus Omnitrophota bacterium
GCTTCACGGTGGGAGTCGCTTTCAAAAAAGAAATGCGCTTCACTGGTTGCACTAAAAGGCATTTTCTTAAAACCGTAAAACTTGCAATACATTAGACTCCTTACTTCTTATTAAATTTTCCTTCTATTGCTTGTGTATCGATAATATTAGATGAAACCTGCTCATCTGGAGCCATGATATGGGCTGTAATAAAAATGACTAATTCAATTTTATCTGTTCCTTTAACAGTTCTATCAAATAAATGTCCTAATACAGGAATTTTTGATAAAAATGGAATTCCAACAACCTGATCGTTTTGAACATCTTTAAGTAAACCACCCATCATCACTGTTCCATTATCTGGGATAGTTAACTGTGTTTCAGCTTCGCGGGTTGAAATGATGGGATATTCGACCAAGGTTACTCCATTTTGGTCAACAACCTTGGCTGTTGTTGAATAGGAAGAAACAGCGGGATGAACGATTAAATTAATGTAATTTTCTTTCTCCCCCCAGATTTGTGGAACGACATTTAATTGAATACCGATGTCTTTGTATTCTTGTAGGGACCCACCGATAATATTGTTTGTTGTAGTACTTACTGTTGTTTGGATAATTGGGAATTTAGTTCCAATAAGAATCGTTGCTTCTTGGTTATTTAATGTCATTAAGATTGGTGCAGAAAGAGTGTTAGATTTAGAATTTTCTTCTAAGGCATGCAGAATAACTTCAAATTGGGTGCTTGTGAGATGTTTAAATAAGAATTGAGCTCCGCTATTAGCTGCGGTTAAACCGGAAGTTTGTGGTAAAAACATTGAAGGTGTTGTTGAAAGAGAGTGAGAAGCAATGCTGTTGCTTCCTGAAGTAGCTAGTTGATTTGCTGCTGAAGTGACTAATGCTCCTGCCTCTGCGCCAGCTGCGCCTGTTCCCCAATCAACTCCTAGGTCTTTCAATAGATTATGATTAACTTCGAGAATGCGTGTTTTGATTAAAATTTGTTTGGGCATTACGTCTAATTCTTCTAGAAGAGATGCAATTTGTTCAAGACGGCCAGCTGAATCGGAAACAACTAATACCTTTGTTCTCTTGAGTTTCTTTTCAGCCGCATCTGATTTTTTTCCCATTGCTGTTCCAAATTCCCAACCTGATTGACCGGTTGTCTCAAGAACAGAGGTCTTTCCAGACGATGAAAGAATTGGAGTAATAGCTTTGAGAGCATCATTTGCATCAATATATTTAAAGTTAAAAACTTTAACTTGAACCTCGTTTTTAGCAGTGCTGCCTGATGGACCTAGCGGAGTTATCATAATGACATTTTTTTGACGGTAGGCATCAAGATTATAGGTTCTTAAGATAACATTCAAAGCTGTTTGCCAATCCACTTGAGCAAGATCAATGGTGACGGTTCCCGTTACTGTTGGTCCAGGAACAATATTAATATCCTTACCATCACTTTTGGCCAGAGCAGAAATAGCCTGCAGGACAACCTTGATATCCGTATCTTTGAATGTCAGATTATTAACGGTTGCTGCCTGTGCATTGACGACAAGAATAAAACACAGCACAAATGTCATCAGGATGCTTTTTTGAATGATCTTCATAACTTATTTCCTCCATTGGGGATTATATAAAACTTATTGTTCAAGAATCAATTCAATACATTTATCGAGAGTATTAATATTACAAATGGTCGTACTGTTTTCTGTAATCTTAACAACTTTTTTTCCTTCTATTTCTTCTCCAACCTTAAGAAGCGTATCATTGATAACAACCATTGGCTGGGCTTTGTCAGTAACAATGCCGCCTATGGTAAAACCATTAATCACTACCTTCATTGAAGCAATCTTTGCTTTTAAAGATGGTATTTGGGCAATAACCGTTTGTTTATGATGAAGATCATTGATCTTTAGAGTTTGCACTACATCTAATTTAATAAATAGAAACATTGAAGTTATTCCAAAAAGAGAAAAAATAAAAAGAAGTTTTATAGGGTTATCTTTAAGAAACGCGTATAAATATTTATTTTGCATGGATCATTTGCTTTACTTGGTTCTGAAGATTAACAGCTTGGGTGTATAGATTTAGATCAGTTTTCAACTGGGTTTCATTAAGAGTCTTTTGACCATTGATAAAATGCCATGATAGGAGAATGTTGAAAAAGAGAACTGCTGTAAATAATAACGAAAGGTTGAAAAGTAGACCTTTACGTTCTTTTAAATTTAAAACATACTTTGAGGTTAGATTCAATTTAGATAAATCAATTTGTTCTAATTGATCATGAGAAACCTCTTCTCCACTGAGAGGTGTTTCTAGTTTCTTTATATTTTCCATTAAGAGGCTTCTTGCTTGTGTGTTTCCAGTAAAAAAAATGTGATTAATGTTCTTATTTGAACTTCTGCTGCAGGAATAGCGAATAGTATCGGTGATTTTACGTTCAAAATCATCTTCGTTTAAATCGTAAAGATCTCTAAAGAAAATAGGCTTAGATTTAGAAAAAACTACAATATTAACAGCATGTGATTTTAAGAAATGGACCAAACAGTAGTTTGAGCTTGGTGGAACCTGTATTTTTAAGAAATCGTCGATGGCTCCAATAGTTGATGCTGTTAAAGAAATAGGTATTAAAGGGGTGTTTTTAAAACAGTCTAAATATTCGAGAAGAGTTAAGCGAGAGATAGCTGAATAAATTCCGTAAACGCCCCCTTCATTAACCGCAGTTACTTCGTAGGTTATTTCTATTTCATTTGTTTGGATAGATAAGGTTTCAGAGGCTTCTGTTTTTAAAGCTGAAGCTAAATCTTTGGTGGATGAATCAGGTAAATGAAAATATTGTGTGACTACCTTTGGGCCAAAGATACGAATGGCAGCGAATTCTTTATTCTCAAATTCTTTCTGTTGAGCTAAAGCTTCTTGTAATTCTGCAGGAGATGAAACTTCAAATTGTGTAACTTTTTTATCCATTAATTTACGCCTGTCACTATTTATTTAATGAAGAAAGGAATATTCACTACTAACATTTTCTTCCATTTTGCATATGCTTCTTTATCAAAAGTTTGTTTTAAGTTAAATTGAACGAATTCAAAATACTCATCCATCGAAAGAGTCTTTGCTTTGGAAATGAACCTTTTAATGATGGGCAGCTTTAGTTTCTTCATTTCATAGTCTCTCGTATCTTATTATATAAATCAACTGTCCCATATTCTAGACACAACTTCTTAAGCAAATAAAAAACTGAACGTTTGTCCATAAAAAACTTGTTATGCGTTGCCAATATTGTGCACTTAATTTTATTCTCAAAATAATCGGGTGCTGTCCTCCCATTGTTCTGTTGTTATGTGTGTCAGACATTAACAATTAGCCGTTCTTTTAAGCTTCTTGCAATTCCGCGGGAGATGAAATTTCAAATAGTATGTTTTTTTATCCATTAACGTGTGCCTGTCACGAATTTCTTATATTGTTAGCGTATTTTATTTTTGGAATATTTTTTAAAAACAGTAAATGGCTTTAAAGATACAGCTAGAATATCAAGTTTAGTCTCAATAATATCCCAGATAATCTCTTTATCTATTCCCGAATATTCATGAATAAGCATGTTCCGCAACCCAATGATCTTTTTCCACGGAACTTCTGGAATCTGTCGTTTGATATCGCTGGGTATTCTTTTAGAAGCTTCACCAATAATCTCTAGATTTCGAGCCACCGCATCCACAATAAGCGAATTCTTTGTAAATTTATCTTTGGACACGCCCTTGGTATATGTTTGAATTTTCTTGATAGAATCCAGAATGTCCTGAATGTATAACTTATAATCCCGCATACAGAACTTCCTTAAGAACTTGCTGACGAATGGAAGGCTTTAAGGCATCTTTGACGATCAGATCAACTTTCTTACCAAAACGTTTTTGAAGGAAAAATTTTAAATCCATAAAATGGTCAAAGGTTTTCTGCCCCTTATTAAACTCGACCAAAACATCTAAATCGCTTTTAGAATGCTGTTGTCCTTTGGCAAAAGAACCAAAAAGACCTATACGCTTGACACCAAAAGAACGGATGTCATTGCTATATTCATTGAATTTATAAAGAATTGTTTGTTGAGCAGTCATAATTAAATAAAGTATGCCAGATTTTACAAGGTTTGACAAGTTTTTCAACCTTCATTTTGCTAAATTTCTTGCAATTCTGAGGGTGATGAAATTTCAAATTGTATAATTTTATTATTCATTAGTATTAGATTTCTAAAGTTAACAAGAGACTTCTGACCAGCAAGTAGTTACAACTTTATTGGCTGTGCCCGAAGCATAGGCTTCCATGATATCACTCACTACAACTGAATTATAAGTGATAGTAACACTGCTTCCGTTGACGCTTGTTGTTGTATTTGCGTTGCCATTAATATAAACAGATCCAGTGATATTTACACCACCGCCTATACTACTAAAGGAACCGCCTTCAATCCAGATAATACCTGTAAAGTTTACAGCTTGATTTCCTGCGCCAGACATATCTAAACTTCCTCCATCAACAATTAAGAAACCTGTTGATGTCCATCCGCCTGACAATTTTAGTGTTTGATTAGAACTTAATTTAACGTAGGCTAATTTATTGGTGAAAGCTAGGATTGAGACGTTGTTACCGTTTCCGCAAGGGTGATTATTAGCTGTACAGTCATAATAGGTGGAAGTGTTAGTCGCGGTTTTTTGTGCTTGATCTTTTGTTATTCCAAAAACAGTTTGAAAATTTGCAGCGCTCTGACTTTGGCTGATTGTTCCATTAATTGTAGGGTTACCATTTGTATTAACAGTTCCGGTGGTTGATAGTGCTGAAGTAAGGCTGGAATAACCAAGTTGAGCAAATATCTTTTGATTGATTTGTGAATTTGAAGAAGTGCCAGTTGAAGTAATCGTCCATGGTTTACCTATTGGAAGCGTAATGACTGTTGTATATGTACCTGTTGAAATATTAGTATCTGCAGGTAAGGTTACTGGATAGGTTTGTGAAGATGTATAAGTAGTTACTAATGTTTTAGCTTTTTCTAAACCAGCATCAGCTGCCCAAAAAGCTTGAGCAGATAAGGCTTGGGTAGTAGATGTTTTTCCCTGCATCATTGAATAATTCAGGGACCCTACCCCTATTCCACTAAAAAGCACCATTGCACCTATAGCCAGAGCTAAACTAGAGCCTTTGGAATTCTTCATGGATTTCTCCTTGTAGCGCTGAGTGAATAATTAAAATTTATGTTATTTTTAGTACCATTTAAAACTATTTTTACTAAAGAACCAGAAATAGTAGGAGTAAATGTAAGGTTTGAAACTCCTTTGATAATAGGAGTATTTGTCGAACTACCGCAAGTGGTGCTATAAACTAAATTAATTCCGTTAATGTAAAATATTTTAGTGCTGCTATTTGCTGTAATAGTTAAACAATTACTTGAATATGTCGGGGCTGATGTGGATTGGCGCACATTTTCACGAATTAATTGTAAGGCATATTGCGAATCGTTATACACATTAGACTGATTACGAAGGTCTTTATAAGATTTATAAGCAATGTTTAACATGGCAGCCATCATAAGTACAACAATCGTGGAGATGATTATAACGATTAACAGTTCTATAAAAGAAAACCCTCTTTTGTAACTTATCATCAAGCCCCCACGTAGGTTTCTAATTTAACGTTACGACTGGAAGATTCACCAGGTTCTGTCCATGTTACACAAACACCCACTGGTATTGGAGATGGCCCAGTACAATCTTTTATAGTAGGTGCTGTATTTGAACATGGATCAGGAATTGCAGCTGTTGGCCAAGTAATCTTTCGGATCCCTGTTATACCTCCAATAGATACTGAGGATCCGTTTAATCCATCAGTAGGCATGTTTACATCTGAACATCCTGTCGTACTTTTTATATCTTCCATTCTTGAATCAGCAATCCAGGTTGCCAATTGAGCATGAAGGGTCCGATTATATAATTTTTGGGCATTGTAATAAAAAGCCATTCCTCCTGTCATTACAATCCCAAGTACTACAATAGCAATAAGCGATTCTATAATTGAAAATCCTGAATCACTTAATTTAATGCATTTCTTAAGATGCATGAAATTAATATTCTCTCCAATTGGATCCGGTTGTAGAGTACATAATTCTTCCTGAATCATCCATTTCTACTTTAATATTAGAAACTTCTGAGAAATTGCGAGCTCCTGTGCCACCATTGGCATTCATTGCTTTATTGGCCCCTGCATATTGATTAGAACCGGCTGATGTGCTGCCATTAGCTCCGATTATAAAATTTATTGCTGTTGTTCCATCTGAGAAATTAGTACCTGTTTTGAAAGCGTAAGAGCTATTGGAGAAATATTTAGCAGGAGCTAAGGAAACTCCTAATAAATTGCCAATTTCAGTGGAGGCTCCCGTATTGTAAATAACGCCATCAACTGTATATTGATTATATGATGCAAAATAGGTTCTTTCTGTTGAACGAAGTGCTCCTAAACCTGCTACTGCTTCTGATGCTTTGGATTTATCGGAATTACCAATGAACATAGGGCCTGCAACAGAAGCTAAGATACCAATGATCAGTAAAACAATTAATAATTCAATCATTGAAAAACCTTTTACCTTTAATCTTTTCATACTAAGTCTCCTGTCATCGTTATCAGTCGCGGAGTTTTAGAAGCCAGAGACTCCACATTTTAAGAATCTCTGGCTTCTATATTTCAAACCCTTCAGTTAATATTTATTCCAAGTTGTTCCATCTGTTGTGTAAATGGTTTGTCCTGAATTATCCATTTCAGCTTGGAAAGTAGCAACAGTTGCAATATCTGCTGCGCCATCTACAGCATCAACACTTAAAGCTAGATTAGTAGCTGCGGAACCATTAACTTTAATGACGTAATCTTGGGCTGCTGCAACGCCAGTGGGTACTGAAGTAAAAACACCACCAACATCAACGGTGTATGATTTGGGTGAGAAATACTTTGCACCATGGATTTGTGTTCCTAACAAAGCACTCTGATTACCAGCGGCAGCACCAAAGTAGGTTTTACCATCTGTAATTGCAAAATAACCAGTATTTTGTGATCTATATTGGCGTTCAGCTGAACGAATGGACCCTAGTCCAGCAACCGCTTCTGATAGTTTAGCTTTGTCCGTATTCTGAAAAAACAATGGCGCAGCAACTGCAGCTAAGATACCGATGATCAGCAAGACCACCAGCAATTCGATCATTGAAAACCCACTCTTTGTTAACTTTTTCATACTTTATTCTCCTTTATTGTTTTGTTTTTACTTTTTTTTAATGAGCACTTGATGACATTTGAAATATAGGTAAATAGAGGGCTAAGGCAACAACTAACACCACAGCACCTATAATAATGATAAAAACTGGTTCTAAGATTGTATTAATATTATTTAAGAATATCTCCACCTCCTCATCATAATAAGTTCCCATGCGTTTAATCATATTATTTAATTTGCCCGACTTCTCTCCAACCGCAATCATTTTTACAAGGATGCGGGGGATATCTTCGTGAACACCCATTGCCTCACTTAAAGAAGCGCCCGTTGTAACATTGTGTCTAACATCTTCAATCAAATGTTTCAGAAAAGAATTGTTGATTGCTTTGGTAGAAAGAGAAAGAGCTGTAATGATTCCAACCCCTCCTTCTAAGAGCATAGAAAATGTTTGACAAAAACGAGCAATAAAAGCTTTACGTAAAACCTTGCCGATAAGTGGAAATTGTAAAAGCTGATAATCTACCATAAAACGAATACGGAAGTTCTGCAAGGCTTTCCAAGTTCCAAAAATTAATAACACAACGCATAATCCTATCCATACAAAATTATGCAAGGAGAATTCACTGATATTAACAACAAATTGTGTCAAAGCAGGTAATTTTTGACCATTTCCTGAGAATATAGCTTTAAATTTTGGAATTAAAAATAAGACAATGCCTGAAACAATCAAAAATACGAAAGAAATTAAAAAAAGTGGATAGCGGATAGCGCCAATGAATTTAAGACGCATTTTTTCATTTTCTTCCATATACGAGGCAAGACTGGTGATGGTGGAACCTAAATTTCCAATAGCTTCACCAGATTGAATGATGGCAACGTAATAAGGATTAAATATGGCTGGATAATGAGAAAGTGCACTTGAAAAAGTTTCTCCTGCATTAATGTGATATAGAACGCTTTTAAGAATATTGGCAAAGTATTCATTTTCCATGTCGGTTGCAATCGTATAAATGGCTTCGCTTAAAAGCACTCCCGCACTTAAAATGGATCCTAATTGACGAGTAAATATAATCAATTCTTTACTTTTTACAGTTTTGCTACTAAAGAACATTGAAGCTGTTTGTTTCTTTTTAAGAGCTAGAATTTTAATGGGTTTGCAGTCATCTTTTCGTAAAGCATTAGCAACCGCTTCAGCAGAATCTGCTTTCATAAACGATTTGATTCGCTGACCTTCTTTGTTAAAGGCTGTGTATTCAAATTCCATAATTAATTTTCCTGAAATTCTTGGGTTACACGAAGAACATCATCAATACTAGTAATGCCTTCCTTCATCTTCTCAATGCCACTTTCCGATAAAGTTCTCATGCCAATAGATTGAGCCTTGTTTCGAATTTCATCGCTGGAGGATTTTTTAGTAATTAGTTCGCGAATAGCTTCGTTGACGGTTAAGACTTCAAAAAGCGCTGTGCGTCCCTTATATCCTCTTTTTAAACAAGCGGGACATCCTTTACCATGATAAATTTCAAATTCTCCTTCTTTAAGTCCAATACGTTTCCATACTTCTTTAGGGACATGTTGTTCTTCTTTACAATCAGGACAAATTTTACGGACAAGACGTTGAGCCAGTACTCCAATTAAACATGAAGATAAAAGAAAAGGTTCAACCCCCATATTCACTAAACGTACGGCAGCACCGGCCGCATCGTTGGTGTGAAGTGTGGAAAATACCAAATGCCCTGTTAATGAGGCATGGATGGCAATTTCTGCCGTCTCGCGGTCACGAATCTCCCCCACCATGATAATATCGGGATCCTGACGTAAAATAGACCGTAACCCACGAGCAAAATCAAAACCAATCGCCGAATGAACTTGGGACTGCTGTAAGAATGGCAGGCGATATTCCACAGGATCTTCAATGGTGAGCATATTCTTTTCTGCTGATTTTATATCGTTTAAAGAAGTGTAAAGTGTTGTTGTCTTTCCGCTTCCCGTCGGTCCTGTAACAAGAATAAGTCCGTAGGGGCGGCGAATGGCTTTTTTATAATTAGTTAAATCAGTAGCTGTCATTCCCAATTGTTCAAGTCCCAAAAGCGGACTAGAGGTGTTAAGTAAGCGCATAACAATGCTTTCCCCATAAATGGTTGGAAAGCAGGAAACGCGAATATCGACTTCTTGGGAGCCAACCTGCATTTTAAATCGTCCATCCTGAGGCAGTCGTCTTTCAGCAATATCAAGCCCGGCTAGAATTTTAATACGGGTTACAATAGCCATAAACATATTCTTAGGTGGTGAATCAAGATCACTTAAAATGGAATCGACACGTAGGCGCAAATCAACCGTGTTTTGTTTCGGCTGAATATGAATATCGCTAGCATCTAAATTAATGGCTTGAACAATGAGATGATGCACATATTTGACAACTGGTGGGTCGCTGGCTTCTAAACGAAGTTTATCTACAATACTTGTTTCTAAGTGAGAAAGCTTGTCTTGGCCTAAAAAATTATCAATATGTTGGCTTAATTGAGGCATTTGATGATAACAGTATTCAATAGCTTCACGAATATCCTCTTCAAAGCCGACGGTACGTTTGACCTTTAAACCTGTCTTGATTCGGATAGTATCTTCAGCAACAACGTCTAAAGGATCAAACATGGCAATGGTGAGAGTATCTCCAGATAATTTTGTCGGTAGAATGGTGAATCGATAGGCCAGGTCTTCAGGGATAAGACGAATGACAGATGGTTCGATGGTTTTATAAGTATCTTTGATGTCTACAAAAGGCAGGTGAAAATGATCTGCAATAAAACGGGCCATTTGCTTGGATTCAACAAAGCCCATTTTGATAATGATATCGCCTAAACGCTCCTGGGTTTTTTGTTGCTGCCCTATCGCAATTTTAAGCTGATCAGATTTAATTAAACCTTCATGTAAAAGGGCTTCGCCGATTTTCATAAGTCTTTTCTTATAAATGGTTTAATGGGGCTTCTTTGATAACTTCGGTAAGTATAACATGTTTATTTTAGAAAAACCAGTCGAATAGGCCAAATTGTCTGGGAATGATATCATAGATCGTTACCCCCCTTCTTGTAAGAAAAATATCCTAGAAGCTCAGGCGTTGATAACGATCTTTAATGATGGTGATAAGATTTCTTTGCTCTTGGAGATTAAGTTTGGAAGAATTGATCAGATTTTCTATTTGGTCGTTCTTCATAATGAATTTCTCATAACGCACCTTAATTGGAATTTGTAGATACTGCGCCAACACTTCAAAATCTTCTTTGGTCAGTTTATTTCTTTTACCATTAATCGCTAAAGCGGATTCATCCTCTTCATCAGGAATTGCTAATTTGGAAGAAACAATGTCATAGGCTGGAGACAATCTTATTTTCATTTCTTGATCATAATTAATGGAATAATTCTTTAAATGGGCGTCCCCATTTCCAAGAATAAAGTTCAACACGACTCTTTCAAAGAAAAGCTGAACATCCAAACCAGGTACAGAAGAAATTTCTTTAAGTTTCCGTCCTATTTGTTCCACGGAACCATCGTATTTGTCTTTTCCTAAGATTTGACTGAAATCTTCTTGATGTATTTTTTCTAGCCCTTGACGGTCAAAGCGCTTGACCACATAAACAAGGGTCCCATCGGTCAAAGGTAATAGACAATGTTTAGGGGTATCGATTCCTAAAATTTGAGCGATATCCATACAGCACTGTTCATTCTCGGGCAAATGCGGAAATGTTTGGGGTTGAGGTTTTAAAATATATTCCCCTCCTTCAGAAGCAGGAATCAATTCACATAACTTTTTGTCAAATCTTACAGATAATTTTGGCTGAACACCGGAGATTGAGAGTTTTCCAACTAAGCCTTGCGCTTTTAAAGAGATTTCCGGCAAAGAAAAACGGATGATAGGTTTTTTATTGCTGCCGAACATTGACTGCTCCTATGGTATCGAATCCAGCCGTAGAAACAAGAATTCCAAACGGATCATTACGTTCTTTTTTTTGCTTGGCTAATACTAAATCAAGATACCAGCCTTCTGGAAGAAGGCCGCTAAAAAAAGGAAATAATTCTTTTGATTCATAGGGTTCTTTGCGCACAGGCAATGAAACAGAAATGGGAATATTGTTTTTTAGAAAGTTTTCATCATAAATAAACGTATAACCTTTTTCTGTTTGATACAGAAAACCGGCCCTATTATTTTTGAAAAACACTTCAGCTGTTTTTAATATTTTGCTGTTCATTATGCTTCACTTCCAAATGACATCCTAAAAACTCTAGGACTTGGGTTACTTTATCTAGTCGAACAGTGGTTTTGCCCTGCTCAAGCTCTCTAATGAATCTTAAACCTACACCTACTCTCTTGGCGAGTTCAATTTGAGTTAATCCTGATCCTTTTCGTAACTGTTTTATTTCATTATCTAAGTTCATGATGAAAGTATAACCCCTATAGGGTATAATGTCAAATTATTTGTTGTATTATTATACCTTTTATGAAGTATTAATATGACTATTATACCCTATGGGTTATATTATAACTGTACTTTGGTAAAAAAATAATTTTCTACACGTATTTTTAAAAACTGTTTTTACGTAAAATGTGCGCGGTCACAACTTACGTAATCTCAATGCGTT
>JAYTXU010000036.1:0-2205 GCA_043742785.1 Candidatus Omnitrophota bacterium
TGAGAACTACAGGCCACCGGGAGGTTTGGTGGATGAGGTAACGCGGGAAAAGATTTTTGCTCAAATGGCACCGGAGGTTATTACAGGGGGAGTCTACAAGTATAGGGCTATTGATAGTAATGAATTAAATGATTATACGTGGGGATTGGGAGAATTTGATTTAGGTCTTCCCCGCTTAGAGGGAACATTTGAGCCTATTTATGGTACATGGTTTAGCAATGATCTGCAGGCAGGTAAAGCTGTTAATCTTCCACAGGGGATAGAGCTTGTTCTATGAAGCTATTTAAAGTGAGAATATTCTCTTTTATTTGTTTATTAATGGGGGCAATGACTGCTTCTGTTTATGCACAGGTATCTGTCAGTGAAGA
Source organism: Candidatus Omnitrophota bacterium (assembly GCA_043742785.1). Lineage (GTDB taxonomy): Bacteria > Omnitrophota > Gorgyraeia > Zapsychrales > Fredricksoniimonadaceae > JACQCF01. The sequence continues at coordinate 369 of JAYTXU010000036.1, forward strand.
AGTTCGGCAGCAGGCAATGAGCACCCAGCTTAAATTTTGGGAGAATACTTTGAAAGTTCCCCCCACCTTTGAGAAAAATGTTGAAGTCCAAAAGAAAGAAGAACAGAAAGCTTCTAAAGAAGATCAGAATCTTAAATTTTTAGTTAAAAGAATCATGATCGAAGACAACAAGCTGTTTAACATTAATCAATTGATGTCTGATGCTGATCAGTTGGAAGGGAAAATGATGTCTTTGCATGATTTGCAAGCCATTGCGGATCGTATAACAAGGTGTTATCAAAAGCATGGTTATACGATGAGCCGGGCTTATATTCCTAAGCAGAAAATAGTAGATGGAGTGGTAACGATTAAAGTGCTTGAAGTGTTGGTAGGTGAAGTGTCTGTGACGGGTAATCGCTGGTTTAAGAGAAACTTGTATTGGGACGCGTTAAAGATGAAGAGTGGTGATTATTTTGATATTGCCGATCTTGAGAGTTCCTTACGTCAGGTTAATACTCAACCAGATCGTTTTGTTAAAGCTTATTTGGAACCAGGTAAGGAGGTAGGTACAACGGACATTCAGCTGAAGGCAGAAGAGCATAATCCTGTACATGTTTCTTATGAGTATAATTTAAGAGGTACAGAGCTGACCGGTCATTCCCGCCATATCATGCATTATACTAATAACAATGTTTCAGGACGGGCAGACAGGTTGCAATTTAGTTTAACCACGGCCGAGCGAGCTGCCCTTTATTCAGAATTTGTGCATTATGAATTGCCTATTGCAAGGACAATGGATATATTTCATGTAGATTTTGGTCACGCCCAAAGTCGTTTGCAAAAGGATTTACGTTCTCTTGATGTTAGGGGGCAATCTGTTAGTTTTATTCCTGGTTTTACCCATACCTATGTGAGTAATCCGCGAATAAAGTTAGAGGGTGATATACGTTTTGAAATTAAAGATTCTAAAACCGATGTGGGAGACGATAAACTTTCATTTGATCGCACGCGAACGCTGGTGGCTGGCCCTAGGTTTACATTCTTTGATGGTTTGGGACGTACTTATAGCGCAGCTGATATGCATGTGGGGATACCAAATTTTTTAGGAAGCTTGAAGGCTCATGATGATTTATCCAGCAGACCTAAGTCTGGCGGCAGTTTTGTTTATTGGACCCTTAATGCTGCGCGTATACAAAGACTTCCTTTAAGGTTGGTTTCACTATCACAGGTTTCAGGGCAGTATAGTCCCTCAGCAGTACCTTCTATTGAACAAATGTATTTGGGTGGCATGTATTCGGTCCGTGGATATGCGGAGAATGAGGCAGCTGGGGATAGCGGTTTTAGTTTTTCAGAGGAACTGCGCATCCCTATTTATTGTTTGCCTCAAGACTGGAAAGTGTTTGGCTTAAAAGATAAAACCTGGGCTGATACGCTTTCATTGGCTACATTCATTGATGCTGGAAGGACCTTTGACCACAAACGCCAAGAAGAGGGCTCGGTTAAGAATCGCACATTGTTTGGTACTGGGGTAGGACTGCGACTTTATTTAACTCCGGATGCTAATGCACAGTTTGATATGGGCTTCCCTTTAGGGGAGGAGAATAAGGATAAGCACGATGTTCAATATCACCTATCCGCTCGTCTAGGATTTTGATTTTTATTAAGAAAAGATTAAATAGTTGCTCTTTTTTTATAATTTGTTTTGTGTAATATCTATATCATGCCTAAACTGCTTAAAAAAGTCCTTGCCGTCTATACCGCATTTTTCTTCCTTGTATTTTCTCTTTTTTCTCCCGTCGCTTTAGCATTTGATGTTAATGTCACCCAAGGTGATGCGGCTGTTACAAAGACCGGTGAC
>JAYTXU010000037.1:0-37988 GCA_043742785.1 Candidatus Omnitrophota bacterium
TATATCAATGAGAAATTTAAGCAAGCAGCTGTTTCATTGATTGTTATTGAACGTTTGGCAGAGCAAGTTAAGGTTCGTATTCATACGGCTCGTCCTGGAGTTATTATTGGTCGTCGAGGAGCTGATATTGATCGTTTAAAAAGCGATTTAAATGATATTGCCAAAAAAGAAATTCAAATTGATATACAAGAAATTAAAAATCCGTCTATTGATGCTCAATTAATTGCACAAGGCATAGCTTTTCAATTAGAAAAACGTATTGCTTTTCGTCGTGCAATGAAGCGTTCGATTGAACAAGCTCGTGCCGCAGGTGCAAAAGGTATTAAAATTCGTTGCTCCGGTCGTTTAGGTGGTGCGGAAATGGCTCGTACTGAAAAATATTATGAAGGTAGTGTTCCTTTACAAACCTTACGTGCGGACATTGATTATGGTTTCTATGAAGCTTCTACAACGTATGGTTTGATTGGTATTAAGGTATGGGTTTATAAAGGAGATGTGATTAAAGATCAGGAAGAGATTGAAGCCTTATCCGCGCAAGCTAAAGCTCAGCCTCAAATAGTTGCACCCGCAGCTGAAATTACTCAAGAAGCTTTAAGTTAATTGATAGAGGAGATTTGATAGTATGTTGTTAATGCCAAGAAGAGTAAAGTATCGTAAAATGCAAAAGGGTAAATCTCGCGGGATAGCCGTTAAAGGGAGCCAGATGCATTTTGGAGAATTTGGTTTAAAAGCTTTAGAGAATGGTTTTGTTCCAGCTCGTCAATTAGAAGCTTCTCGTGTTGTAGTAGCTCGTAAGTTGCGTGGTACAGGGAAGCTTTGGGTTAATGCTTTTCCACAAAAATCTATTACCAAGAAACCAGCAGAAACTCGTATGGGGAAGGGTAAGGGAGATTTAGATTATTGGGTAGCTGTGGTTAGACGTGGTAAGATTTTATTTGAATTAGGTGGTGTTCCAGAAGATTTTGCTAAGCAAGTTTTACGTTTGGTAGCATTTAAGCTTTCGGTTAAAACAAAATTTGTTATACGTGGAGAGCATTGATTATGAAAGTCAAAGATTTAAGAGAATTTAATAATGATGAGCTAGCAACTAAAGAAAGAAATCTTAAAAAAGATATTTTTGAGCTTAATGGTCAGCGTCAATTAGGTAGATTAGAAAAATCTTCAAGTTTTCGTAATATTAAGAAAGATATTGCTCGTATTTTAACAGTTAAAAGTGAAAGAAAAACAAATGGAAAATAGGGTTAATCGTCGTCGTTTTTTGACAGCTATTGTTGTTAGTGACAAAATGGACAAAACGCGTGTTGTGCAAATTCAGAAAATAGCTAAGCATGCTAAATATGAAAAACAAGTACGTCATGTTGTGAAGTATAAGGCTCATGATGAAAAAAACACAACTAAGGTTGGCGATGTGGTTCGTATTATGGAAACGCGTCCTTTATCAAAAGATAAGCGCTGGATAATTGAAGAAGTTGTCGGTTCAAGAGCTTAAGCCCGAGGGAATACTATGATACAGATGAAAACTATTTTAGATGTAGCTGATAATACTGGAGCGCGTAAGGCTTCTGTTATTGGTGTGCTTAACAGCAAAGGTAAACATTGGGCTCAAGTAGGTGATATTGTTAAGGTTAATATTAAAGAGAGTGCTCCAGAAGCTGCTGTTAAAAAAGGAACTTTAGCCAAAGGAATTATTGTGCGCACAACTAAGGCTATTCACCGTGCTGATGGAACACATGTACGTTTTGATACTAATGCTGTAGTTATTATTGATGATGCAGGAAATCCAAGAGGTACTCGTGTATTTGGTCCTGTAGCTCGTGAGCTTCGTAATTTAGAATTTATGAAAATTATTTCTTTAGCCCCTGAGGTTGTTTAATATGCTTCGTATTAAAAAAGATGATCAAGTGACTGTAACGGTTGGTAAGGAAAAGGGGAAATCGGGCAAGGTAATACGTGTATTTCCTCAAGATAGTACTGCCATTGTAGAAAATTTAAACATTGTTAAACGTTCTGTTAAAAAGAGCGATACTTTTCCACAAGGTGGTTATGTAGAAAAAGAAAAACCTATTGCTTTGTCTAATTTAATGCTTTTAGATAAAAAAGATAATAAGCCTACTCGTTTTCAGGTTAAGATTCTAAAAGATGGCAGTAAGGTTCGTATTGCTCAGAGAAATGGCGAAACAATTTAAAGAAGTTTTAGTAATTATTAAAAAATAAGAGAGGTAATAAAGTGTCTGTTCGTTTATTAGAAAAATATCGTAAAGAAATTGTTTCTCAGATGCAGGAAAAGTATAAAATTAAAAATCCTATGGCTGTCCCTCATTTAGATAAAGTTGTTGTTAATATGGGAGTTGGTGAAGCTATTAGTGATGTAAAAATTTTAGATCGAGCAGCTGTTGATTTGTCTATAATTACTGGTCAAAAACCTCTTATACGTCGAGCAAAAAAAGCAATTTCAAACTTTAAATTACGTGAAAATTTGCCAGTAGGTTGTAAGGTGACTCTTCGTCGTACGCGTATGTATGAGTTTGTTGATCGTTTAGTAAATGTTTCTTTGCCTCGTATTCGCGACTTTAATGGCACTTCTCGCAAAGCTTTTGATCGTGAGGGTAATTATACTTTAGGCATTACAGATCAAGGAATATTTCCTGAAATTGATCCTGGTGTACGTGACTTTCGCATTCAGGGAATGGACATTACTTTTGTTTTTAAGAATGGAAATAAAGAACAAAATTTTGAAATTTTACGGTTATTAGGAATGCCGTTTACCAAAGAACCCAATAAATCTTAAGGTTTGGAAAAAATTCATGGCCAAAAAATCATTAATTAATAAAGCTGCACAAGTACCAAAATTTTCAGTCCGTCAACATAATCGTTGCGGACTTTGCGGTCGTCCTCGCGGATATTTGCGCCGTTTTGGGGTATGCCGTATTTGTTTTAGAGAACTTGCCTGGAAGGGTGAAATTCCAGGTGTAAAGAAAGCGAGTTGGTAGATGTCAGTTTCAGATCCAATTTCCGATACCTTAACTATTATTCGTAATGCTGTTCATGTGCGTAAAGAGACAGCTGAATTTCCTGCTTCTAAATTATTAGAGCGCATATTAAATATTTTTAAAAGTGATGGATATATTGAAGATTTCAGACTTTTAAAAGATGACAAACAGGGTGTTTTGAAAGTTTATTTTAAGTATGAAAATAATAAACCTGTTATTATGGGTATCAAGCGCATTTCTCGTCCAGGATTAAGGGTTTATGCTGACAATAGTCGTATTCCCCGTATTCTTAATGGTCTTGGCACAGCGGTATTATCAACTTCTAAGGGAGTGATTAATGATCGTGATGCTAGGAAGCTTAAAGTTGGTGGAGAAGTACTTTGTGCGATTTGGTAAAAAATAAAGGAATATTTCGATGTCTAGAATTGCTAAAACTCCAGTAATTGTTCCAAAGAATGTTAAGCTTTCTTTTGATACTTCTCATGTTAATGTTGAAGGTCCTAAAGGTAAGTTATCTATGAATTTACCTTCAGGTGTTAAACTTGAACAAAAAGATGATCAAATTATTGTTAATCGATTAAATAATACTAAACAGTCTAAGTCCAATCATGGTACTACCAAACGCTTAATTGTTAATATGTGTAATGGGGTAACTACTGGTCATAAAAAAGACTTAGAAGTTCAAGGTGTTGGTTTTCGTGTTGCAGTTCAAGGGCAAAAGTTAGTAATGAATATTGGATTTTCTCATCCGGTAGAATTTGAAATTCCTAAAGAAGTAAAAGTTACATCTGCTAAACCAACTGAAATTTCTGTAGAAGGTGTTGATAGGGCATTAGTTGGATTAGTGGCTGCTAAGATTCGTCAGTTTAAACCACCAGAACCGTATAAAGGTAAAGGTATTCGTTATGTTGGAGAAATAGTTAAACGCAAACAAGGTAAACAAGTTACCAAGTAAAATTAAAGGTAGTCATTATGTTAAATATAAAAGAACAACAAAGAATTTATCGACATCAACGCATTCGTAAGAACATGGCAGGAGATTCTTTGCGCCCTCGTTTATGTGTGCACAAGAGTTTAAATAATTTCCAAGCCCAAATTATTGATGATGCTTGCGGTAAGATTTTATTAGGCAAGTCAACTTTAGCTAAAGATGTTCGTTCAAAAATAAAGTCGGGTGGTAATGTTAGTGCTGCTGAAGTTTTAGGAACTGCGTTTGCAGTACAGGCTATTAAACAAGGTATAACAAAAGTTTGTTTTGACCGCGGTGGATATTTGTATCACGGACGTATTAAGGCTTTTGCTGAAGCCGCGCGTAAAGCGGGATTGGAGTTTTAAAGCATGAAAGATATTAATAAAAACGAAGAAAATAATGAACAGGTTGTTAAAAATGTTGCTCAAGCTGAACAAATTCTTGAACAAGAAGAGGCTCTGAAGAAAGCTCCTGTTGAAGAGTCTGCGATTGGGGTTTCAACTCAGATAGCTCCGGGTAAGGGGCGTCGTCGAGGTGGGGACAGAGAGCGTAAAGGTGCTCCTAAGAAGTCATTAGTAACTGATAGTGGCTTGATTGAAAAAGTTGTTTCCATTAATCGCGTTTCTAAAACTACAAAAGGGGGAACGCGTTTAGCATTTTCTGCTCTAGTAGTTGTTGGTGATGCTAAGGGAAAGGTTGGTTATGGTTTGGGCAAGGCTGGAGAAGTTGCTACAGCTATAAAAAAAGCTCTTAATGCTGCTCGTAAGAGTATGGTTTTGATTAATCGTCGTGGGACGACTATTACTCATGAGATTTTAGGTGAATGTGGTGCAGCAAGTGTTCTTCTTAAACCTGCTTCTGAAGGTACTGGTGTTATTGCTTCTGGAGCTGTACGTGCTGTTTGCGATGGAGCGGGTATTACTAATATTCTAACTAAATGCCATAAATCCAATAATCCTATCAATATTGTTAAAGCTACTTTTGATGGATTGTCTCGATTAAAAATTTATATTGAAAAATAAGGAAATATTATGCAACTGCATCAAGTAAGATCTCCAAAAGGTTCTCGTAAGCCTAAAATTATTGTTGGACGTGGTCGTGGATCAGGTCATGGTAAGCGTTGTGGTAAAGGACAAACCGGTCAGAATTCTCGTGCTGGCCGTGGTGTTATGTCAGCCTATGAAGGTGGCCAAATGCGTCTTTTACGTCGTTTACCTAAGGTTGGTTTTAATAGTAAATGGCCTACGGAATATCAAATTGTTAGTATCAATTCTTTAAATTGTTTTACAGATGGAATGACAGTTAATCCTGAGGTTTTAAAGAGTCAGAGATTGATTAAAACACTTCGTCGTCCAGTTAAGATTTTAAGTGAAGGATCCATAAGTAAGAAACTAACGGTTGTCGCTCATCGTTTTTCAAAAACCGCATCTGAAGCTATCACAAAAGCTGGCGGTAAGACTCAAGTGATTGGAAAATAATGATTTCACAGTTTGTAAAAGGTTTCGCGAACTGTTTTAGAATTGAAGAACTTCGCAATAAGATTTTATTTACGATTGGGATTATTGCTGTTTATCGTATTGGTTGTTATATACCAACTCCTGGAATTAATGGGGCAGCACTAACTGAGTTCTTTCAAAGAATGGATAGCACAACTGGTGGGGGTAACGTGTTTGGTATTATGAACATGTTCTCTGGCGGTGCTTTGGGAAAGATGACCATTTTTTCTTTAGGGGTCATGCCGTATATTTCTAGCTCCATTATTATGCAATTATTAACAGCGGTTATTCCTTCTCTTGAAAAATTATCGAAAGAGGGGCAAGCTGGTTATAAAAAAATAAATCAGTTTACTCGTTATGGGACGGTTGGTTTAGGTGCTATTCAGTCGTTCTTTATTGCTCTTTGGCTTGAAAGTCCAGCAACGTTTGGTGGTTTGCAAATTGTTAACGACCCTGGATTGGGTTTTCGTTTAACAACTATGATTACGTTAACTACAGGTACAGTTTTTTTAATGTGGTTGGGTGAACGTATTCAGGAGCGTGGTGTTGGAAACGGCACATCTCTTATTATTACTTCAGGTATTTTGGCTTCAGCTCCGATGGCTTTTCATTATTTAAAATTGCTTTTGTCACCAGCAGGTGGTGGTCCATCTCAATTGCAACCTATGGCTTTAGTTATAATGGTATTCTTTCTCATAGCAGTTATTTTAGGAGTAACGTTGATTTCACAAGGACAGCGTCGTATTCCTGTTCAGTATGCTCGTCGTACGGTTGGGACACAAACATATGGTGGTCAAGGGACATTTATTCCTTTGAAGGTTGATACAGCAGGAATTATTGCTATTATTTTTGCTCAGTCAATTATTTTGTTTCCAGCTACAATAGCAAGTTTTCTCCCTAATAGTCATTTGCAGCATATTGCTGGTTGGATTTCACGTGGGCACGCTGCTTATTATGCTATTTATGCTGTGTTGATTTTGTTTTTTTGTTATTTTTATACAGCCATTGTTTTTAATCCAACAGATGTTGCCGAAAATTTAAAAAAGCACGGTGGTTTTGTTCCAGGTATTCGCCCAGGAAAAGAGACTGCAGATTATTTGGATTACGTTTTGACGAGAATCACTTTGGTAGGCGCATTATTTATTTGTATGATTGCAGTTATGCCTGACTGGATTATGCATTCTTTTGGTGTTCCTTATTTAGTAGCATCATTTTTTGGTGGTACAGGTGTTTTGATTACAGTTGGTGTTATGCTTGATACTATGAAACAAGTGGAATCGCATTTGCAAATGCATCATTATGAGGGTTTCATGAAAACAGGGCATTTACGGGGTCGTCAATGAGATGTGTTCTTTTAGGACCTCCAGGTGCTGGTAAAGGTTCTTTGGCAGGTGTTATTAAAGAAATGACCGGTATAATACATATTTCTACTGGAGATATGTTGCGTGAAGAAATAAAAAAGGGTTCAAAACTTGGTTTAGAAATTAAAAATTTAATTGAAAAAGGGTCTTTAGTCTCTGATGAAATTGTTACTAAGATTGTGGAGCAAAAGGTTGAATGTGATCCAGAGTTATCTAATGGATTTATGTTTGATGGTTTTCCTCGCACCACTCATCAAGCTCAAGATTTAGATCAGATTTTAGCTAAGGTTGGACAGTCCTTAGATTTTGTTCTTTGTATGGAGGCTAGTTTAGAGATTATTTTAAGCCGTTTGACTGGTCGTCGTGTTTGTCGTAAATGTGGAACGATATATCACATTAAAAATAAACCTGCAAGAAAGTTGAATGTTTGCGATATTTGTGAAGGGGAGTTGTATCAGCGTAGTGATGATAATGAGGAAACAATTCGTAAGCGTATGGATATTTATGAAACCAGTACAAAACCAATCATTGATTATTATGCGGCGCAAGGTAAATTAAAACGAGTTAGTGGTGATAAAGAGACCGCCGAAGTACGCAATGATTTGATTAAAATGATTAATGAAGACAAATCACATCAGAATCAAAAATCCTCAAGAAATTGACATTTTGAGAAAAGCTGGTAAGATTCTGTCTTTAATTATTAAGCAGTTAGAATGCTCTTTAACAGCAGGGATGACAACTCAAGATATTGATAGTAAGGCGTTAGACTTAATGCAGCAATATAAGGTTAAGCCAGCATTTAAGGGCTATCGGGGTTTTCCCGCAAGCGCTTGCGTATCAGTCAATGAGGTGGTTGTTCATGGGATTCCTAATCAACGGATTATTCGTAAAGGTGATATTGTTAGTATTGATGTAGGAATTATTCATGACGGTTATTATTCTGATACGGCTGTCACGGTGGGTGTAGGGCAGGTTAATCCTGAGAATCAAAAGCTTTTAAAAGTTACAGAAGCTGCTCTTTTTAAAGGAATTGAACAGGCTCGTTCCGGTGGATATTTATCGGACATATCTCATGCTGTCCAGAACTATGTAGAGCTACATGGTTTCTCGGTTGTAAGAGATTTTGTTGGGCATGGAATTGGTAAACAGTTGCATGAAGACCCTGAAATTCCAAATTATGGACCACCTCATCAAGGGCCTCTTTTAGAAGAAGGAATGGTATTAGCCATAGAACCAATGGTTAACTCTGGTGGACATCGTACTAAGATTTTAAATGATGGGTGGACAGTAGTTACTGAAGATGGTAAATCATCAGCTCATTTTGAGCATTGTGTTTTAATAACAGGTAGTGGAGCAGAAATACTAACACGTTAAATATGGCAAAAGAAGACCTTATTGAAGTTGAAGGAATAATTGAAGAAGCGTTACCTAATGCCATGTTTAGGGTCGTGTTAGATAATAACCATAAAGTGTTAGCTCATGTATCTGGCAAAATTCGTATGCATTTTATTCGTATTTTGCCTGGAGATAAAGTGAAATTGGAGCTATCTCCTTATGACTTATCTCGTGGGCGTATAACATTTCGATTGAAATAGGATATAAAAATGAAAGTTAAATCTTCAGTAAAAAGAATTTGTGGTAGTTGTAAAATTGTTCGTCGATCTGGAGTGGTACGTGTTATTTGCAGTAATCCTAAACACAAACAAAGACAAGGATAATAGTTATGCCAAGAATTTTAGGTATTGATCTTCCAAAGGATAAGCGTATCGAAGCTGCATTACCCTATATTTATGGGGTTGGGCTATCACGTTCTAAGCTTATATTATCCCAAGCAAAAATTAGTGGTGATAAGCGTGCTAAAGATTTAACGGAAGAAGAAATTTCACGTTTAACAAGTATTATTCAGAAAAGTTACGTTACTGAAGGTGATTTGCGTCGAGATACAAATGAAAATATTCGTCGTCATATGGAAATTGGTACCTATCGCGGTTTGCGTCACCGTAAAGGTCTTCCAGTGCGTGGACAAAGAACTAAAACGAATGCTAGAACACGTAAGGGGAAGAAGCCTGTTGTTGGGCATATCATTAAGAAAGACGCACCAGTAGCTAAAGCTAAATAAGGATATTTAAATTATGGCAATAAAACCAGTAGAGAATGTCGTAAATAAGAAAACAGCTAAAGCAAAGAAGAAATCTCTGAAAGGAATTACTTCTGGGATAGCTACAATAGCAGCTTCTTTTAATAATACTATTATCACGATTGCTGATAAACAGGGCAATACTATTACTTGGGCTTCTCCGGGTTTAGTTGGTTTTAGTGGTTCTAAAAAATCCACACCCTTTGCGGCTCAGTTGGCAGCTACCGATGCTGCTCGTCGTGCTAAAGATTTGGGTTTAGTTAGTGTTGATGTTTTGGTTAAAGGTCCCGGATCGGGCCGTGAATCTGCAATTCGTGCAATCGCTGCGGCAGGGTTAGCTGTAACCTCAATTAGAGATATTACACCTATCCCTCATAATGGTTGCCGTTCACGTAAAAAACGTAGAGTGTAGTTTTAAGAAAGGATAAAATATAAATTATGGGACGTGATCTTGGTCCAGATTGTCGTTTGTGTCGTCGTGAAGGTGAGAAGCTCTTTCTAAAAGGCACTCGTTGTTATACGCATAAATGTGCTATATCTCGTCGTGAATATGCTCCTGGTCAGCATGGTGCTAAGAAATCCAAGCTTTCTAATTTTGGTATTCAATTGCGTGAGAAGCAAAAAGTTAAGCGTATTTATGGAGTTTTAGAAAAGCAATTTCGTAATTATTTTATTAAGGCAGCATCTACCAAAGGTATTACTGGTGCGATTTTGCTTCAATTTTTAGAAAGACGTTTAGACAGTGTTGTTTTTAATTTAGGTTTTGCTAAATCTCGTAAAGATGCTCGTCAAGTTGTTAGCCATAATCATGTTTCTGTTAATGGACGTCGAGTTAACATTTCTTCTTATTTAGTAAAATCTAATGATGTTGTTGAAATTAAGACAGATGCAAAAACTTTAAATGTTATTAAGGCTAATATTGAAATTACTAAAGAACGAAAAGTGCCTGTATGGCTTGAAGCAGATGCAGCTAATTGTACAGCAAAAGTAGTTCGTTTACCTATGCGTGAAGATATTAGTTATCCTGTTAACGAGCAGTTAATCGTCGAATTGTATTCAAGGTAGTTTTAAAGCTTTTAAAACAAAAACGGAGGATAATAAAATGGGTGTTAAATGGCGCGATTTTCAAATGCCTAAACGTTTAGATTGTGATGAATCAAGCTACACAAATACATATGGTAAATTTGTAGCAGAACCGTTTGAACGTGGGTATGGCGTAACATTAGGTAATTCTTTGCGTCGCATTCTATTGTCTTCAATAGAAGGTTCTGCAATTACTTCTATTCGTATTGATGGTGTATCCCATGAGTTTTCTACGTTACCTGGTGTATTGGAAGCTGTAACAGAAATTGTTTTAAATATTAAAGGAGTTGTTGTTCGCTCACACTCTAAGGCTCCTAAAAGTATTTATATCAAGGCAAATAAAAAAGGTGAGATTAAAGCTAAAGATATTATTGTTGATGAAGTGATTGAAGTTCTTAATCCAGAACATCATATTGTTACGTTAACACAAGACATTCCTTTTAATATGGAATTAGAAGTTTCTCGTGGTCGCGGGTATGTTCCTGCTGATCAAAATAAAAAAGAAGGTGCTGCAGTTGGAACTATTGCAGTGGATTCAATTTTTACACCTATTATAAAAGTGAATTTTAGTGTTGAGAATACGCGTGTTGGTCAACGTACAGATTATGATCGTTTGATAGTGGAAATCTATACCAATGGAGCTATTAATTCTAAAGAGGCTCTATTGTATGGAGCTAATATTTTACAGCGTCACTTAGATGTTTTTGTGGCGTATGGTCAACTTCCAGAGGAAGATGTAGAAGAGGAAGAAATATCTGCAGAAGAAGAAACGTTATATGCGAAACTTCGTTTACCAATTTCTGAACTAGAATTGTCTGTTCGTTCAGCTAATTGTCTAAAAGATGCAAATATTAAGACAATCGGTGAATTAGTTAAACGTCCTGAACCAGAACTTCTAGAATTCCGTAATTTTGGTAAGAAATCTTTAACAGAAATTCATGATATTCTTAAAGCCATGGGGCTATCATTAGGGATGAAAATTGATTCTAAAAAATTGAAAGCTAAGAGCGTCTAACTATGAGACACAAGATTGCAGGAAATCGTTTAAGCCGTAACCAAAGTCTACGTAAAGCCACCTTGCGTGATTTAGCCAAGGCGACCTTGATTGATCAACGTATTTGTACTACTCGTGCTAAAGCTAAAGAAGCAAGAAAATTAGTTGAAAAGCTTATTACTTTAGGGAAAAAGGATACATTGGCTGCTCGTCGTCGTGCTTTTTCGATTCTTTGTGATCACTCGTTGGTTTCTAATCTCTTTAAAGAAACTGCTCCACGTTTTAAGAATCGTATTGGTGGATATACTCGAATTATTCCTTTTAATAAGCGTATTGGTGATAATGCAGAAATGGTTTTTTTAGAATTAACTGAAAAAGATAAAGTTATCATCAGTGGCCAGAAAATAAAGAAAATAGCAGTCACAAAGCAACAGAGTATTCAAGATGTTCAAACCAAGTCAGTTACCGATGCAACAAAGGGTGCTGTAGTTAAGTCAGAGCAGTCAAAGACTGATATAAAAACTGTAAGTAAAGTCACTGCTAAACCAACCGGTGTTAAGAAGATGTTTCAGCGAAAAACCGGCGGGGAATAAACAAAGAATGCTCAAGGTTAATCGTCGCATTAAAGATGTGGTCGGATCAACCACATTAGCTATCACAGCTAGAGCAAAAGAGCTTCAGGCTCAGGGTCATGATGTCGTTAATTTTGGTGCAGGTGAACCAGATTTTGATACCCCAGATTTTATCAAGCAAGCCGCTATAAAAGCTATAAATAATGGTTTTACTAAGTATACTCCTTCCATAGGTACTCAAGAATTAAGAGAGGCAATCTCTGCTAAGTTTCAGAAAGATAATGGGCTTACCTATAAACCTAATCAAATTGTTGTATCTTGTGGGGCTAAACATTCTTTATTTAATATTATTCAGGTTTTAGTTGATGATGGTGATGAAGTTATTTTTCAATCACCTTACTGGGTGAGTTATCCTGAAATGATTAAAGCAGCAGGTGGCACATCAGTTGTTATAGCTACAAATCAATCCTCAAATTATAAAATTACTTCTGATTTACTAAAAAGTCATATAACTTCCAAAACAAAACTTCTAATTCTGAATTCACCTTCAAATCCTACAGGTGTAATGTATTCTAAGGATGAATTAGAGCAATTAGCTAGAGTTTGTGTCGAGCATAATATTTATGTCATAAGTGATGAAATTTATGAGAAGTTGGTTTATGACAATACACAATTTTGTTCTATCGCCTCTTTAGGCAAAGAGATCTTTGATTTAACTATTACAGTTAATGGTGTTTCTAAAGCTTATGCGATGACTGGTTGGCGGATTGGTTATGCGGCAGGACCAGTTGAGATTATGGAATATATAAAGAAATATCAAGATCATTCAACTTCAAATCCTACATCTATCAGTCAAGCAGCAACCCTAGCAGCGCTGGCTGCTTCTGATGAAACAATTCAATCGATGTGTAAAGTATTTCAAGGTCGACGTGATTTAATATTGCAATGTCTTGATCAAATCCCTCAAATTCGTACAATCAAGCCCCAAGGAGCTTTTTATGTGTTCTGCGATGTTTCCAAAATAGGGAATGGTGCAACAGTTGCCAAGCAAATGTTGGATGATATCAAGGTTGCTGTAATTCCTGGCGATGCTTTTGGTGCTCCAGAGTATATTCGTCTAAGTTTTGCAACTTCAGAAGCAAAAATTAAAGACGGAATTAGCCGTATCGGTAAGTGGATAGAAACAAAAGTTTCTTGTAAAGTTTAACTATAATCGTCATTCACGGTCAAATACTATGGAAAATAATACTATCTTACGTCAGCTTCTTCTTTTAACAATTGAAAAAGGTGCATCTGATCTTCATTTAACTGAAAATACACCACCTGTATTACGTATTGATGGTGTTTTAGTTAGAACTGATTACCCACCATTTGCTCGTCAGCAATTACAAGATATTATTTTTGAAGGGCTTTCTGAGACTCAGCGTAAGCAGTTTGAAGAAGCTAAAGAATTGGATTTTTCAATGGCTATGGCAGGTTTAGACCGTTTTCGTGTTAATTTGCATATTCAGCGTGGTAGTGTCGAAGCTGCTTTTAGACGAGTATCTTTATTTATTCCAACTGTAGAAGAATTACAATTGCCATCAATTGTTGGTGATTTAGCTCGTAAACAAGATGGTCTAGTTTTAATTACTGGAGCGACTGGTACAGGAAAAAGCACAACGATGGCTTCTATGATTAATTTAATTAATCAAGAACGTTCTTGTGTCATTATTAGTGTTGAAGATCCTATTGAATATATTCATAGTAATAAGAAGTCTATCATTAAGCAGCGAGAAGTTTATCGAGATACAAATTCATTTGCTGAAGCACTCCGTCGTTGTTTACGTCAAGATCCAGACGTTATTGTTGTAGGTGAGATGCGTGATTTAGAAACAATTTCAACAGCTATTACAGCAGCTGAAACAGGTCACTTAGTTTTAGCTACATTGCATACGCCGGATGCTCCACAGACTATTGAACGTATTATTGACGTATTTCCACCTTATCAGCAGCAGCAAGTGCGTTTACAGTTAGCAACGGCTTTGCAGGGTGTTATTTCTCAGCAATTAGTTCCACGAGCTTCTGGTAAAGGAAGAGTTATGGTCCCGGAAATTATGACGGCTACCACAGGTGTTCGGAATATGATTCGTGAACAACAGGTCGAGCAGTTGCGAACAGCCATACAAACTGGCGCTCAGTATGGGATGAAAACTATGGATAAATCTCTCAAGGAGCTTTATGAAAAAGGAATTATCACATATGAAACAGCAATTATGTATGCGCATAATATTGAAGAACTTAAGAGTTTATTAGGAAAAAGGTAAGATTATGGCTCACAAAGTCACGTTGTTGCCAGGTGATGGGGTTGGTCCAGAAGTAACCGCAGCAATGCGTTTGTGCGTGGACGCAACTGGTGTGAAGATTGATTGGGATGTGCAGGAGGTGGGCGAGAAATCTATGGCTAAGCATGGCAAGCCATTGACCGATGAGGTTCTTGAGTCTATCCGTCGTAATAAGACAGCGATTAAAGGGCCTATTACAACACCTATTGGTAAAGGTTTTCGTTCTGTTAATGTTCAGTTAAGACAATCATTAGATCTTTATGCTTGCGTGCGTCCTTGTTTTTATTTTGAAGGGACTAAGACTCCAATTAAGAATGTTAATTTAGTTATTTTTCGTGAGAATACCGAAGATCTTTACGCTGGTATTGAGTTTGAAGAAGGCACTTTGGAATGTGAACAATTACGAGAGAAAATTAATAGTATCTCTGTTAAAAAGGTCAGGGAAAATTCAGCAATTTCAATTAAGCCGATTTCAGCTGTTGCATCTAAACGTATTGTTCGCGCTGCTTTTGAATATGCGGTAAAAAATAACCGCAAGAAAATTACCGCAGTCCATAAAGCCAATATTATGAAATTTTCTGATGGACTTTTTTTAAGATCTGCTCAGGAAGTAGCGGAAGAATATAAGGGGAGAGTTGAGTTTAATGATTGTATCGTCGATAATATGTGTATGCAATTGGTACAACATACTTCTTTGTATGATATGTTAGTTCTTCCTAATTTGTATGGTGATATTGTTTCTGATTTATGCGCGGGGTTGATTGGCGGTTTGGGTATTGCTTCTGGAGCTAATTATGGTGATGAGATCGCATTGTTTGAACCAGTTCATGGTTCAGCTCCTAAATATGCTGGTCAAAACAAGGTTAATCCAACAGCAACCATTCTTTCTAGCGTGTTAATGCTCAAACACCTCAAAGAAGATGAAGCAGCTCGTCGTTTGGAAACAGCCGTTCGTATTGTTCTCAAAGAAGGTAAGGATGTAACTTACGATCTAAAAGATGACCGCAGCGATCCTTCTGCTGTAGGTACTATTCAGATGGCCGAAGCTATTTGCAAGAAATTATAGTCTTCTAATTATAAAAAATTAAAAGCCCCGCTACACAGTGGGGCTTTTCTATTGCAGTCTTAAAATGGTTTAGGTATACTCAATGAATTATGGATATTATTATTGAAGACTGGGGAATGGTGGATTACACAATTGCTTATCAGCGTCAGAAACAGACGGTAGAATCTGTGATTGCTGGTGAGCCGGGACGTCTCGTTTTTTGTGAACACCCGCCTGTTTTAACACTAGGACGTCTGTTTAAAGAAGGCAGCTTGCTTTATACGAAGGAAGAAATTAAACAAAGAGGCGTGGATTTGCAAACGGTTGACCGCGGGGGAGATGTTACTTTACATGCACCTAGGCAATTAGTAGTTTATGTTGTTCTGAATTTGACTTTTTTTGAACGTAATTTGAAGACGTATCTTGAGAAACTTGAACAAGTTGCGGTTGATTTATTGAAGGATTTTGGTATATTGGCTGTAAGTATTCCTGGGAAACGTGGTGTTTTTGTTAAAGCAGATAAGATCATTTCTATTGGTATTGGTGTTCGTAAGTGGGTTTCTTATCATGGTTTGGGGATTAATGTAAACACTGATCTTTCTTTATTTTCCTTGATTAAACCTTGTGGTTTAGATGTTAAAATGACCTCTATGTCTGAATTATTAGGACATTCGATCGCCATGGAAGAAGTTAAGAAGAAATGGATAGAACTATTTAGAAACACTTTTGAGGTAAAGATCATTCTATGACAAATATTATTCTTCCAGAGTTAGGTGAAGGTATTACCAAGGCCACTGTGGCCTGTTGGCATTCAAAAGAGGGTGATTCAATCAATGCTGGTGATGAAGTTTGTGAGGTGACAACGGACAAGGCAACCTTTAATGTGGAAGCACCTGTTAGTGGTTTTTTAAAATTCATTGCTGTTCAACAAGGTCATGATGAACTTGTTGGTGGTGTTCTAGGAATTATTGAATAGGTTATGACGGAATTTAAGCCTAAGCGTGTTTTACTTCTATACATCTCTCAAGTTTCTGGGCATCGCCATGGTGCTGTAGCTATCCAAAAGTCTCTTAAAAATCTTAATCCTGACTGTGAAATCAGAAGTCTCAATGGTTTTGGTTATACATATCCTTTAATGGAAAAGATTATTAATACTGCCTATATGGGGGTGATTAAACGTGCGCCTAAGATCTGGGAATATCTTTATGATAATCCTAAAGTTATTAAAGCTTCTCAAAGAATTAAAGAATCTATTCATAAATCTTCACATAAGAAATTCAAACCTCTTTTTGATGAATTTAAACCTGATGTTGTTGTTTGCACTCAAGCTTTTCCATGTGGAATGGTGGCTGATTATAAGAAAGAGAATAATCTATCGGTTAAAGTTGTTGGAGTTTTAACAGATTTTGCACCTCATTTGTATTGGTTGCATGATGGGGTTGATTATTATGTTGTTCCTTTTGAAGATGCTAAGAAACGTTATATAAATGAGGGGATAAAAGAAAATCAGATAAAAGTTCTAGGAATCCCTATTCGTATGAAGTTTGCAGAGCCGTTAGACCGTAAAGCTGTTGCTAACAAGCTTCATTTAGATATTGATACACCAACGGTTTTAGTCATGGGAGGAGGGCAGGGGTTAGGCCCTATGAAGGAGGCTGTTAAATCTCTAGTTGGTTTGCATAGGGCATTACAAATTATTGTGATTACGGGAACTAATGTAAAGCTTTTACAGTGGATTAAGAAAATTCAAGTTAAGACTTCAAAAAAAATTATCGTGTATGACTATTCCAATAATGTGGATGAATTGATGGAGATATCTACTCTTATCGTTAGTAAACCCGGTGGAATGACCACATCTGAATGTTTAGCTAAAGGATTACCTATGGTAATAATTGATCCTATTCCAGGCCAGGAAGAACGTAATTCAGATTTTTTGGTTAAAAGCGGCATTGCTATTCGTGTTGATGATAAGAAGAAAATAGCAGATGGTGTTCAAATGTTGCTAAATAATCCAGCAAAATTGAGATCAATGCGTGAAGCGGCTTTGAAGTTTGGTAGACCTAATGCTGCTGAAGATGTTGCACGCTTGGTATTGAGTATTTAGGATTTTTATGGGTAATTATTACCTTTATAGAATTGCAGAATTTCTCACTTGTTCTTTGCCTCTAGCATTTAGTTATGCGATAGCTATTTTCTTCTCAGACTGTCAGTATTTATTATCAAAGACTGACAGACAATCGGTTCAAGCTAATTTAAAGATAATTCTCAACACAGAAAATGTTCCTTCTCATCTTGTACGGAGTGTTTTTCATTATTTTGCAAAATATTTGGTTGATTTCTTTACCTTGACTAAGAGGGTTAATAAGGAATTTATTAGAAATTTTGTTGAAGTTCAAGGAATTGAGAACTTAAATAATGTCATTAAAGAGGGCAAAGGGGGAATTGTTGTTAGCGCTCATTTAGGTAATTGGGAAATGGCGGGGGCAGTTCTTGGTTTTTTAGGGTATCCTTTATCGATTGTAGCGTTAGCTCATAAGGATGACAAGGTGAATACATTTTTTAATGCTCAGCGTGAATTCTTTGGGACGACGATTATTCAAACCAATGTAGCTCTTCGCCGTTGTTTAGAGCATTTAAAACGGAATCGCTTGGTTGCTATTTTAGCTGACAGAGACTTTGGTCATCATGGGTTAACGATGAGCTTCTTTAAAAAGAAAGCTGTTTTGCCTAAGGGGGCAGCTCTTTTTTCATTAAGAACAGGAGCTCCTATTATTCCTGCTTTTTTTCTACGTACGCCTGACAATCATTTTCGCATCACTATTTTGGATCCAATCTATCCTCCCTCTGTAGCTAAAGGAAACATTACAGATCAAGAGATTAGAAATTTTATTAATCAGTATCTTCATATAATAGAAGAACAGATTCGTCTCAATCCTAGTCAATGGCTAATGTTTCGTCGATTTGAGGTTGTATGAGAATCGTAGTTATTATCCCAGCCCATAATGAAGCAAAAATGATAGGTGACTTGGTTAAAGAAGTTTTAGGGTTGGGTTACGATGTGATTGTTGTAGATGATGGCTCTATTGATGACACAGCTATATTAGCAAAGATCCAAGGAGCCCATGTTATATCTACGCATAAGAAAGGTGGCAAGGGGAATGCTCTACGTTTAGCTTTTTCTGTTGCACTTGAGAAGGATTACGAGGCTGTGATTACTTTAGATGGTGATGGTCAACATGCTCCTTCCGATTTAGCTAATTTCTTAGAAAGTTATCACAAGTCACACGCGGATATAATTAATGGGGATCGTATGCAGAATCCAAAGGGGATGCCATTGGTAAGACGGTTGACAAATGGTTTTATGTCTTGGATTATTTCGCGTATTTGTGGTCAAAGAGTTTCAGATACTCAGTGTGGTTTTCGTTTGATAACGACTAAAGTATTGAGATCTATTGAACTTAAATGCAATGATTTTGAAATTGAAACAGAAATGCTTGTGAGGTCGAGTAAAAAAGGGTTTAGAATTTCTTCGGTAGGAATTCAAACAATTTATGGTGATGAAGTTTCTAAGATTCATCCTATGCGTGATACGTTAAGATTTATTTGTTATATTGGTAAAGAGATTTTTCGATCATGATGACCAATGATTTTATTTCCAAAGCTTTTTTTATTTCATTAACGATTCATACAATTGTTATTTGCAGCAGCTATTGGATGAAAATGCCTGAATTAAAGAGAGCTAGAGATAAAAGGGTAGAGATTTCCTATCGACCTCCCAATCCTCAAAAGCTAGATATTAAACAGCATGCGGTCAAGCCAGCTCAGAAATTGGATTTACAAAATTCTTTGCTTTCTTCTAATGATACGATTGGAATAAAAATGTCTCAAGCAGGACAAAATTTTAAGGGTTTTGCGATGTATGAGAGAAAACTTAATCAGATGAGATCAGGGCAGGCGAGTCATGTTACGGTAACGCCTATTACTTCTGAAAAGATGAACAGTCCTGTTTATACCTCTTATCAAGATAGAATTCGAGAAAGTATTAAAGAAAGAGTTTATGCAAATTATAGTCGTTTGGATCGTGGTCATGTGTATTTGACTTTTATTATTGCCTCGGATGGTAGTATAAAAGATTATCAGATTATTGATGAAAAAACTAAGGCCAGTCAAAATTTGCGTTATATTTCTACTAAAAGTCTTAAAGAAGCTCATTTTCCACCGTTTTTAAAAGGGATGACCTTGCCTGAGTATACCTTTAATATAGAGGTTGATTATCAGGTTTCAGAAGATTAGTTTCTAGAGATTTGTAAGGAGTCCAATATGATGTATCTAGCTGTCTGTGGAATTCTTTCTTTTCTAATAGGGGTTCCATGTGGCTTGTTTATATTTTTTAATAGACCGAGAACTCCTGTCAAAATTCTTTGGACTCTTTATTGTTTTGGAGCTAGTCTTTGGGGATTTGGTATTTTTCGTATTTTTACAACGATGGACCATGATGTGGCTCTTTTTTGGGGACGAATAATTAATTTGAACGCGATTTTCATTGCTCTTCTTTTTTTTCATTTTGTTGTTTTATTAACAAATACTTTTCAAAAGTATAAAAAGATCTTGATTGTTTATTATGTAATTTTTACGGTCTATTTCTTAGTAGCAGCAATTTTCTTTAATTATTTTATAAATGATGTTTTTCCTAAATTAAATCTTCAGTTTTATCCTAACGCAGGTCCTATTTACTATTTTTTCCCTTTCATATTTTTTTATACTTATATTCATGGGTTTGTTATTCTTTATGATGCTTTTAAGATATCATCAGTTATCCGACGTAATCAGTATAAATATTTTGCAATATCCTCTTTTATAGGGATTGTAGGAGCTTCGTCTACTTTATTTCCTGTCTTTAATATTCCTATTTTCCCATTTGGGGTGATTACGGTACCATTTTATATGGTATCAGTTATTTATATTGTTATTAAACATCACCTTATGGATGTCAGATTTGTTATTCGTAAAGGGTTGATTTATACATTATTAGCAACCTTGATTACATTTTTTTATTTGGCAAGTATTTTTATAGTGGAAAGAATGTTTCATAATGTTTTGGGTTATCAATCTGGCATGGGTTCTATATCTATTATTATTTTAATTGGGATTTTGTTTGTTCCTTTTAAGGATTATGTTCAGTCTTTTGTAGATAAGTATTTTTTTAAAGCTAGTTATATGCAGATTGTTGAACAAAATGACCTACTTAAACAGCAGGTTGTGCGTGCGGAACGGTATCAGACGATGTCTGCATTATCACGAAGAATCATTGATGAGTTAAGAAGTCCATTAACATCCTTAGTAGGGTATGGGTATCATTTACCTAAAAAGATGAATGATCCAGAATTTTTAAAGAAATTTATAACAGTTTATGATAAAGAATTACAGAGAATACAAGGGTTTATTCAGCAGTTATCTGATTTTAGTGAACTTAAGCCACTGGATTTAAAACCTGTCAATATGTCCAACTTAGTTAGTCAGCTATTGGAATATTTATCTCACCATCTTCAGGGTAAGAATATTAAGATTTCTAAATATTATAAGGAAGATGAAGAGATACTGGTTCATGCTGATGCAGAGCAGATTAAAAGAGCATTGTATATTTTCTTGTCTAATTCAGTAAAATGCACGCCTTCTAATGGGCAAGTTTGGGTTGGTATTGAGAATACGATGAATGATGTAGAGATTAGTATTAAGGATACGGGAGAGGGTTTAAGTCAAGAAGATTTGTCTCAGATATTTGATCCGTTTTTCTCCGTATCCAAGGCGTCTGATGATACAAATGTATCTTTAGCTCAGGCGCAGAATATTATTAGTCATCATGGCGGGAAGGTGATAGTGGATAGTCAATTAAATGTAGGAACAGAGTGGATTATTCAATTACCTAAACCTTCTTAAGTTGAATAGGAGTATATTTCTTGGTTAGTATTCGAAGTAAGCTTATTTGGCTGTTTCTTAAGTATGTGCTTTCTAAGCAAGCCCAAGGTCTTTCTTTAGAGGAAGAACGAAAATTTTTAGATAATCTTGGTAAGAAAGAGAAGCTTCCTCCTCAGATCAAGGTGCAGAGAATAAAGATACAGGATGTTACAGTAGAATCTTTAACAGGTTCTCATTTGAGAGAAGATAAGGTCATTCTTTATTTACATGGGGGAGCGTATAACCTAGGTTCTTGTGATTCACATCGAATATTGGCTGCTTTAATTGCCCAAGCGGCTGGGATGCGTCTTATACTCTTAGAATATCGTTTAGCTCCAGAATTTCCATTTCCTGCGGCTGTTGAGGATGTCGTAGTTACTTATGAAGGGCTTATAAGTCAAGGAGTTTTGGCTAAGAATATAGCTTTTGTTGGCGATTCAGCAGGTGGTGGTTTAGTTATTTCAAGTGTTCTGGCCTTACGAGAAAAAGGACAAACATTGCCTGCAGCTATTGTTTGTATGTCTCCTTGGGTTGATTTAGGTCATACGGGGGGGTCTATTCATACAAAGGCAAAAGAAGATGTTGTTTTAACTTTAAAGGAACTGCAAGAGCATGCCTTCCGTTATATTGGAACAAATGATTATCATGATCCTATGATTTCACCTATTTATGCTGATTTATCAGGTTTTCCGCCTATTTTAATTCAAGTAGGAGAGAAAGAAATTTTGTTAGATGATTCTAAACGTTTAGCTCAACAAGCGAAATGTTTTCATGTGGATGTTACATTAGAGGTGTGGGATCAGATGTTTCATGTATTTCAATATTTTTCTTCTTATATGCCTGAAAGTAAGAGGGCTCTTGATAAAATTGGTCAGTTTTTGAAAGCCAAGGTTTCCTAGAATTTGACATAGCGAAACATCTTTGTTAAAGTGTCTGTACTTTTAAAGACTTTTATTAAAAATTAAAACTAAGGATGGCATATGGATATTCATAATCATTGGGGAGATAAGGTTAATCCTCAAGGTAGTGGGCTTATTGGTCCTGATGGACAGCTTATTTCTTCTGCATCGCAAGAACCCGAATCTCAAGAACAAGATCCGCAGTTAGATTTCTTTAACTATATTGCTAGTCTTGGTTTCCAAGCTATGATTTTTTTAGGTGAAGTGCCTAATCCTTTGACAAATCAGGTGGATAAGAATGTAAAACAAGCCAAATTCTTGATTGATACGTTGATTGTTGTTAGAGAAAAGACTACCGGTAATCTAACTAAAGAGGAAGCAGAGTTGCTGAACGGTTCAATTTATGAGCTTCAATTGCGTTATGTAGAAGCAATGAAGAAAGAACAAATTTAAAGCTAATGATAGATTCTAAACTCTTAGAAATACTTGCTTGTCCAGCCTGTGGTGGTAATGTTGAGCTTCAAGATAATAAAATTATTTGCATTAAATGTGGACGTAAATATCCCATAAAAAATGGCATTCCTGTGCTGCTAGCTGATCAAGCCGAACAAAAATCATGAACAATCGTTTCAAAAGATTAGTTAGTGAATTTCCTCGTCAGCGCAATATCGATGCGCTCGTTATTACTCAAGATGTTAATATTCAGTACTTAACTGGTTTTCCTGCTCAAGAATCCTGGCTATTAGTTACAACTAAGAAGGTTTTTTATATTACTGATTTCCGTTATATTCAAGAAGCTAAGGAAGGACTAAAGGGCATTGCTATTATTAAGCAGCAGACTCAGTGTTTAGCAGCGGCACTTTTTGAGCTTGCTAAGATCCATAAAATTAAACGATTAGGTTTTGATGAGAGGTATACTTCGGTGGCATGCTTAAAGAAGCTTAAAGGTTTTTGTCCAAGGCGAACAAAACTTGTGCCAGCTAATGGATTAGTTGAATCTTTACGAGAGATTAAGGATGAGGGGGAGATTAGTACTACCCGTCAATGCTTAAAGGTGCATGCTAAGGCATTGGAGCTGTTAAAGAAAGTGGTGAAGATAGGCATAAGCGAGCGTCAAATATTAGAGCATTTGGAGGGGTTTATTAAAAAAGAGGGGGTTAAATTTTCGTTTAGTCCTATTATTGCTTCAGGGCCTAATTCAGCCTATCCCCATGCCAAGATTAGTGATAGGATTCTAAGAAATAACGAGCCTCTTTTGATTGATATAGGGATTGATATAAAAGGTTATAAGTCTGACTTGACACGTAATTTCTTTTTGGGTAGAATGACGCCTCGTTACAAAAGAGTATTTGAAGCGACTGCGCTTGCGCAAAGGGAGGCGATAAATCTTATTAGGCCGGGTGTTACAGTGGCAGAGATTGATATTCATGCACGTAAAGTATTGCGTAGATTTGGTTTAGCAAAGTATTTTGGTCATTCTTTAGGGCATGGGGTAGGTTTAGAGATTCATGAAAACCCAAGGCTTTCAGTGAAGAGTCAGGCGGTCTTAGAACCAGGAATGATCGTGACCGTAGAACCGGGGGTTTATCTTCCTGGTGAATTTGGGGTAAGAGTAGAAGATATGGTTTTAGTAACAAATCAAGGATGTGAGGTGTTAAGTGGGGATTTCTATTAATGAACTTGAAACTGGAACAGGCCTTTTGGTGGATGGCCAGTTATATTTTATTATCGAATTAACGCATGTAAAACCTGGAAAAGGTAGTGCTTTTGTTCGTGTAAGATTGAAAAATATCAAAACAGACGCGGTTTTAGAGAGGACTTTTCGTAGTGCTGAAACCTTAGAAGATGCTCCGCTAGAACGTCGTCGTATGCAGTTTACCTATGCTTTAGGAGAAGAATATCATTTTATGGATCAAAGCACCTTTGAAGACACAGTTCTTAATCAAAGTCTTTTAGGGAATGGGATTAAGTATTTACAAGACAATATGGAAGTTGAAACTATTCTTTATAAGGATCAAGTGATTAAGGCAGAAGTTCCCACCTTTATTATTGCTGAAGTTATTGAGGCGGATCCAGGTTTAAAAGGGGATTCTTCAAGAGCTGGTTATAAACCTGCAAAGATTGATACTGGAGCATCGATTCAAGTACCTTTGTTTATCAGTCCTGGAGAGACAATAAAAGTTGATACCAGAGCGGGCATCTATGTCGAAAGGGTAAATAAATAATGAATTTAAAAGAAATAAAGGAAATTATTGCGCTTATGAATGAGAACAATCTTGGTGAGATTGAGATTGAGCGTGAAGGTCTTAAGTTAAAATTAAAGAAAACAGCTTTAGAAGCTTCTCTTTCAGCTCCTGTGCATTATGCTGTTGAATCTATTCCTACCCCCCGAGTTACCGTAGTTTCTGCAGCTGATCAAGCAAAATCGGAGGCCTCTCAAAGAACAACTAAAGATATTAAATCACCAATGGTTGGTACATTCTACAGGGCTGCTTCACCGGAAGCTGGTGTTTTTGTGGAAATAGGCCAGATGGTGGAGATTGGACAAGTAGTTTGTATTGTAGAAGCTATGAAACTTATGAATGAAATTAAGTCAGAAGTTCGTGGCAAGGTTGTGGAAGTAGCAGTGTCTAATTCTGAACCTGTTGAATTTGGTCAAACCCTTTTCGTAGTCGAGCCTGTATAATTTATGTTCTCAAAAATTCTTATCGCCAATCGCGGCGAAATTGCTCTTCGTATTATTCGTGCTTGTAAAGAAATGGGTATTCGTACAGTAGCGGTTTATTCTGAGGCTGATCGAAATTCTTTACATGTTCGTTTTGCTGATGAGGCTGTTTGTATTGGTAAGGCTACTAGTAAAGAGAGCTATTTGAATATTCCTGCTATTATTTCTGCAGCAGAAATTACTGATGTGGAAGCAATTCATCCAGGTTATGGTTTTTTATCAGAGAATGCTCATTTTGCAGAGGTGTGTGAATCCTGTCATATTAAGTTTATTGGGCCTACTCCAGACTCTATCCGTAGGATGGGAGATAAGATTGTTGCTAAAGAAACTGTTAGAAAAATAGGGGTTCCATTAACTCCGGGTGGAAATGGTATTATTAAGTCTCAAGAAGAAGCTTTAACTACAGCTCAAAAAATAAAATATCCTGTAATTATTAAAGCGGCAGCTGGCGGTGGTGGTAAAGGGATGCGTGTTTGTCATAACGATGTAACATTGATTAATTCATTTAAAATGGCGCAGACAGAAGCGGAAGCTAACTTTGGCCGTTCAGATGTTTATATTGAGAAATATATTGAAGGACCCCGTCATGTGGAATTTCAGATCTTAGCTGATCAGCATGGAAATGTTATTCATTTGGGAGAGCGTGATTGCTCTTTGCAAAGACGTCATCAAAAATTATTGGAAGAAGCTCCTTCGCCTGCATTGGATGCAGGTTTGCGTAAGAAAATGGGCGATGCCGCTATTAAAGCCGCCAAAGCTGTTAATTATCATGGGGTAGGAACCATCGAATTCTTGTTAGATGCTCATAATAATTTCTATTTTATGGAAATGAATACGCGTATTCAGGTAGAACATCCTGTGACGGAAATGGTTACCGGAATTGATTTAATAAAGGAACAAATTAAGGTAGCTAATGGGCAGAAACTAAAAATTAAACAAGAAGACGTAAAGATAATAGGTGCTGCGATAGAATGTCGAATTAACGCTGAAGATCCTTATAATAATTTTATTCCTTCTCCTGGAAAGATTAATGAGCTTAATTTACCAGGGGGGCCTGGAGTGCGCATTGACACTCATATTTATCCCGGCTATACTATCAGTCCTTATTATGATTCAATGGTTGCCAAGTTGATTGTCTATGGAAAGAATCGTGAGGAAGCAATTTCAATTATGCGTCGAGCCCTAGATGAATTTCATATCTCTCCAATTAAGACAACAATTCCTTTGCATATGGAAATTATGCATAATCCAACCTTTTTAAAGGGAGAAGTAACAACTCATTTCTTAGAAAAAATGATGAAGAAAGATGTTTAAATAGGAGTTTTTATGTCGTTGGGAGAGCAGGTTGATTTAGGGAATGTGCGTATTCATAAGAAGGTCATTGGCGATATTGCTGCTGCGTCATTATTTGAAATTTCAGGGGTGTCTTTAGCTCGTTTTGGTTTGATTGGTGATTTATTTGAGCTCTTTGGTTACAAAAATTTTCCAGGAGTTTATGTAACTATTGATCAAATAGGTCAAATTTCTTTAGAAATTAGAGTTGAAGTTGATTATGGGGTTAATATTTCTTTAGTTGTTCATCAAATTCAGGATAGAGTACAGGCAGTCATTGAGAAGAGTTTAGATATTCAATTAAAAGAAATAAATGTGAGCGTACAATCCGTAGTAAGATCCGCCAAGGTGGGTCAGGGAGGTTTTTAAATGTGGTTGATGACTCGATTAGCGATTATATTCTATGTTTCTATCCTTTGGATTGGTAGCATAATTGTTATGCTTTTTGTGCTTCATGCGTTCGATTTCACCACTGTTAAGAATATCTTGTATTTGATTTATAATGATCAGAAAATTCGTGTTACTGTTTTTGCTATATCTTGCGGGATTATCTTTATAAGTTTTTTGTTAGAAAATCTTATTTATGGTCGTCGACGTATGGAACGCACAATCGCATTTGATAATCCTTCTGGACAAGTGACAGTGTCTTTATCTGCCATAGAAGATTTAATAAAGTCTTTAATTTTTCAATTACCAGAAATTAAAGAAATTAAACCATTTTTAACTGCTAATAAGAAGGGTATTGATGCTCAATTAAAATTAGTTTTACGTTCTTCAGCGAATATTCCAGATTTAACGGTTAAGTTACAGGATATTGTTCGTCGTAAGATAGAAGAAGTTATTGGTTTAGAAGGTAGAATTATTATTCGTATTCATGTTGCGAAAATGATACTTGATGATATTAAAATTAAACGTGGATCAGATGTAGATCAACCACAAATTCCATTTCATGGTTATAGGAGTTAGATTTGAGAAAAATTGGTGTTCTTACAGGTGGAGCTGATTGTCCAGGACTTAATTCGGTGATTCGTGCTGTTGTACGTAAAGGCATGCAGGAAGGCTTTGTTATTACCGGTATTAAGAATGGATGGCTTGGACTTATAGAGAATGATATGCGCGTATTGGATGTTAAGTCCACTACGGGTATTTTAGATAAGGGTGGTACGATTCTAGGAACTAGCCGTGCTAATCCTTTGAATGATGAGTCTCAGATTAAGAAGATTAAAGAAAATTACGCTAGAAGTGGAATGGATGGGTTGATTGTTATAGGAGGAGAAGAAACTTTAAAGGTTGGGTTAGTTTTGCATAAAAAAGGGATTATACAAGTAGTGGGGGTTCCTAAATCTATTGATAATGCTCTTTCCGGAACGGATTATGCTTTTGGGTTTGATACGGCGGTTAATGTAGCTACTGAATGCATTGATCGTTTGCATACAACAGCTGAGTCACATCATCGTATCATGGTTGTTGAAGTGATGGGGTTGTATACAGGTTGGCTGGCTGTACATGCGGGAATTGCTGGTGGTGCTGATATTATTTTGGTTCCTGAAATTCCTGTTGATTTAGAGCATGTATCTGAACTTTTACGTGAACGTCACAAGCGTGGAAAACCTTTTAGTATTGTTGTTATTTCTGAAGGAACAAAATTAGAAGGCTATTCCTATCCTCAAGTTGTTTCTGGTTCTGGGGTAGTTGAGAAAAGACGTTTTGGTAGTGTAGGTGAGTATTTAGCCAAGGTCATAGAAGATAAAACAGGGTATGAAACTCGTGTGAGTGTTTTAGGTTACATTTTACGGGGTGGGACTCCTACAGCTTTTGATCGTGTATTAGGAACTCGTTTTGGTGTAAAAGCGGTTGAGTTAATTAAAGATAATAAGTTTGGGAAAATGGTTTCTTTAAGAGAAAATAAAATTCGTTTTGTGGATATGGAAGAAGCTGTGCGTGAACGTAAACAAGTCAATATGGATTTAGTTGATATTGCTAATGTCTTTTCAGCGAGGAATTAATGATGGAAAATGTTGTTGAAAAAATCTTTGCGGATTCGATTATGGTTAAGCAAGAAACTTTAAAGAACAATTTATCTGCTATTATTAAATCTTCTCAAAGTATTATTGAGGCATTTCAGAATGGTCATAAACTATTTTTTTGTGGAAATGGTGGTTCTGCAGCTGATAGTCAGCATATTGCTGCTGAATTTGTGGGACGTTTCCAGAAGGAACGACGAGCTTGGCCTGCGATTGCTTTAACCACAGATACTTCTGCTTTAACAGCTTTAGGCAATGATTATAGTTTTGATATTGTTTTCTCTCGTCAGCTTGAGGCTTTAGGGCAAAAGGGAGATGTGTTAGTAGCTATTTCTACCAGTGGAAATTCTAAGAATGTCTTAGAAGCTGTTAAAAGGGCTAAGACATTAGGTATTAAAACAATTGGTGTAACTGGTGGAACTGGTGGTCAATTAGCTCTTTTAAGTGATATTGCTATTGTGGCTGCTTCTGCCAAAACGGCTCGTATCCAAGAGACGCATCTATGTATTTTTCATTCCATTTGTGAGTTAGTGGAGAATGCGTTAACGAAATAATATTTTTCCGGCAGATTAATGAAAGCCGGATTCTTCATTTATTATGATTTTAAAAGAAACAAAACTTATTTCTTTGCAGTTACTTAAGAAGAAATTAATTGCCTTGCGCAGAGCGGGTAAAATAATTGCTTTTACCAATGGCTGTTTTGATTTGATGCATTTAGGCCATATTAAGTATTTACAGGCTGCAAAGAAGAACAATAGAGTTTTGATTGTAGGGTTAAACAGCGATCAGTCGATTATCCGCATTAAAGGTCCGTCTCGTCCCATTTGTTCTCAGAAATCCAGATCTTTGGTGTTAGCAGCTTTAGAAGTGGTTGATTTTGTAGTTATTTTTGATGAAGAGACGCCATATAATCTCATTAAAACGCTTAAGCCGGATGTTTTAATTAAAGGGGCGGATTGGAAGGGGAAGGAGATTATTGGTTCTGATGTGGTTAAGAAGGTGGAATTGATTAAATATGTTAAAGGTTTTTCTACGACTAATATTATTAATCGTATTTTAGGGAAATCTTCTTAAAGATGAATCAGGCACAGCCGCTTTATCGTATTATTGATGCGAATGTAAATAGAGCGAAAGAGGGTTTGAGGGTTTCTGAAGATATTGCCCGTTATATTTGGAATAAAAAATCATTAACAAAATCTTTAAAGGGATTGCGTCATGATTTAACCCAAGTGACAATTAATCTTGGGATATTAAAGATTCTAGAAGGCCGTGATGTGGGTTCAGATGTTGGGCGTTCTAGTTCTTCAAGTGAGCTTAAAAGAAAAAATATTTTGTCGGTTTTTATGGCGAATATGCAGAGGGTTAAAGAATCTTTGAGAGTTTTAGAGGAGATATCTAAACTTTTAAACCCAAAGGTAAGTGAGGGGTATAAGAGTTTGCGATATAAAGCGTATGTCTTGGAGCAAAAAGCGGTTAGAGCAATCTAATTTATATCTGATCTTGGATTCACAAGTTCTTTCTTACAAAGAGTTGTTGGCTAAATTGAAACCTGCTATATGCTTTGGAGTGGATATAGTACAATTGCGGGACAAAAATGGTAGCGCTCGGGATATCTTAGATTTTTCTAAGCGGGCTCGCAAGATTCTGGCAGGTAAGGCATTGTTCATTCTTAATGATCGGGTTGATTTGAGTCTTTTAGCTGGTGCTGATGGAGTCCATTTGGGGCAGGAGGATATTCCTTATGTCCAAGCTAGAGCAATGATGGGTTCTTCTGCGATTATTGGTGTTTCATGCCAAAAAAAGGAACAGGCTGAATCGGTTCAAGCTTTAGGTGCAGATTATATTGGTTTTGGTTCAATTTTTAAAACCCAAACAAAGCCAGAACGTCAACCGATGAATTTGAAAGATTTTAAAGAAGTAATTAAAACGATAAAAATTCCTATATTTCCTATTGGTGGTATTTGTCTTAGTAATTTAGATAAAGTAATAGCGCAAGGTTCTAAGCGTGTAGCTGTTTGTAGGGATATATTGATGGCTCAGAATGTGGGGAAGGTAGTTAGAGAATTTAAAAATAAATTGCGGGGGTAATTCAGTGGTAGAATGCTAGCTTCCCAAGCTAGCTACGCGGGTTCGATTCCCGTCCCCCGCTTTTGATTTGATCATTGAGTAGAGAATTTTATGCATTTAAAATTATTTCTTTTTAGTATACTTATAGTTTTCTCTTCTGGCTGCGCTACAACTGAATATAAATCTTTGCCAGAAATTCCTGTTAAGAAGATTACAGAGAAACCTAAAGGGAGCTATCACAAGGTTAAAAAAGGACAAACACTTTGGTTTATTGCTAAAGCTTATGGGGTTTCAGTAGAAGAAGTTATAGCGGCTAATAATATTCCTAATGGAGCTGCTATTGAGGTGGGGCAGTTGGTTCTAATTCCTGGCGCTAAAGAATCTAAAGAAATGGCAACTGTTCATACGACTGATGAAAATAAAGATGAGTTTTCTTGGCCGATTAATGGAAAAATCATTTCTTATTTTAAGGATCATCGTGGAGAAGGTTTTAATAAGGGAGTTGATATTGAAGCTAATGAGGGAGACACGATTAAGGCTGTGCGTGAAGGTCAGGTTGTTTTAGCAGATTATATGAGTGAATATCATCAAACAGTGATGATTGATCATGGAGATGGATTTATATCAGTATACGCAAAGAATCGCAAGTTATTAGTGAATGTGGGAGATCATGTTTTAAAAGGAGATTTCATTGCTGAGGTTGGTAGCGAGGCTGGAAAAAGTTTTTTACATTTTGAAATTAGAAAAGGCAAGGAAGCTATGAATCCCTTGTATTATTTATCATGACATTAACAGATTCTGATTATAATTTTTTTGGACGACGACAGATTTTGGATGTCTTAAATAAGCGTGTCCGAGGTCTTAAAGACGGTTA
This sequence comes from Candidatus Omnitrophota bacterium, assembly GCA_043742785.1. GTDB lineage: Bacteria > Omnitrophota > Gorgyraeia > Zapsychrales > Fredricksoniimonadaceae > JACQCF01. The sequence continues at coordinate 30,849 of JAYTXU010000037.1, forward strand.
TCGTCAAAACTTGGCTTTCTTAGGCAGTCGTCATGTGGGTAAAACGGCTTTAATTAAGCGATTTGCTTTTGAATTTGATGATAAAGAAGTCATTGTTTTGTATCTTGATTTGGAAGCTCGTGATTTTAGTTATTTTGTTCAGCAATTCTGCAAAGGTCTTTTATATCATTTTTTAAAGAATCAAAATTTGCCTTTGCAGGAAGATTTAAAATTACTTTGTGAATCTTGTCGTTTATCTATTCCTGCCACTATAGTGGAAATAGAATTGATCCAAAATTTATTGAAAGAAGGTAAGAATAACGAGGCTTATTCTTTGCTTTTAAATTTACCAGAGGTGTTTTCATCGGAAACAAAAAAATTTTTGGTGCTTGTTTTTGATGAGTTTCAGAATTTAGAGAATTTCTTGGTGACTGATGTGTTTGTGGAGTTAGGCAAGCGTATTATGACCCAGAAAAATTGTTTATATATTACGACGAGCTCTAATAGGGAACAGGCGAAGGCTATTTTTTCCGAGAAACTCTCCTTATTGTTCGGAAATTTCGAAATAGTAGATATTTTGCCTTTTGATTTAGCCACCAGTCAGGGACTCATTGATCATAATTTAGAAGGTATTAAAATTGGTTTGTATTTAAAGAATTTTCTAGCTGATTTTACAGGTGGATATCCTTTATATATTAATATGATTTGTCAGGAATTAATTTGTTTAACAGCTATCCATCATCAAGAAGAAATTTATGCTCCGATCATTACCCAGGCTATTGAGAATCTAGTTTTCAATCCTTGGGGGGTAATCTCTAGACATTTTGAGTTGATGATGAGTGATCTACGTAAAGGCAAAGCATCGTTGAGTTTCTCCTCACTGCTGATTGCTCTTGCGGAAGGTAAGCACCGCATTGCAGATGCAGCTCAATATTTGAATCTAAAGCCTGCTATTGTAGCAACCCGTATCAATAGTTTATTGGAAGTAGAGGTTGTAGAGAAAAATGGTAATTACTATCACATTAAGGATAAGCTTTTTAGATATTGGATTAAGTATGTTTATCAGCGTCGTTTAAAGACAATTGATTTAGAGCTAGGTAAAAGCCGTAAGAGTTTTAAAGAAGAAATTAATAAGGGTGTGAATGAATTTCAAATGGTGACTCGTAAAGACTTGTCTTTGAGAATTATGGATTTATTGCATAAATTTGATGAAGAAGCTTTTGAATTAGGAGGTCGTAGATATAAACTTTCTTCATTTAAAGATATTGCTCAAATAAAACTTCGTTTAGGTGCTGGAAATTTCTTAGATGCGCTGTTAGCTTCTTCTATAGAAGGGCAGTGGCTGATTGTTTTAAAGAAGGATCCGGTTTTAGAGCATGATTTAAGCAGTTTATCTGAAGAAATTAAGAAATTATCGCCTCGTCCAGGGCGCTGTGTTTTGATTTCATTAAGCGGTTTGGATGAAAGCGCTAAAGTTCGCGCCTTGCAGGAAAAATGGTGGATTTGGAATGAAGAACAAGTTAACACTCTTATGCATCTTTATGATGAACCCTACCTGACACGATGAAAATAGCTGTTTTATCTGACACCCATTCATTACCCATCCCTAGAAAACTTTTAGAAGAATTAACAAAGGTTGATTTAATTATTCACGCTGGTGATATTTGTGATGAGGACACGCTTAAATCCTTACGCAAGATTAAAGAGGTGAGGGTTGTGCAGGGCAATATGTGTGATTCTTCATTAAAGAAAAAACTACCTTTGAAAGAATATTTTGAGTGTGAAGGAGTTCAAATTGGTGTTTATCATGGTCATGGGCACACCAAGGATGCTATGATTAATGCCAAAGAACAGTTTCAAAGTCTACCTGTTGATATTATTATTTTTGGTCATTCCCATCAGGCTTTTAATAAAATGATTGATGGAACTCTTTTTTTCAATCCTGGCAGTCCTAATGATGTGGTTAAGGCTAAGTTTTTTTCCTGGGGTCTTATCGAAATCCGCAATAGCAAGATTAAAGCAGAGATAATTAAGATATAAGGGTTAGGATTAAGCTGAAAACTGCTAGTCAAGATAGCTTTCTCTGCTAAAATATCCCTCTATGCAGCGACTTTGGGCGCCCTGGCGCGAGACCTATATTAAAAAGGTTATTAAGAATCAGCATAAAGGTTGCACTTTTTGTCGTATTTACGAAGATAAGACTGATGTAAAGAATTATATCTTTTTGCGTGGTAAGCTCACCTTTGCCGTTTTAAATATTTATCCTTATAGTAATGGACATTGTTTGATCCTTCCTAATCGTCATGTGGGGGATATTAGTAAGATGACCGCTCAAGAACTCCAGGAGATGATGGAGATGTTGCTTAAGGTTAAGAAGCTTTTAGAGGGGGCGTTAAGTCCTCATGGTTTTAATGTAGGGTTTAATCTTGGATGTATTGCAGGGGCGGGTATTCCTAAACATCTTCATATGCATGTAGTTCCACGATGGAGGAATGATCATAATTTTATGCCCATTACAGCAGGGACAAAGGTAATTTCACAATCATTAAAAACTGTTTACCAATTATTGAACAATGCAAACGAGAAAAGACCTAGAAGAATTAGAAGATAAAGTCCTAGCTGTCTATGCCATGAAAGCTAAGGATTCAGCTGGACGCGAGCATGAGGAGCCTCAACATGAGGGGCGTACTTGCTATCAGCGTGACCGCGATCGCGTTATTCACTCTGAAGCTTTTCGTAAGCTTGAATATAAGACACAAGTTTTTGCGATTTTCGAAGGCGATTATTATCGCACCCGTTTAACTCATACCATCGAAGTGGCTCAGTTGGCTCGCACTATTGGCCGTAATTTACGTCTCAATGAAGATTTGATCGAAGCAATTGCTTTGGCTCATGATTTGGGACATCCGCCATTTGGTCATGCTGGGGAAGAGGCTTTGGATGAGATTGTCCGTCGGGCTAATCCCAAAGGGTTTAATCATAATTTAAGAAGTTTTGAAGTTGTTAATAAATTTGAGAAAAAATATCCTAACTTTGATGGTTTAAATTTGACTCGTGAAGTTTTGGTGGGTATTTTAAAACATCAAACTATCTACGATACGCCTGGCGGAGAGGTGTATAAGAAATATAAAGAAGGTCCAACTATTGAAGCGCAGATTGTAGATATTGCAGACTCCTTAGCGTATTTAAATCACGATATAGACGATGGTTTGACTTCAGGATTTATTGTGGAAGAAGATTTGATGGAATCCTTGCTCTGGCAAAAGGCGGTTAAGAAAACTGGTGCGGATGCTAAGAATCACAATAAAGAAATGTTTAAGTATCAGGTGGTCAAAGAACTTATTGATATGCAGGTTAAAGATTTATTATTAGCTACTGATGAACGCTTGAAAGAATGTAATTTTAAATCCGCGCAGGAAGTTAAGAAAAGCAAAGAACATGTTGTTGGTTTCTCCAAAACTATGCACTTTGACAGAGAGCTTCTCCAGCGACTTCTAAATGAGAAATTATATCATCATTGGCGTGTGGAACGTATGACGGCCAAAGCTAGACGTATTGTTCGCGATTTATTTGAGATCTATTTAAAAAATCCTGAACAATTACCTTATAATATTTATCCGCGTCAGATTAAATTCTCTGAGGCGCAAAAATATGAGATTATTAGTAATTATATTGCTTCTATGACGGATCGCATGGCTTTAGATGAGCATAAACGTTCTTTTGGATATTTTGTATGAAGAAATCAACTGTTATACCGTCAGCTAAACGATATCGTCTTGTTCTTTCCGCCGTGCATATGGTATATCGCTTGGTAAATTCTACGTATAGCGTTGGAGAATTAACATTACGATTAACTCGTTTGTTGTGTCAGTTTATTCACGCCTCTTCGGCTAGTGTTTATTTAATTGATCCAGTCACTAAAAAAGTTTGTCTGGTTGCTAGTTTTAATAATCAAATCAATATCCTTCTTCAAAAACCTAAAGAGTTTAAAAACATCTCTTCACAAGTGATCGATGTGACTAAAGGAGCTTCTGTCTTTGAAGATTACGCCATTGGGTTACCGTTGACTACTGATGATTATATTGGCGCAATATTCATTCAACGTTCTTCTAAGGATGAGTCTTTTGGCGAATTTGAACGACAGATGCTTTCTGTCTTTGCCGAGCAGGTGGTAACTGCTATTAAGAATTTACAATTCCGTCAGCAACAAGAGCAAATCATTTTGGGAAGCATTAAGTCGATTGGGAATTTAATTAGTAAGCAAGGGTATTCTTTCAAGCATACACCCGCCTATATGCGTGTTGTCAATATGTTGGCAGAACAATTAAATATTAGTGAGGATGGGATGCGTTCTTTGGAGTATGCTTGTTTACTTCATGATATTGGTGTTATTGATGTTCCTTTTTCAATTCTTTCCAAAGACAAGCCTTTAACCGTCGATGAATTAAAGGTAGTTCGTGGGCATACGGCGCAGAGTGTCACTCTTATTAAACCTTTAGAATTTTTGAAACCAATTCTGCCGATCATTTTATATCATCATGAGAATTATAATGGAAGTGGTTACCCGTCGGGGTTAAAGAAGGAACAGATTCCATTAGGTGCACGTATCATCGCTGTTGTAGACGCTCTTGAAGCGATGTTGCAGCAGAGACCTTACCGTAAATCTTTGACAATTAGTCAATCTATCGTCGAAATCAAAGAAAAAAGTGGCACACAGTTTGATCCTAAAATTGTAGATATTCTTCTTAAGCTCTATCGACAAAAAAAGTTCAGAAATATCTTGTCTTTACTTAAGGGCTAGAATTATAATGATTAACATTGTTAGTCAGTACGTCATTATAAATACTCTTATAAAAATATTTTTTACTTGGAATTAAATATGAACATTAATTATAAAGAACCTCAATTTGAACTTTTTCCAGCAAATTCCGCAACTTTAGAAGACATTAATAAGCCTAAATTTCTTTTGGCTAGTTTGACCTTGTCTACAGAAAATCTTGTCATTTTAATTATTTTGGGTATAATGGTTTCGCTTTTTTCATTTTCTATAGGTGTCGAGCGTGGTAGGAGTTTAGCAGCCCAATCTTTGGATGAAAAGGTGGCAGCTGTTTGGAATGTGGGAGGGCGTCGTTTGGCAATTCCTCCTGTTACCAATCCAACGATTAAAGCGCCTGTTGCGGTTAGTTCGACAACAAGAATTTCTGGTAATGGAGGAGTTGTTCATTCGACAGTTCTTCCTCGAGCAATCAATACTAAACCTAGTATGGTAAAAGCATTGCCAGCGCCGACAGTTTTGAATTCTGCATCTTCTAGCAGTAAATGGACTGTTCAGTTAGCTACTTATAGAAATGAGAATTTTGCTCAACAAGAAGCACTTGGATTAAAGAGTAAGGGATATCCTACATTTATTATTAAGTCGAAGGATTTTTTTCTTATTTGCGTCGGACAATTTGCTTCTCAGGCACAAGCCGATGTTTTCTTTAAGAAGATTCAAGTGAAACATCATGCTGGTCAAGTAAGGAGATTTTAAATGTCATTACACTCATCACTTAAGGTTGATAAAGCGAGTGCAACAGCACGTACGGTTCAAACACGTATTGAACGTATCAAAGAAATAATGAAAAAAGGTCTTTGGAAGGAAGATAGTTCGGTGACGGGTCTTCCAAAAACTAAAATTGTTCGTGTTAAAGCTAAGAAGAAGGTTAAAGAAGTTGAAGATGCTACTGCTGCTCCTGTTGCTGGCGCTGCTAAACCTGCTGCTGGTGCTGCAAAGCCTGCTGCTGGCGCTGCAAAGCCTGCTGCTGGTGCTGCTAAGAAGTAGTTGGTTTTTTTTCATGAAACTTTTTAAAATTTGCTCATCTGTTTTCCTTGTTATTGGCTTTTGTGCCTTGGGATATGCGGATGAGCATTTTCCTTTTTTAGCCCAAGTGAGTAAAGAATCCGTCAATATTCGTGCTGGTGCTAATATCAATTTTGAAATACTTAATCAATTAACTCAAGGAGCAGAGCTCGTTGTATTAGGTAAAAGTTACGATTGGTATAAAGTTCAATTGCCCCCAACGACTAAAGTGTATATTCGTGCAGATTATTTGAAAATTGTAGGATATTTGATGGGTGAATTAATTGGCGATAAGGTTAATATTCGCGCCGTTGCCAACAGCGATTCATCCAGTCTTGGGATCCTTAAAGAAGGAGAGCTACTTAAGCTTGTTACTCAAACAAAGGATTGGTGGCAGGTGGAGCCGCCATTAGAGGCAATAGGGTGGGTTCGAAGAGATTTTCTCACTGTTAAATCTTTAAAGGTGGATTCTTCTTTAATCAGGGCTCCTATTGTTTTACAGGAAATTTCTAAGGATAGCTCGCTAGCTACGATTGAGGTTAAGGGACGATTAGTCTTCTTAGAGCAGCCCAAAGCGGATATGCGTTATAAGCTGGTGGTTGATGATAAGACCACTTATTATTTACAAAGTGTTCCTAATATGAATAAATTTAAAGGTGCCATGGTTATTGTTAAAGGATTGATTGTTTCCGATGAGAAGCATCAATATGAATATCCTGTTCTTCGTACGATAAGTCTCTCTCTTCTTTTATGATGTTATTTGAGATTATTTTAATATTGATGTTTGCTGTAGGTCCTGCCATTATTCTGCATGAATGTGCGCATGGACTGGTAGCTTATTGGTTGGGGGATAACACCGCCCGTGATCAGGGGCGATTAACGCTGAATCCTATTAAGCATATCGATCCCGTTGGAAGTATCATTGTTCCTGGCGGATTATTTCTTTTGCATTATCTTGGGGTTTCAGGTTCTTTTCTTTTTGGATGGGCCAAGCCAGTTCCAGTTAATTTTAGTAAGTTGAAGAACATACGCGTAGGTTTGATATTGGTTGCTATAGCCGGTCCTTTGACGAATATTATTTTAGCTTTCGGATATATCGTAATTCTTAAAGCGAGAATATTTTCAGGGTTGTCTAATGTGTGGCATTGGGCTATACTTTTTAATATTGTTTTGTGTGTTTTTAATATGATGCCTATTCCGCCCTTAGATGGTTCACGTGTTTTGATGGGTCTTTTACCAAAGGCTTTAGCGTATCAATACAGTCGTTTGGAACCTTTTGGGATGATCGTAGTCGTTGTTTTACTGCAGTTTGGGATGTTAAA